>JBBPZY010000061.1:0-3307 GCA_038276315.1 Mycobacteriales bacterium
TCGACGTGCGCCCGTACGCCCTTCCCGGCGCGCTGGACGAGCTCACCGGCCCGGTTCGTGGTGATGTGACGCTGCCGAGGGCCTTGGCGTGGGGACCGCGACGCACATTCGATGTCGGAGACTCTGATCAGCGTCGGCTGCTGTACGAAATGGTGGTCCAGGAGGCTAACTCCGCAACCGACTTGCCGAGTACCTGAATCGCGGGTTGCTGGCCGAACTCTGGCCGCGACTGACCTTGCCGCAACGATGCCGCCGAGCGTGGGAAGACCGGTTCTCCGAGCTCGCCGGCCGCGCGGTCGCCTAATCATCGGTGGACCAACGGCATGCCGAACTGGCCCGGATCGGACTCGCGGCGGTGGGGCGGTACGGGTTTGCCCTCGCCGGGGGGTACGCGCTGTCAGCTCATGGTTTGATCGACAGACCCAGCGAGGACGTCGACCTGTTCACCAACCGTCTCGAACCCGACGAGTTCACCGAGGCGATTGAGGCGATCACCGAGGCATATACCCAAGCCGGGCACGCGGTCGATGTCGTACGCCGGGCCGAACTGTTCGCACGGCTGCTCGTGGGCGGCGACGACCCGGTCCGAGTCGAACTCGCCTACGACTGGCGAGGCAATCGGCCAGCGCTGCTCGACATCGGCCCCGTCTTGGATCGCGACGACGCGGTGGCAGGGAAGATGCTCGCCTTGTGAGGGCGGAGACAGATCCGCGACTACATCGACGTCCACGCGGCGCTGGTCTCGGACTCCTACTCCGAGACCGGGGTCAGTGACTTATCGAGCCATGCGATGATCATCCAAGGTCGCCGCCACCCCCGAGCCGCTCATCGGAGCACTCAGCTACCGTTGCTAACCTCTGACCCCGCTACGGGGGCAACCAGCGAGCCCGGCTTGGAGCCAACCCTGTCCTGACCCGGGCGTTCGTGCTGGCCGCCACCTCCGACTAGCACAGACCGCTCGAGTGCTCGGCCCGTCTTCGCCGTTTAGTTCGCGCTCGGTGGTAAAGCGCCGGGGAAAGTGGTCTGGATACCGATCAGTTGGACCACTTGAGCTGCAAATACAACATATATGTTATCATTGTGGTCGTGAGTTGGTCAGTGCTGATGCATCCGGAGGTCGAGGCATGGATGCGGGCCCTGGATGAGAAGACCACAGCGTGCGTGTTCGCCGCGATCGACGCTCTGGCTGAGCATGGGCCAACCCTGCAGCGTCCGCTGGCCGACACGCTGACCGGCAGCGCGGTGAAGAACCTCAAGGAGTTGCGCCCGGGATCATCGGGCCGCAGCGAGGTACGGATCTTGTTCGCGTTCGACCCGAAGCGACAGGCGGTCTTGTTGGTGGCCGGCGATAAGGCACGGGAGTGGACGCGCTGGTACCAGCGTGCCATCCCGCTGGCCGAGCGGCGGTTCGCCGACCATGTCGCAGCCCTGAAAGCAGGGACAGGAGATGACTGAGTTGATTCCGTGGGAGCAGGTGCGCGCCGAGGCTTTGGAGTCCGGGCGAGTGACCCAGGAGGCCCTTACCCGGGCCCAGATCGAGCAAGACGCCCATGTCGCCGGTTACCGTTTGGCGGAGTTGCGCGCTAAGGCGGGGATGACCCAAACCCAGCTGGCTGACGCGATGGGGGTGAGCCAGGCTCGGGTCAGCGCGATGGAGCGCGGCGAAGTGGACAGCCTGACCGTGGCCAGCGTGCGCGGGTACATCACCGCGCTCGGGGGCACGGTCAAGATTGTCGCTTCCTTGGACGACACCGATATCACCCTCCGGCTTCCCGGTGATCCACGCTCCACCGCGGCCTGACCGCTCACTCTCCACTAGATGGAGCAACGCCGGAGCAAGCACACGCACCAGCAGGCACCGGTCCGAGCCGGCCCGACCGCGTCCTGCGACACGCCAGCACCCGCGGACTATGACAGTCCAATTCGACTGGTCAATCCCGGCCAACGGTGGCCCCGCTGCTCATTCGTCGGCTGCTTCGTCGTCGGTGTCGACCGGGGGCGGTGCCTCGCCCTGCGTCGCGGCCCGGCGGGGGTTCTCCTCCAACAGGCGGTCCAGGATCTCGACGCGTGCTGTCGGGCTGACCGTCCACCTGCGCATCTGCCGGTACGTGTGGAAACCGTGTTCCAGCGGCACATCGCTCCAGCCGTAGGCGTCCATAACGGCCTGGTCGAGCTCGACGTGGATCTCCCGCATGCGCGCCACGTCGGTGTCAGCGGAGTCGGCGATATCCGGGTCGTTGACCAGGTTGTACAGCTTGGTAAGCCCGTTGCGACGTAGCATGATCTCCCGCCGCTCGGTGTCCAGCGTCCTGCCAATCTCGGCCAGCCGCTCGGTCGGCTTCGGTCGTGGAAGGTCGAGAAGACATCTGAAGGCGAGTAGTTGACATCAGCTCGCATTGTGGAGCCGTACTTGATCGCCCACGTCTGGTGCAGGCTCGACGACAACACCGCCTGATCAACGAGTCGGTGGCGAAGACCCCCAGCTTGTGACTGAACACCTGGCGAGTTGGTACTCGCATCGGCATCACCGTCTTGCTCACCAGCGCGATGACGAGCACTTCGTCCAGCCCTGCAATCGCCTTCCGCATGGCTGTCCTCGCATTCCAGAACTTCCACCATTCATAAACCATCCTCGGATACTTGGTGGCGTCGCTCCTGGCGCGCACTGATCGAACATGCTGCTCGACGTGATTCCAGGGCTCGTGGAACCGCTGCGCGTCCTGGTCGGCTCGTTCGTTGAAGTCGATGACCCAGCGGGAGGGCGAGCCGTCCGGTCGGGAATTGAGGTCTTCGCCGTTGAGGTAAGGAAACAGGACTTCTGCGTTCCTCGGGTCGGCCTCGGTCCAGGCAGCGGCTTCTTCGGGTTCCAGCACGAAGCCCATACCCAAGACGATGCACCCCTGAAACGCGCTCCCGGCATTCTCCGCAAGCCGGATAGGCGCGCCGTCGACGCGCCCCGCAGGCTCCAGTAGCGTCGAGATCCGCTCTACGACAACATCATCGGCCACCCGTGGCACGGCTGCCGGGATTGCTCGGCGGCTGCCCCAGACCGCCGCGTATTCGAGGTTGGCGCTCGCGGCTGGCCACGACCTGCTTTGGATCTCGCGAACGATGGTGAAGCCATAAGCGACCATCCGGTCGAGCCCGACTTCGCGGCTGTCGCCCTGCCAGGGCTCCGTCATGTTTGGGATATGACCGTATTGGCTGGTTAGGGCTGTTTGGGTAGAAACGCCGTTTGAGGCGTCTTGCGTGGGATCGGGCACGACCCTCGAGATGATCACGGTTCCTACACCGGTGATCGTCTCGA
>JBBPZY010000062.1:0-17989 GCA_038276315.1 Mycobacteriales bacterium
ACCTCGAGCGGGTGGTCGCGATCAACCGGGTGGCCAAGGTGGTCAAGGGCGGCCGGCGCTTCAGCTTCACCGCTTTGGTCGTGGTGGGCGACGGCGACGGGATGGTCGGCGTCGGTTACGGAAAAGCCAAGGAGGTGCCAGCGGCGATCCAGAAGGGCGTGGAGGAAGCCAAGAAGAACTTCTTCCGGGTTCCCCGGATTGCCAGCACCATCCCGCACCCGATCACCGGTGAGGCAGCGGCTGGAGTTGTGCTGCTCCGTCCCGCGTCTCCAGGTACTGGGGTCATCGCGGGCGGTCCGGTTCGCGCGGTGCTGGAGTGCGCCGGCGTGCACGACGTGCTCTCGAAGTCGCTGGGCAGTGATAATGCGATCAACGTTGTGCACGCCACGGTGGCTGCGCTGAAGGGATTGCAGCGTCCTGAGGAGGTGGCCGCTCGCCGCGGTCTGCCGCTGGAGGACGTGGCGCCGGCTGGCATGTTGCGGGCGCGGGCCGCCGGAATGGGGGTGTGAAGTGGCTGATCTGAAGATCACCCAGGTTCGCAGCACCATCGGTAGCCTGCGCAATCACCGTGAGACGCTGCGCTCGCTGGGACTGCGTAAGATCCGGCAGTCCGTGGTCAAAAAGGACGACTCCCAGGTCCGCGGCATGATTGCCACCGTCCGTCACCTGGTGGCGGTGGAGGAAGTCCCGAACGAGGTGACTGCGAAGTGAGCATCAAGATTCATCACCTGCGCCCAGCGCCAGGCGCGAAGACCGCCAAGATGCGGGTTGGCCGTGGTGAAGGTTCGAAAGGTAAAACGGCGGGTCGTGGTACCAAAGGCACCAAGGCTCGCAAGAACGTGCCGGCTACTTTCGAAGGCGGGCAGATGCCGATCCACATGCGGCTGCCCAAACTCAAGGGTTTCCGCAACCGGTTCCGCACCGAGTACCAGGTAGTCAACGTCGGCGACCTCGCTCGACTGTTCCCCGCTGGCGGCACCGTGGGGCCCGACCAGCTCGTAGCCGTTGGTGCGGTGCGCAAGGGTCTGCCGGTCAAGGTGCTCGGCGACGGCGACATCGGCGGGGTGACGTTGCAGGTCAGTGCGCAGCGTTTCTCTGGTTCCGCGCGGGAGAAAATCGCCGCGACGGGCGGTAGCAGCATCGAGCTGTAGGCGGAGCTCGCCCGTGCGGGCTCTCGTTATGACAGTCCTGCCCGGCTGTTAGAGTCGGGCTCAATGCGTGGGCGAGCCAGTTGGCATCCGCTGTCAGGTCCGCCTGCACCGCTCGGTCGCCGCCCCCGGCCATGCGACCGCCGGTCCATGATCGACGGCCTCGTTACGGCCGTGCCCAGGAGGTAGGAGTGCTCGGCGCCTTCCGTTCGGCCCTTGCGACACCGGATCTGCGCCGCAAGATCCTGTTCGCGCTCGGCATGTTGGTGATCTACCGGGCCGGTGCCACGCTGCCCTCACCCGGGGTCTCTTACGTTAATATCAATCAGTGCCTGAACCAGGTGCAGCACGGCGACAATCAGAACGTCTACTCGCTGATCAATCTCTTCAGCGGCGGGGCATTGTTGCGGCTGTCGGTGTTCGCGTTAGGGATCATGCCCTACATCACCGCGAGCATCATCATTCAGCTGCTCACGGTCGTGATTCCTCGCTTCGAAGTGCTGAAGAAGGAGGGTCAGTCCGGTCAGAACAAGCTCACGCAGTACACCAGGTATCTGACGATCGCGCTGGCTATCCTGCAATCCACCGGCATCGTGGCGCTGGCGGTCCGCGGTCAGCTGTTCTCCGGCTGCTCGCTGCCACCGATTCCGGATCAGTCGGTATTCAACCTGGTGATCATCGTCGTGGTGATGACCGCGGGTACCGGGGTGATCATGTGGTTGGGCGAGCTGATCACGGAACGCGGGATCGGCAACGGTATGTCTCTGCTGATCTTCACCTCGATCGCCGCGCGCATCCCCGCTGAGGGCAAGAACATCCTGGACTCGCAGGGCCTGCTGGTGTTCCTGCTGGTGTGCGTGTTCGGCCTGGCGATCATCGCCAGTGTCGTGTTCGTAGAACAGGGCCAGCGACGGATTCCGGTGCAGTACGCCAAACGGATGATCGGTCGCCGCATGTATGGCGGTACCTCCACTTACCTACCGTTGAAGGTGAACCAAGCCGGCGTCATTCCGGTCATCTTCGCGTCGTCGCTGCTCTACCTTCCCTCCCTCATCGCGCAGCTGACCAGTTCGTCCACCAGCAAACCGGGCTGGTGGCAGACGTTCATCACTCGCTACCTGGTCGATCAGTCCAGCTGGATACATATCGGCCTGTACTTCCTGATGATCATATTCTTCACCTACTTCTACGTGGCGATCACTTTCAACCCCGAAGAACGTGCTGAGGAAATGAAGAAGTTCGGCGGTTTCGTCCCGGGTATCCGACCCGGACGCCCCACTTCCGACTACCTGAACTTTGTGCTCAGCCGTATCACCCTGCCGGGGTCGCTGTACCTGGGCATCGTGGCGGTACTGCCCAACCTGTTCCTCGACATGACCGGTAACGGGGGGAACCAGAACTTCCCCTTCGGTGGTACCGCGGTTCTGATCATGGTGGGGGTGGGCCTGGATTCGGTGAAGCAGATCGAAAGCCAGCTGATGCAGCGCAACTACGAAGGGTTCCTGCGCTAGTGCGAATCCTCATCGTCGGTCCTCCAGGCGCGGGCAAAGGGACTCAGGCCACCGTGCTCAGCGCGGAGCTCGGTGTAGCGCACATCTCCACCGGAGATCTGTTCCGAGCTCATGTCGACCGCCGGTCCGAGCTAGGTCGGGAGGTCAAGCAGTACCTCGATGCCGGTGCGTTGGTGCCCGACGAGGTCACCAACGCGATGGTCGCGCAGCGGCTTACCGATGATTTGTGCCGGGCGGGGTTTCTGCTCGACGGATTTCCCCGCACGGTCGGCCAGGCCGAGGTGCTGCAAAATCTGCTGCGCGAGCGTGACTGCGAGATCGACACGGTGCTTGAGTTCGACGTACCCGAGGATCAGGTGATGCAGCGGCTACTGGCCCGCGGGCGCGACGACGACACCGAGGACGTGATCCGGCACCGCCAGCAGCTTTATCACGAGGAGACCGCGCCGCTACTGAGCTTCTACGCCGATCGGTTGGTCACCGTGCCAGCGGTCGGTTCGGTGCCAGAGGTAACCGCCCGGGCGCTGCACGCGCTGCGAACACGGGCGTGACGAGCGTGCGATGACCGGGGGCGGGGTGCGTGCTGCGGTGCGACGGTTACGGGGTAAGGCCAGCATCGAGCTGAAGTCTGCCGGTGAAATCGAGGCGATGCGCGCTGCCGGAGCGGTGGTCGCCCGGACACTGCGATTGCTCGAATGCCATGCCCGCGCTGGGGTCAGCACCGGTGAGCTGGATGAGTTGGCGGAGCAATCGATCCGCGACGCGGGGGCGATACCGTCGTTCAAGGGCTATCACGGGTTCCCCGGGTCGATCTGCAGTTCGGTCAACGAGCAGGTAGTGCATGGCATCCCCAGCCGCGAGCAGGTGCTCGCCGACGGCGACCTACTCTCCCTGGACTGTGGTGCGATCCTCGAGGGTTGGCACGGCGATGCCGCGGTGACAGTTCACATCGGGACCGTCACGAAAGCCGACAGCCAGCTGTCGGCGGCCTGCCGGGCGGCGTTGGAGGCCGGAATCGCGGCGGCACAACCCGGTGGCCGGCTGACCGACATCTCGCATGCGGTGGAGACCTCAGCGCTGGCCGCCGCCGCCGGGCACGGTACGTCCTACGGGATCGTTGCCGACTATGGTGGCCACGGGATCGGCACCGCCATGCATATGGACCCGTTTCTGCCCAACGTGGGCCGCCCGGGTCGCGGCCCCCGGTTGGTGCCGGGCATGGCCTTGGCGATCGAACCGATGCTCACCGCGGGCAGTGACAAGACCGAGGAACTCGGCGACGGCTGGACTGTGGTGACCGTTGACGGCTGCCGCGCTGCGCATTGGGAACACTCGATCGCCGTGACTGCCGAGGGTCCGCTGATACTCACTGTTGAGTAGCCGGACGGACCTGTTGGGCCGATCGGCCGCACCCGTTCGGCGCTGGGCCGCGCCCTTTCATGGAGCCTTGACCTGTCCCGGTGCCGTTGCCACCGCAGACTGATGGCAACCGCCGGTCCATCAGGTCCGGTCAACCCGAAGGGCGGGCACCGATGGGCATTCTTGATGGCAAGGCGGTCGTTATCACCGGAGCCGGCCGCGGTTTGGGCGAGGCTTATGCGCGCCACGCCGCTCGGTCCGGAGCCTGCGTCGTGGTCAACGATGTCGACGCTGAACGGGCCGAGGCGGTCGCAGACCGGATCGTGGAGCTGGGCGGCCGGGCGGTGGCCAATGCCGCGTCGGTTCGCGATCCGGATCAGGCTAGCGCGATCGTGGCGCAGTGCCTGGAGCAATTCGGCAGGATCGACGGTCTGGTGAACAACGCCGCACTCGGCCCCCACGAGGTTCTGCCCTGGGAGGAAGACAGTTGCGCCGCCCGAGACGTCATCGAAGTCAACGTCTTGGGTACGCTTTATTGCGGCATCGCGGCGGCGAAGGTCATGCGCGCGCAGGGCGCTGGATCGATCGTCAACATCTCGTCGGGCTCGTCGTTCGGTCAGCGTCGTGCGGGTGCCTACTCGGCCTCTAAAGGCGCGGTCGCGTCGCTGACCTACTCCTGGGCGCTGGATCTGGAGGAGGTGGGGATTCGGGTCAACGGCGTCTGCCCGCTGGCCTGGACCCGATTGGTGGAGCGTTCCCCGGCCGCCCAATCTCGTTGCACTCACGAGCGCACTCCCGATCGGGTAGCACCACTGATCACTTACCTGCTGTCGGATCTCGCCGGCGGGATCACCGGGCAGCTCATCCGATGCACCGGGGACCAGTTGCACATCGTGCGTCAACCCGCGATCAAGGAGCCGGTGCTGCGTTGCGCGGGCTGGGCCACCGAGGATATCGCCGCGGCCTTCGAGGGTGTCCTTCACCAACATTACGAACCATTCGGTCTGGAGAAGCGGATCACCCCGAGGTTGCGGGCAGCGACCTGCTGCCCGACCGAGTGAACCAGCCGCTCCATTACCTAGACAGTGCCCATCAGGGAGCACAGCCGTGGCCATCGCTCACCGCGGGCAGATCATTTTCTTGAACGGCACCTCGAGCTCGGGCAAGACTTCAATCGCCGAGGCGCTGCTGCCTCTCCTTGCCCCTCCGTACTTCCACCTGTCCGTCGACGCCATCAACTCAATGCGAGCCAAGGAACCCACCCAACGCCTGAGCCGCAGCGAACTGGACCGCGTCTTGAAGCAGACCCGGGCAGGCTTCCACCGAGCGGTGGTGGGCATGGCCGAGGCTGGCAACAACGTCATCGCGGACTACGTGCTCAGCGAACGCTGGAGACTGCTCGATTGCCTCGCGGTGCTACGTCCCTTCGATGTGGTGTTCGTCGGAGTCCGCTGCTCCGCTGAGAAGCTCGTGCGCCGAGAACGAGTTCGTGGTGACCGCGAGATCGGGCAGGCAGCTGCTCAGCTGGCCGCCGTTCATGCGCACGCACTCTACGACATCGAGCTCGACACCGAGCAGCACAAACCGAGTACCTGTGCCGCGCTGATCCGTGAGTACCTGCACGAGGCACACCCCCACCGGGCATTTGACCAGCTCCGCGAGAAGTTCGGCGACTCACTGTCCGGACTCTGATCGCTCGCTATCGAGCTCGCGTGTCTGGCTCTCACAGCGGCCACCGCAGCGCCGGTGCCGGTCCTTGGCTCCTTCGGTGAGTTCGGGTCTCAGGATTGTGCCAGGTGCCGGTCTGGACCAGGTTGATGAGGCAAGACGACACACCGATTACCACCCATAGCCAATGGATGCGGCGGGCTGATGGGTCCAAGCGCAGTATCGTGGCGAACTCCGATGGTCGAGGGGATCACCCGATGCTGAGCGCCAGTCGGGATCAGCAAAATTCTCGTTCCGGCGGCTCTGGTGAACCTCCGAGATTGTCAGGGGTAGGTGCGACAATGATCCCGTGATAGAGACGCTGCTGGATCCGAGGCAGGTGATGGCCACTTGCCTCGACCAATGGCGTCAGTCCATCATTGACTGCGACGATGCGGGGTTGCTGGATCAGGTCCGGGATATCGAATCGGTGTCGCGGATGGTGTATCCGGTGATGCTGGATGCAGTCGCGGAGTTGGAATCCCGCAACATCGCGGCCACCGCCGGGTTCCGCAACACCAAACAACTCCTGGCCGGGATGCTGAACCTCTCACCCACCGAGGCCGGCACCCGCGTCACCCACGCCGGGCAGCTCGCCCCGCGCCGGGCGCTGAGCGGTGAGGTCTTGGCGCCGTTGCTGCCGGCGACGGCGCTGGCCGCCGGTGAGATTGGCCCGGCCCAGGTGAAGGTGATCACCGAGACGATGGGCACGATCCCCACCACGGTCAGCGCACCCGACCGTGAAGCCGCCGAAGCTGAGCTGGCTCACCATGCCCGGTCGTTTCACCCCACCACACTGCACAAGATCGGCCTGCGCGTCCTCGCGCACCTCGACCCAGACGGTCCCGCACCCCGCGAGGAGGCGCAATCAGCTAGGCCGCCGGAGAGCTGCGGTTCTGGGAACGCCGTGGACGGGCGGCTCGGGCTGGAGGGATACCTTGAACCGGAGCACGGCGCCGCGCAACGCTGATGCCCTGATGGAGGTCTGCGGGCTGGCCCGGGCCGCGCAGGACTGCCCTAACACCGCAGGGGGACCCCCACACCTGACTGTCACCATCGACTGGGACGCCCTGCGCACCGGACTCGGGGTCGCGACCCTGGACTACGGCACGCTGATCAGCGCAGCGGAGCTAGGCGGTGGGCGTGTGACGCGAAGATCATTCCTGTTGTTCTGGGTGGGAAATCCGAGCCCCTCGACGTCGGCCGGGCTATGCGGACCGTTCCACTGTCCATCCGCAGAGCGCTCGTGGCCCGAGACCGCGGGTGCGCTTTCCCGGGCTGCGACCGGCCACCAGGAATGTGCCAGGCGCACCATTGTCGGCACGGGATTGATGATGGCGAATCCAGTGCCGACAATTGCGTCCTGCTGTGTGAAGCGCACCATAGGCACGTGCATCATCGAATTCATCCCACCCGCAATCATAGATCCGGCCCGCGCCCCACTGCGCAACCCACTCCGCTGCTAACACCGATTGTTGGCTCCGCTCGGGCGCTCAGCGGCCGAACGGCCGCCGAAGTGGCAGGCTGGCGTGCATGAAGCTCGAGCCCAAGTTCACGGTTCCGGCACCGATCGATACCGTCTGGGCGGGCGTTGCTAGATCCCGAGCGGGTCGCGCCGTGCTTCCCAGGGGCCAGCATCACGTCGGCTAGTGGTGATGAGTTCGCTGGAATCGTGGAGGTCCGGCTGGGCCCGATCTCCTGCAGTATCGCGGATCGGGCCGCTTCACCGACACCGATGAGGCCGCGAAGCCGCCGGTGGGGCCGTCGCCAAACGGGCCTTACCAGCGATTACCGCACTTGCCGTGCTCGCCCTCATCATCCGCAGGTTGCTGCGTAAGCGGCCGCGCGGGTCCGCGCCCGCGGCGAGGGCAGGATCATCGGGTACCGGGCAACCCGCGCGGTCAGTCGACTTGGGGGATGGCCGGGCCGAGTAGGTCGTCGGCGTCGATGATGCGGTAGGCGTAGCCCTGCTCGGCGAGGAAGCGCTGGCGGTGCGCTGCGTAGTCGGTGTCCAGGGTGTCCCGGGCGACCACCGAGTAGAAATGCGCCTGCCTGCCATCCCCCTTGGGGCGTAACAATCGGCCTAGGCGCTGGGCCTCCTCCTGCCGGGAGCCGAACGTGCCGGAGACCTGCACCGCGACCGAAGCCTCCGGCAGGTCGATGGAGAAGTTGGCCACCTTGGATACGACCAGCGTTCGTACTTCGCCCCGGCGGAACGCCTCGTAGAGCGTTTCCCGCTCAGAGTTGCGGGTGGAGCCTTGCACCACCGGTGCGTCCAGGGCCTCGCCGAGTTCGGCAAGTTGCTCCAGGTATGCGCCGATCACCAGCGTCGGCTCGTCCGGGTGCCGCTCCATGATGGCCGACACAACGGCTAGCTTGCTCCGGGCGGTGGAACACACCCGGTAGCGCTCGTCGGCCTCAGCAGTGGCGTAGCGTAGCCGCTCGGCGTCGGTCAGGGTGACGCGTACCTCCACACAGTCCGCCGGCGCGATCCAACCTTGCGACTCGATGTCGCGCCATGGTGCGTCGTAGCGCTTGGGCCCGATCAGGGAGAACACGTCGCCCTCCCGACCGTCCTCGCGCACCAGGGTGGCGGTCAGCCCGAGCCGGCGGCGGGACTGCAGATCAGCGGTCATCCGGAAGACCGGCGCGGGCAGCAGATGCACCTCGTCATAGATGATCAACCCCCAATCCCGGGAATCGAACAGATCCAGATGCCGGTATTCACCTTTCGATTTGCGGGTCATGACCTGGTAGGTAGCGATCGTCACCGGGCGGATCTCCTTGCGCTCACCGGAGTACTCGCCGACCTCGTCCTCGGACAGCGAGGTACGCGCGACCAGCTCGCGCTTCCACTGCCGGCCGGCGACGGTGTTGGTGACCAGGATCAATGTGGTCGCTTGGGCTTGGGCCATGGCGGCGATGCCGACCAGGGTCTTTCCCGCCCCGCAGGGCAGCACCACGACCCCGGAACCGCCCGCCCAGAAACCGGTCACCGCGTCGCTCTGGTAGGTACGTAGCGACCAGCCGTCCTCGACCAGCTCGATCGCGTGCGCTTCACCATCGACGTAGCCGGCCAGGTCCTCGGCCGGCCAGCCGGCTTTGAGCAAGCCCTGCTTGAGCCGGCCGCGCTCGGAGGGATGTACCAGTACGGTGTCGTCGTCGACTCGCGCCCCCAGCATCGGGGCGAGCTTGCGGTGGCGCAGCACTTCCTCGAGTACGGCGCGGTCCAGTGCGACCAGCGCCAGCCCGTGTGTCGGGTGCGCCACCAGCTGTAGTCGTCCGTAGCGGCCCATCGTGTCCACGACATCGACCAGCAGCGGCTGTGGCACGGCATACCGGGAGAACCGCACCAGCGCGTCGACGACCTGTTCGGCGTCATGGCCCGCGGCTCGCGCGTTCCACAGCGCCAGCGGGGTCACCCGGTAAGTGTGCACGTGTTCCGGCGCGCGCTCGAGCTCCGCGAACGGCGCAATCGCGGCGCGGGCCAGCCCCGCCGCCGGATGCTCGACCTCCAGCAGCAGCGTTTTGTCGGACTGCACGATGAGCGGTCCGGCCTCGGGTGAAGAGCTCAACGAGTTCCTCCGGTTGGCGAGCGCCGCCGTCGGGTGATCGGCTGGTCTGCGCCCAGTATCCCAGGTGCGTCCGAGCCCACTCCGCCGAGGCGCTGGAGGTATGGCTGATGGATCGTCCGGGTTGAACAGAATTACTTTCCGTGGTGCCCGACGTCCATCAGGGTAATAAAAGTTCCGCCGCGCGGGTATTTTCCCGCCAACGGGCTGGCGCGATCAGCGGTCGAATAGAACGGTAAGCGGTCGGATAGGACGGTAACGAGACCGGCGGGACGGTCCGGCTCGGCGCGTCGTATCGTCCATCCCCTACATCGGGCGTATCCGGCTCGGTGCTCGAGGCGTTTATCTCCGTGCGGTGGGGATGGCCCACAACCGCGGTTACCCGTGGTGCGCCGGATGCCCGGCCACCGTCGACCCCTGGGAGGAACCTCACCGTGCCAGCGAGTAGCTCGCGACGCCCGGCTTCCGCGGCGGCGGCGCGATGACCGCCCTGCTCAGCCCTCCCGGGAAAGCGGGGGCGCCGACCGGCCCGACGACTCTGCGGTCGCGGTGGTACTGGCGCAACTGGCCAGTGGTGGTCAAGCTGGCCGCAGTCCTGCTGGTGCCGACCATCGTCGCCCTTGTCGCCGGTGTACTGCGGATCGTGGATGAGGCGGGCGCAGCGCCGGGCTACGCCCGGATCTCCCAGATCGTGCACGTGCAGCAACAGCTGTCCGATCTGATCAGCGGTGTGGAGCGGGAACGGGACATGGCTACGGCGTTTGTCGCCACTGGCCGCGCCGGCGACCGACGACCGCTGGACGTGCAGTTCCGCACCGTCGACAGCAGTGTGCAGGCGGTCGCAGGATCAGCCGGCCAGGTGGGCGGATTGGGCTTCACCCGATCCCCGCTCGCCGCTCTGGGCGCGCTGGGGCCACTGCGGGCTAGCGTGACCACGGGCTTCGGCCCGGTCGAGGTGGTGGTCACCGAGTACAGCGACGCGATCGATCCCCTGATCGAGCTGGATTCCGCGCTGACCCGCCAGCTCGATGACGTCGCGGTCACCAACGACGCTGCCGCCGTGCATTCCCTGCTCTCCGGTCGCGAGCAGATCAGCCGGCAGCACGCGATCATCTCGGCAGCGCTGTACACCAACCGCCTGGGTTCCGGTCAGATCGAAGATCTGCGCACGGCGGCCGTCCGGCAGGTCACCGATCAGGACGCCCTGCGGGCTGCGTTGGGACCCGCTGAGCGGGCCAGCGCGATCGCTGGAGTCGGTCCGGACGCTGAGCTGTCCCGGCAGCGGCTGTTGCAGCTGGTGCTCAACCGCGGTCTGGCGGGCCAGCCGCTGGGTGCCTCGCCCCAGGACTGGGATCAGCGCAACGCGGTGGTCATCGACAATATCGACACCGTCGAGAAGAACCTGCGTCAGCGGATCGAACAGACCGCGCAGAGGCTGCTTGACCAGGTGCGAACCGCGGCCGGCCTGAACTCGGTCATCCTGTTCTTCGCGCTGGGGTTGGGCGTGCTGGTCGGCATCTTGGTGACCCGCGCTCTGCTGCGACCGCTGGGAATCCTCAAGCGCACCGCCTTGGACGTCGCCGATCGTCGGCTGCCCGAGGCGATGGCGCGGATCCGCGACGGCGAACTGCCCGAGACCGAGGTCGAGCCGGTTCCGGTGGGCACTCGCGAGGAGATCGGTCAGGTCGCCAGGGCGTTCGACGAGGTGCACAGCCAAGCCGTCCGGCTGGCCGGCGAGCAGGCCCGGCTCCGGGCCAACGTCAACGACATCTTCGTCAACCTGTCGCGCCGCACGCAGGGTCTGGTCGAGCGCCAGCTCAAGCTCATCGACCGGCTCGAGAGTGGGGAGCAGGACCCGCAACAGCTGGACAACCTGTTCCAGCTTGACCACCTCGCCACCCGGATGCGGCGCAACAGTGAGAACCTGCTGGTTCTTGCGGGCACCGATGCGGCCAACCGGTCCGGCCGTCCCGTTCGATTGGTCGACGTTCTGCGCGCCGCCGTCTCCGAGGTGGAGCAGTACCAGCGGCTCGTGCTACAGCAGCCACCCGCGGTGCTCGTGCTCGGCCGGACGGCGAGCGACCTGGTGCATTTGCTGGCCGAGTTGCTGGACAACGCGACTCAATTCTCGCCACCGGAGAGCCATGTGATGGTCTCCAGTGACGTCACCGCGGACGGTTCGGTCTCGATCGAGGTCGCTGATCGCGGCGTCGGGATGACCGAGGTGGAGCTCGTCGAAGCCAACCACCGGTTGGCCACCCCACCGGTGGTAGACGCTTCGGTGTCGCGCCGGATGGGCCTCTACGTCGTCGGCCGGTTGGCTGGTCGGCACGGCATCGAGGTGCAGCTGCGGCGCGGTGACGGCGACGTGGGTGTCTGGGCCTCTGTGATCATGCCCGCCCGGCTGGTGCGGGTGGCATCGGAGGCGGTCGAGAGCCCGGCAGCCGTCCCCGAGCTGGCCGGATCCGTCCCCGAGCTGACCGGATCCAACGGCTCCGGCCGGGACGACGCCGCGGCGCGGGTAGCCGCCAGTGCCAGCAACGCGATCCCGGTCCCTCGACCAGACGTTTCCGCGGACGTCGACGCGGCCGTTGAGCCGGACGCCGACGCGGCTATTGAGCCGGACGACGGCATCGACGTGATGCCCGACGTCGACGCGGATGCTGTAGACGCCGCGGAGACCGTGGTGGAGACTCCGGTGGTGATCGGCCACGAGGTTAGCGGCGATCCCGAGCTGCCGCAGCGCCTCAGTAAGCGTTCACCGTCAATGTCGGATCTCGCGCAGCCGCCACCGGCTCCGCCTGGACCGCCGGCCAGCCCACCGGTCGACGGCCCAGTGGACGACACGGTGGAGGGCCCGGTGGATGTCCCTGGCGCCGGATCCGGCGCGGATTTGTTCCGCCCGGCGCGGGCCACGGTGCCGGGACCGGTTGGCCCCGTTGGTCCGGTTGGACCGGGCCAACGGGTGACGCTGCAGCACTCCACGCCGATCTTCGATGACGTTGCGTCGGCGTGGTTCAAGGAACACGAGGCCGTCCCGGTGCGCTGGACTGCGCCAGCGGCGCGCGGGCCAGCGGGAGCGCCGGCGCGGGAGGTTTCGTCGCCGGATGCGCCGTTGCCGGATGCTCCGGCCGCGGATACGGCGCTCGCGGATGCCGCCGCAACGAAGGCGACAGCGTCGGCTACCGCCGGCTCGCCTCCGCTGATGCGTCGGCAGCCGGGACGTACGTTGGTCGAATCCGAATCCGGTGATGCCGGCAAGTCCCGCTCATCGGACCAGCTGATCTCCGCATCGAATGCGACCCGTCCAGCCGGTGCCCCGGCGCGGGACTGGGGCGCCGCGGATGACGGCTGGCGGGCGGCCGGGGCACTGGCGATGCCGGTGAGTGCGGAAACCACCGCCATGGGGTTGCCGCGGCGCCAGCCTCGGGCCCTGCTGGTACCGGGTGCCGCGGGTGGGGCTGAACCCCCGAGCGCGCCGGTGCGTAGCGCGGAGTCGATTCGTGGCCGGCTGGCCAGCTACCAGCAAGGAATCCGTGAAGGGCGCCAGACCCGTCGAAACCTCGAGCAGGAGGCTGCCGGATCGGTGCCGGAGCACCAGGGTGCAGAAGGGCAGACCAAGTGATCGTTCCGCAGCCGCAAACCAGTCGTTTCGGGTGGTTGGTCGACGACTTTGTCAATCGGGTTGCCGGGGTGGCGCACGCATTGGTGGTGTCGGCCGAAGGCATGCCCATGACCGCTTCGGCGCACCTGCCCAGGGACCGCGCCGATCAACTCGCCGCGGTGGCGTCCGGGCTGGTCAGCTTGGCTCAAGGGGCGGCCCGCTGCTTCGACGCCGGCCAGGTCGTGCAGACGGTGGTGGAACTCGAACGCGGGATCATGCTGCTGATGTCGATCAGCGACGGCTCCAGTCTCGCGGTGCTCGCGGCACCGACCTGCGATATCGGGTTGGTGGGGTATGAGATGACGTTGTTGGTAGACCGGGTCGGTCAGCAGCTCACCCCGCACTCGCGTACCGAGCTGCATGGCGCGCTAGGTCGTTGAGGCGGCAGTGAGCAGACCCAGCGGTGATGACGATGATGAGCAGTCGTTCGCCGGTTTGGTGAACGGCCTCAGCGGTGGCCCCTGGCGCTCCGGCGGGCGTCGCAAGAGGTTGGCGACGTCATCGACCACCCCGCAGCCGGTGGTAGCAGACCAGCAGCGCCCAGCGCAGCAGCAGCAGACGTCGGCGACCGCGGGATCTGCTGAATGGAGCGAACCGGCGGCCGCAGCGTCGGTGGTACGGCCCTACACCTGGACCGGGGGCCGGACCGCACCGGTAATCGATCTCGCGGTGGAAACGCTGGTATCGACCAGCGAGCACGGTCACGACGTGGCGGTGCTGACCAGCGAGGAACACCGGGCGGTGGCGGAGCTGTGTCGTGACCCCCGATCGGTGGCCGAGGTGGCCGCTCTACTATCCCTGCCGCTGGGAGTGGTCCGAGTTCTGCTCGCTGACATGGCCGACATCGGCCTGGTCGTGGTGCACAGCAGCGCGAACGGCTCCAGCAACACGCCGGATATGGCCTTGATGGAAAGGGTGTTGAGTGGACTTCGTCGACTCTGATCGGTCACGGTCCTACCGAGGCGCGTCGGCGGCAGCGGTCAAGCCCGACCCGGCTCGGTCCAGCCCGCCCGCCGCGCGACCGGGCGCGGATAGTCCGCCTAGCGTGATATCCGCGAAAATCGTCGTAGGCGGTGGGTTTGGCGCCGGCAAAACGACGTTCGTCGGCACGGTATCCGAGATCGTGCCGCTGACCACCGAGGCGGTGCTCACTGACGCGAGTACCTCGGTCGACGACCTCGCGGCTACTCCCGATAAGTCGACCACCACCGTCGCGATGGACTTCGGCCGGCTGTCACTGGATGCGGAGCTGATCCTCTACCTGTTCGGCACCCCGGGGCAGCATCGCTTCTGGTTCATGTGGGATGACCTCGTGCGGGGCGCGATCGGCGCGGTTGTCCTGGTGGACACCCGGCGGCTGGCCGACTGCTTCGCGGCGGTGGACTTCTTCGAAGACCGCGGTCTGCCCTACGTTGTCGGGGTGAATTGCTTTGACGGCGTGCTCAGCCACAGTGTTGAGGACGTCCGGGAAGCGCTGGCCATCGGGCCTGGGGTACCTATCGTCCCGTGCGACGCCCGGGAGCGGGAATCGACCAAGAGCGCCCTTATCGCGTTGGTCGAGCACGCCATGCGGAAGTCGGTGGCGACGCCCGCGTGACCGTCGAGTGGGGAGAGTGCGCAGCGTGACCGGCCATGAAGTTCGGGCTAGACCACCTTCCGGCCGTTCCGACGGCTCGTCTGACGTCACTACCCGTCACGAGGTGACTACGCAAAGCTTCGCTGCTGGCCCTGGGTTCGCCATGCTGAGGGCGGGTGGGGCGGCGCTGCGACATCGCGGCGGCCGGTGGCGCCTGAAGGATTGGCGGCTGCGCACCAAACTTACCGCTGTGTTGGTGGTGCCTCTGCTGCTGGCCGGTGTGCTCGGGGCACTGCGGGTCACCGATCTGGTGGGCAAGGCACGGGGTTTCGCCGCGCTGAGCGACCAGGTCAGGTTCGTCCAACAACTGGGTGTTGTGGTGTACGAACTGCAGGGAGAGCGATACCGGGTGGCCGCGATGCGCGCCAGCGGCGACACTGCGGATCGGGTCGGGTTGTCGGCGCAGGGCCGGCGGGTGGATTCCGCTGTCGCAACGCTGCGGGCGGCGCAGCGAGCCGGCGAGCCGTCCCCGGCCGTCGCGCTGAGTCGGCTGTCTGGACTTCCCGCGCTGCGTGAGGCCACCTTGCGGACCGACGTTATTCCGAGTAGAGCCGCCGCGCGCAACGCCGTCGTCGCGTATTCCGCGCTCATCGCGACGCTGCTCGAGCTCGACCGTCGAGCACTGGACGGGGCACCGGACTCGTTAGCTCACCAAGTCGACGGCGTCGATGCGCTTGCGGTCGCTCAGGAAAAAGCTGCTTACCAGCACGCGGTATTGCTGGCGGGGATCTTGTCCGGTGGCCTGCTCGCCGATCAGCAGACGGCGCTGCGCGCGGCCGACGCCCGGTTCGACGCCGCAGCCGAGGAGTTCGGCCAAGCCGTGTCTGCGAAGCAGCGGCAGCTCTACTTCGGCGCTAGAGCAGTGCTCGATCGCGAGCGGTTGCTGGCTGCCGCGTTGGACCGGGCGCAGCGCGGCGCACCGCTGGAGACCGTTGCCGGTGACTGGAACTCCGCGGCGGTGGGGAGCGTCGAGGACATCCGCCAGGCAGAGATCCCCCTGCTCAGCGGGTTGCGAAAGGACACCACGGCGCGCAGCGACCGAGCGTGGCGCGAGGCGTTCTGGGATGGCGCCGCAGTCATCGCGCTGCTGCTGCTCGCCGTCGCGCTGCTCATCGTCGTGGTGCGCTCGCTGTTGCAACCGCTGCGCGCCTTGCGCACCGCCGCCTTCGAGGTCGCCGACCGGCGGCTGCCGGAGGCAGCCGAGCAGCTCCGCAGTGCTGATTGTTGCCCTGGCCAGACGATCGTAAACCCGGTGCCGGTGCACTCCAGGGAGGAAGTAGGCCAGGTCGCCAGGGCGTTCGACACCATGCACGCCCAGGCACTCCGGTTGGCCGCCGAGCAGGCTCAGCGACGCAGCAGCCTCAACGACGTGTTCGTCAACCTCTCCGGTCGTACGCAGCAGCTGGTCCAGCGGCAGCTGCAGCTGATCGACGAGGTGCGGAGCCAAACACACGACCCGGCCATCACGAGTAGCCTGGTGGCGCTCGATCGCCTTGCCGCCCGGATGCGCCGGCACAGTGAGAACCTACTTGTGCTGGCCGGCGGGACGGTCCGCCGTGGCGCCGACGGGCCGACTGCGATGCTCGATGTGCTGACCAACGCCGTCTCGGAGATCGATCAGTATCAGCGGGTGACGGTGTGCCCATCCCCACCGGCCATGGTGACCGGCTCGGTCGCCAACGACCTGGCTCACCTCATTGCAGAGCTGCTCGACAACGCGGCCAGCGTCGCGCCGCAGGGCACCATGGTGACCCTGGCCAGCGCGCTGATCGAAGACAAGAGCCTGCAGGTGGAGATCACCGACTCCGGGCGCGGCATCGCTCTTGACGAACTCCAGGAGGTCAACGCACGCCTGGCCGCCGCGCCAGCGGCCGAGGTGTCAGTCTCCGGTCAGATGGGGCTGTTAGTGGTGCGTGAGCTGGCCGCGCAGCATGGCATCTCGGTGCGGTTGCGCCAGCGCCTCGGTGGTAACGGAATCACCGCGACCGTGCTGTTGCCGCCCTCCCTGGTGACAGTCGACCTCCGGGTGCCGATGGATCATGTCCCGAGCAGCACATCGCAGCCCGAATCCGGGTCGCCTGGATGGAGCGGGCCCGAACAGCAGCTGCCGCTGCAGGTGTCGGTGATCGACGAGGCCACCGAGGGTGAGCTGTTCAGCCCAGCCTCGATCAACCCAGCCTCGCTCGGCGTGGTCACGGCACAGTCCAGCCAGCCGCGTACAGCGCAGCAGGAGTGGCTCGAGCTCTTCGGCACAAGCGACCAGGCTGGCGAGTCGGCGCAGCTTGCGGCGACCACCGATGCGCTGGATAGTGCCGCGCGGCCGGCTGATTCGCTGCTCCCGAGTAGCGCGATACCGGCGGGCAGTGGGCCGGCGGGCAGTGGGCCGGCGGGCAGTGGGCCGGCGGGGCAGGCCGCAGAGGTTCGCGAAGAGATTTTCGAAATGGTGTCGGCCTGGTTCCGCGAGCAGCAGTCCGCACCGGTGAACGACGCGCCAGCTACCGCTGCGACCGAGTGGTCGTCCCCCTTTGACGCGGGGTGGCAGGCGGCGCAGGCACTGCGCGCCCCGGTTGACCACGACGTCACGCCGGCCGGCTTGCCCAAGCGGCAGCCGCGCGCGCATCTCGTGCCCGGTGCGGACGGCGATGTGCTGCCGACGCCGGTACCCGCCGCGCCGACCCGCACCGCCGACGCCGTGCGCGGCCGGCTGAGCAGATACCAGCGCGGGTTGAACGTCGGCAGACATGCCCACATCAGTCCTGATGACCAGCTCGCCTGGACCGACACGCTGCAGCGACCGTTCGACGAGCGAACTTTCGAGGAGAATCAGTAGTGACGACAGCAACGCCCCGATATCCGGGCCAGCCCGGCCAGTTCGGCTGGCTGGTGGATAGTTTCGTCCAGCAGGTGCCCGGAGTGGCGCATGCTGTCGTCGTTTCCGCTGACGGGTTGCTGCTGGTCCCGTCTTCGGGGCTGCCTCGGGACCGCGCGGATCAGCTAGCCGCGGTTACCTCGGGCCTCGTGAGCCTCACCCAGGGCGCGGCTCGCTGCTTCGAGGCGGGCGGGGTCGTGCAGACCGTCGTGGAGATGGAGCGCGGCATCGTCTTGACCATGGCGATCAGCGACGGATCCAGTCTCGCGGTGCTGGCCTCGCCGAGCTGCGACATCGGCCTGATCGGCTATGAGATGACATTGCTGGTAGACCGAGCAGGCAAGCTGCTGACTCCGGAGCTGCGCGCCCAGCTACAGAATGCCGCCCGACCGTAGCGCTCGGGCCGGTGGCCCTTGATTTCTGGAGCTCAGAGACAGTGATCGTGGTTTGTGTTCGGAAGGCGCCACAAACATGTGCCCGATGCGAACACACCCCCACCAGGACACAGCCCCCCCCGCGGGCG
>JBBPZY010000063.1:0-15074 GCA_038276315.1 Mycobacteriales bacterium
CCGGACCACACCGGCGCCGGCGCCGGTGTGGTCCGGGGCGGCGGACACCTCGCGGGTGTCGAGGTCGAGTCGGTATCCGCCGACGGGCAGCGTCCGGGCGATGTCGAGGTGGCGCCGGCGCAGCGCCCGCAGCCGGGCGAGTAGTTCGTCGACGTCGAAGGGTTTAGCCAAGTAGTCTTCGGCGCCGGCGTCGAGCCCAGCGACCCGGTCTGCGGTGGTGCCGCGCGCGGAGAGGACCAACACCGGGGTGGTGACCCCGTGGCGCCGCCACTGTCTCATCAGGTCCAGGCCCTCGATGGCCGGCAACCCGCGGTCCAACACGATCACGTCGTAGCTGCGCGTGAGCCCGAGGTGCAGGCCGCGCTGCCCGTCGCCAGCGACATCGACGTGGTAGCCCTCGTCGGTGAACAGCGCGGCGAGGATGGCGCAGAACTCAGGTTCGTCCTCGACGAGGAGCAGCTGAAAGCCGCCGGTAGCGGGCGGTGGGATCGAGTCCACAGCGGCCATCTTCGTCCCCTCCGGGATCCGGGTACAGCGGGCAGCGCGCATTGTCGGTCTTCCCAGGATTCTCCAAGACCGCTCTAAAATTCGCGGTGCATGCTGGGGCGATGGACCGCTCCCAAACTAGTGCGGCCGGCCGCCCGCGAACGCGGTCCTCGACGAGTCGTTCAAGTGACCCGTCGGTAAGGAATCAACCCGCTGCGGGGACGCCGCCGTCAGCCGCCCGGCCTGGTCGTGCCACCGGAAGTAGCCTGGTTGCGCGGATGGTCGGCGTCGTGGCGTGCCTAGCGGTGGCCGCAATACACGTCCTCGACCAAGGCGGCGTGCCCGGCACGAAAGGCCCGGAATACGTCCAGATCATGTACTACGCGCTGGAAGTCGCGGGCGTCGTGGCGGCGGTGCTGCTGCTGGCCAACCGAGCACGGGTGGGCTGGCTGCTCTCGTTGGGGGTCGCCGCCGGCCCTATCGTGGGCTATGTGCTGTCCCGCGGACCGGGGCTACCCGACTACACCGACGACATCGGCAACTGGGCCGAGCCTCTCGGGGTCGTGAGCCTCTTCGTCGAGGGCATCCTGCTGATCCTCGCCGCAGCGTCGCTGGTTGGCTTGGTCCGACGCTCGCACTGAGCCTGAAGCCATCTGGGTAGCGGTCGCCGCGAGGATTGCGGCATGAACGGGTGCGAGGGATTCGACTACGTCATCGTCGGCGGTGGTTCGGCGGGGTGCGTACTGGCGGCCCGGCTGTCAGAAGATCCGTCGGTCACGGTGTGCCTGCTCGAGGCGGGCCCGTCCGACGTCGACGACCCGAATATCCTGGCGCTGGAGCGGTGGCCGCAGCTGCTCGGTTCCGGCTACGACTGGGACTACCCGATCGAGCCGCAAGCCCACGGCAATAGCTTCGTGCGGCATTCTCGCGCCAGGGTGCTTGGGGGCTGCTCGTCGCACAATTCCTGCATCGCGTTCTGGACACCACGCGAGGACCTCGACGAGTGGGCCGCGCTGGGGTGTACGGGCTGGAGCGCCGACGACTGTTGGCCGCTGATCGTGCGGTTGGAGAACAACGACGGTCCCGGCGATCATCACGGTCACACCGGCCCCGTGATGCTGCGGCAGATCCCACCACATGACCCGTGCGGTGTCGCGGTGCTGGCCGCCGCGGCCGCGGTCGGGTTGCCCACCGTGTGCTTCAACGAGGGCGCCACGGTCACCGAGGGAGCTGGCTTCTTCCAGATCAACGCCGACGAGCACAATATTCGGGTCTCATCCTCACGTGGGTACCTGCACCCGATCATGGGCCGGCGGCGCAACTTGGTCGTACGCACCGACGCCTGGGTCAAGCAGGTGCTCTTCGACGCCCACAAGCGGGCGACCGCCGTCGAGTATCTCGAATCGGGTCGGTACGCCACCGTGCCCGCCCGGCGGGAGGTGATCCTGTCCGCCGGGGCGATCGATACTCCCAAGTTGCTCATGCTGTCCGGCATCGGCCCGGCCGAGCACCTGCGTGACGTCGGCATCGACGTGCTGGTCGACAGCCCCGGCGTCGGGTCCAACCTCGACGACCACGTCGAGGGTCTGGTGATGTGGGAGGCATCGCGGCCGATGGTCACCCGCTCCACACAGTGGTGGGAGATCGGCCTGTTCACCCGAACCGAATCGGGCCTTGACCGTCCGGATCTGATGATGCACTACGGCTGCGTGCCCTTCGACCTGAACACCGTGCGCTGGGGCTACCCGACTACGTCCAACGGCTTCTGCCTGACACCGAACGTCACCCGCGGCAAGTCCCGGGGGACGGTCCGGCTGCGATCACGAGACTTCCGGGACCGGGCGAAGGTAGACCCTCGCTACTTCACCGATCCCGAGGGCCATGACATCGCCGTGATGCTCGCCGGGATCAGGCTTGCCCGCAGGATCGCCGCGCAGCCGGTGTTGCGGGGCTGGATCGAGCGGGAACTGGCACCTGGCCCGGACGCGGTCAACGACGACGAGCTGGTCGACTACATCGGCAAGACACACAACACCGTCTACCATCCCGCGGGCACGGCCAGGATGGGCGCCGGGGACGATCCGGCGGCCGTCCTCGATGCGCGGCTGCGGGTCAAGGGTGTCACCGGGCTGCGCGTCGCCGACGCGTCGATCATGCCGTTCCTGCCAGCCGTCAACCCGAACATCACCATCATGATGATCGGGGAGAAGGCCGGCGACCTGGTCGCGCGGGACGCGGGTCAGCTTTGAGCGCTAAGCGCTGCGACAAGGCGGTCCACCGCGGTGCCCAGGCCCCACCTGTGCCGCAGCGCGGTGAGCGCGGCTGGGTCGGCGGGCTCTACGGGCAGCGTGTCGTCGCGATCCCGCCGCACCGGGGCGTCGGTCGCCACCCGCACGACGCTGGGGGCCAGCTCCAGGTAGTCCCGTGACGTCCGCAGCTTGGCCCGTATCCCTGCGGCGAGCGCCGATTGCGGATCATCCAGCGCCGCCAGCAGTCCTTCCACCGACCCGAACCGGCTGATCAGCGTGGCGGCGGTCTTCTCGCCGATTCCGGGCACCCCGGGCAGCCCGTCGGACGGGTCACCGCGCAGCGCGGCCAGATCCGCGTAGCTGGGCCCGGCGCCAGTTTCCGGCAGCCCGTAGCGACTCGCGAGCTCGGTGGGGCCGATCACCTCCGCTTTAGCCAGCCCTCGCCCGACGTAGATCACCTGCACCGGAGTCGGCTCGGCGCGCACGACCTGGAACAAGTCCCGGTCACCGCTGACGACCTCGACAGGGTCGCGACGCTCGGCTGCGACCAGCGCGCCGATCACATCATCAGCCTCGTACCCGTCCGCGCCCGCGGTGGCCAGACCCGCAGCGGCCAGCAGTTCGAGGATCACCGGGACCTGCGGACCCAGCGTGTCCGGCGCCTCCTCGACGTCGGGCGCACCGGGCCCGGTCTGCTCGGCGACCCGGTGCGCCTTGTAGGAGGGGATCGCGGCGACCCGGAAGGCCGGTCGCCAGTCCAAGTCTAGGCAGGCGACCAGCCGGGACGGCCGGCGCTGTTCGATCAGCCGGGCGACCATGTCGGTGAACCCCCGCACCGCGTTCACCGGGGTGCCGTCCGGAGCAGTGATCGACTCCGGAACTCCGTGGTAGGCCCGGAAGTACAGGCTTGCAGCATCGATGAGCAGCAAGGGCGCGTCCATGTGCGCAGAGCCTAATGAGAGCCACCGGGCCCGGCCGGTCCTAGGCTAGGAGTTGTGCCCGCCCCGCTCGAGACCCTCACCGCCCGCCTGGCCCGCACGCGTAACGCC
Organism: Mycobacteriales bacterium; assembly: GCA_038276315.1. GTDB lineage: Bacteria > Actinomycetota > Actinomycetes > Mycobacteriales > Pseudonocardiaceae. The sequence goes on from JBBPZY010000063.1 coordinate 3,785, forward strand.
ACCCGGGACGCCGGCTTGGACGCCTTACTGATCACGCCCAGCCCGGATCTGCGCTACCTGCTGGGCGTCGCCGGTGCGTCCCACGAGCGGCTGACCTGCCTGATCTTGCCCGCAAACGGTGACCCAGCGCTGGTGGTGCCGGCGCTGGAACGGCCAGGGCTGGACGGCACGCCAGTACTCGAGCTCGGTCTGGAGATCGCCGAGTGGACCGACGGGCAGGACCCGTATGCCTTAGTCGCCGCTGTGATGCGCAGGTCGGGATCGCCGGCAACCCGAGCCGGGGTGGCGGATGCGATGCCGGCGGCGCATGTGTTGGCACTGCGCGACGCGCTGCCGGACTGTCAGCAGAAACTGGCGTCGACAGTGCTGGCGCAGCTGCGGATGCGCAAGGACAGCGCCGAAATCGCTGCGCTGACCGCCGCGGGCGAGGCCATCGATCGAGTGCACGCCAGGATGGGGGAGTGGCTGCGGGTCGGGCGCACCGAGGCGCAGGTCGGCGCCGATGTGGCCGCCGCGATCGTCGAGGAGGGGCACACCGCGGCTGCGTTCGTCATCGTCGGTTCCGGTCCGAATGGGGCAAGCCCGCATCACGACGTCTCCGCCCGGGTGCTGGCGCCCGGGGACGTGGTGGTGGTCGACATCGGCGGACCCACCCCAGATGGCTATTTCTCGGACTGCACCCGCACCTACAGCCTGGGCGAGCCGACCGACGCCGACGCCGACGCGGGCTACGCTGTACTCCAGGCTGCGCAGGACGCCGCGGTGGCGGCTGTCGCTCCGGGCGTGACCGCGGAACAGGTCGACGCCGCGGCTCGGGTGCCGATCACCAATGCCGGTTTCGGCGAACGGTTCATCCACCGGACCGGACACGGCATCGGTCTTGACGTGCACGAACAGCCCTACATCGTCGCCGGCAACGATCTGGTGCTCGAAGCCGGCATGGCGTTCAGCATCGAGCCGGGCATTTACTTCCGCGGCCACTGGGGTGCCCGTATCGAAGACATCGTGGTGGTCACCGACAGCGGCGTGACGCGGCTCAACCACCGTCCGCGCGACCTCGCTGTATTGCCGGTATGACCACGACCCGGCGGGTGGCGGACAGCACACCGTTTCGGCCGAACGTGCGTCTTTGATGTTATCCGAGCCACAGATTCAAAAGCTGGAAACCGGAGTTTAACGCTGAGTCGCGAGTGATCACGCGCATTCAACGTAGGCGTAATAAACGGCTAGTTATGGTGGGGACGTCAGCGGGGCGTCTGGTCTGGAAGCACTGTCAGATTCTCGCCCTCACGAGCGTTTCAGTGTCCGCCTGAGAGGGGAATGGCCATGACCAGCCAAACCGAGGAACCCCGAACGATCGAACGACCCGATTAGCTGATCACTCCCGAGTTCGCTCCACTCGCCGAATTCGCCGGATTCGGCGAGTACGAAGCTGTGGCCGTTCACGAGACCGGTAAAAAGATGTCAGCTCTGATCGACGGTATGCCAACGGCTATATCTGCATACCTTACGGCTCGTCCGGAATTCGTGCGACTAATGGGCGTGTCGGACCCACCGGTCAGCGAGCCGCTGCTGAAGGAGTGGTTGGATAGGACGATCGCTGGACCGTTTGACGGCGAGTTGGCTGATTTCGTACGAGAGATCAGCCAACTCGGGGGCAAGGAAGTGACCTTTCCGGGAGTGCAGATACCTCTTCCGCCCCAACTCGTTCTCGCTCTCACTGCCTGGGTGCGGGGAGAGATCCTGGACGCGATGGGTAAGACCTGCGACGTCTCCACCGTCTCCGCTGCCGGGGCGGCATGGATGAACCAGTTCATGCTTCAGCTCGGAATTATCATTCAACCTTGCCTGGCGACGCCGGACGCGCCGCTAGGGCATCATGAAACCGCCGAGTTCCATCCCTACGTGGCGCTTGCGGGTTTCGGCGCCAGAGAGGCGGCCATCCTACGTGAGACCGGTGCGCTACTGCAGCCAGCGGCAGGTGGCGTGATCACGCTTGCCTATGATTACCTGCTCTCCCGTCCAGAGTCGGCCGGATACTTCCAGGATGCCTCCCATCTGACGCAGCGAAAGATGACGCTCAAGAACTGGTGGTCCAGGAGCACCACGAAGCCGATGGATGCCGATTTTCACGCCTACATGTCCCGAGTGGCCGATGCGCATGTCAAGGGCGGCGGGACACATCCTTACGTGGTCATTCCGGCGGATCTGACCATCGCACTCATGGGATGGGTCGAGATGAGAGTCATGGCGGCGTTGAACACAATCGCCCAAGGAGCCGACGGAGAGTATGTCTTCGGCCGGATTCCCGAACCGGCAGCCGCCGCGGAGGTGGGCCAGGCATGGATGCGGATGCTGACCCTGCAGTTGGGCATCCTGCTCAAGCCCTACCTCGCATCACCCATCGCCGCTGCGGTCGCCTAGCGACGATTGCGACCTCCCTTTCGGTCCGAGTCGATCCGACCCTTGTCCTACGAACACTCCTGGCAGATCCGGGAGGTCCAAGCTACGTCCAGCACAGTCGCGGTCTCGTCGACCGCTGCCGCGGCGAGGAACTGGCTGCGGTAGGCGGAGACCCCCTCGTCGAAACGGTCGGCGTGGGCGGCCCAGAAGGCACCCGCCTCGCCGTCCCAGTTGCCAAGCTGTCCGGCGTTGGACGGGTCGACCGACCTTGTAGTGATCATGCGTCCCAGCCTCTCAGATCGCTAGAGGCCCATCGGACGCCGGCATGGACAGCGGGTGGTGTGCGCTCGACCGTTCGAGCGTGAACCCAGCATCGCGGCACCGTGGCTAACGGGGGGTAGGCGGGTCAACCAACTCGATGCCGATCGCCACCACGCCCAGTGCTTCGCGTTCGGGCGGGTAAATCTGGCGGATGTTGGCCAGCTGCTCCTCACGGCTGGCGGTTGGGTTCACGCTGGCCACCGACTCGTGATCGAACATCTCCTCGAAGGAGGTGTAGCGAGCCACTCGGGTGACTCGGGTGAGGACTTCTTCTTGCCGGCATCGGAATCGGATCAGTGAGGCTTCGGTGATCTTGCTTCGGCTGGAGTCGTTGACCCGGATCTCGGTAGTCTTGTGCCCGGTGGCGATCAGATCGAAGTAGCGCTTATAGATGCCCATCTCGTGGGCGCGGGGACGGGTGTGCAGGCCTGCGGGTCGTGCGGTCATCAAGCGGCCGAGTTCCTTGACCGTGAACGAGCGGAAGAAGTGCTTGGGGTCCGTCAGCAGCTCACCGACTAGCCAGACCAGGGCATCGACGTAGTCGTGGACCGAGCCTGGCCAGGCGGTGGTGTCGAGCATCCAGGGCTCGACGTCGGCGGGGAGTGCGCCTGTGCCTTTCTCTCGCAGCAGGGACTTGGAAAGCTTGGCCCCGGTGTGGGCCAGTACCTGCGGGGTGAAGATCCGAATCGGCATCTGCCCAGCAGGGGTGCCCAGCGCGCCCAGTGCTCCATCGACGAGCTGGCAGCCAAACGCCCAGTCGCCGCCTTTCATCATCACGTGCAGGGTGCGGGTTTCGCGACCTAGCGCGCGTTCCTTGACCAGGTTGCGGTACAGCGTGGCCAGATCCAGATAGGGCGCGTCGTCTTCGGGGTCAACGTGGGCCTCGTAGCGGCCGTGGTCCAAGCACACTGCGGTGAACAACGCGCCGTCCTCGTCGAGGTGGGCGAGTTTGGTGCGGTCAGCGCGTTTCTCCGCCCACCCGCATTCCGGGCACGGGAGCCGGATGTGCACGACCCCGTGGGAAGGAGCCAACCACCAGCGGATGTCCTCCAGCCGTTCCAGGCTCCGCAGGAACTCCGCCCGGAAGCCTGGCGTGGCTTGCTGATCAGTGTAGGTCTCCACCACGTAGTCGGTGCCGGTGGCCTGCGATACCGAGTCGAAAAATGCCCGGTAGTAGCCTTCGATTAGCTCCCCGATTCCATCTTTGCCGAGTGCGTGCACGTAGGTCTGCTGGTAGGCGGTGTGCGTCTCAGGGTCGAGCACGACCTCGTGGGGGGCGTTGTCCAGTGCGCCGAACCGCACACAGGTGTCGATGGAAAATTCCCGACGGGCGATCTTGGCGAGCAGGAACGCCGCGGTCTGTACCAGGTTGGTGCCCAGGTGCGGGGCGCCGTTGATCTGGGTGCCTACCACGAACTCGATCCGGGAGGGTCGCGCGGCGTGCACGCGGGGCCGCAGCACGTCGATTGAGCGCAGGAGCGCGTTGGCCAGCACACTGTTCGGCGAGATCAGCAGGGGCGCGGCGGGCGAACTGGACATGGCGTCACCGATCCCGGGATGGTTTGGGCAGGCGGAGGTTGGCGCAAATGAACTCCAGCCGGGCGGCCGCGGAGTCGGGGGCGACGAACACCGGTTCGTAGCCGGCGTCGTAGTAGCCCTGCACGATCAGCTCGTGCACCCGGCGGATTTCGCGGTCTTTGGCCCAGACGATGTCGTCGGGGTCCTCGAAGGTGTCCAGCGGGTCCAGCACGAAGATCATGTCGTACCGGTACAGCCGGGTGGCCTGTTCCAGTTGCGGGGTAGCGCCGAGTCCGAAGAACGTTTCCCAGCCATAACCGTCGGGGATGCCCCGGTTGTAGAAGCGGATGCCATGCTTGTGGGCGGTGTATTCGGCGATGAACGCCGCCAGCACCTCCAGCGAGTGCTCCTGGCGGTCCTCGCGGCGTAGGTGGCGGCCCAGCCGTTCACGATGCTTGCGGTAGATCTCCCGGCCCGGCTCGGCCTCCATACACGGGATACCGGCCGCGCGGATGGCCTCGATCAGGTCGTCCTTGCCCGAGGACGGTCCGCCAGTGATCACATACCGGCGCGGGTCACCGTTGGCGGCGGCCGATAAAGCATGACCGAGCGCGGTGGTCACGAGATCAGCCTTTCCGTTGTCAGCGGCGAGGTCTGGCCGTCCGGGTCGGCGAAGGCATCGACCCAGGACGCGCCGAGTTCCGGCTCGTTGTGCAGCGCAGCCAGGAAGCTGGCACGGTCGGCCTCGCCTGCGGCGGCCTGGCGCAACCGATCGGCCTGCTCGTCCGTCATCGGCGGAGTCCACCCGGCTAACGCCACGAGATCGTGAGCACTAACGTCGTTGATGTCAGCGCCGAACGCCCTGGCGTAGCTGGCCGCTGTCAAGCTGGCCTGGGCCCAGCGCCAAGCCGCGGTGACCGCCTGGCAGACCACCTGCTGGCGGTCGGCGCCCAAGCTGAGCAACCGGGCCACCGCGAGCAGCTCAGCGCGCGCGGCGTAGATCGCCGCCCATAACCGGGTGAGGGCTTCCTCATGCTCGGCCAATTCCCAGGAGAAGGGGTCTGCCGGGACCGTCTGCCACCCCGCGGACGGGGCCAGGCGTGGCGCGATCACGCGGGATCGGGTGAACCGGTCGGCATCAGCGAGCAGCGCCGCGGCCAACTTGTCGATCAGGCGCGGCTCGACCCGCTTGCGGAAGTGGTGCACCTCGTGACCGGCCGCGCCAGCGGCGAGCTCACGCCGGACGGTCAAGGTTTGGCCGGGCTCGGCCGGTGGCAGGCCGAACAGGGCGCGAGCCGCCTCGGCGTGACGAGCATCGGGGAACCGGGCCAACAGGCCACGCATGACGCCGTCTAATGCCGAGGTGCGGCTCGCCGCGTCGTCCGCATTGATCGCTCGCGAGATCACGCCCCGCAGATCCAAAAGGACTGGGTCCGCCGTGGCCGCCGTGATCGGCAGACCCCGGCGCAGGACCTGCGCGAGAGCCGCGGTTATCGCCCCCATTTCTGGGCTTTTCCTGGGCATGAGCCCAGTCAAACAGAACGCCCACAAAAAGCCCACTAGGTACGCCCAGAAAACGCCCAGTCTGCGCGAAGATCGATAGCCGGCCTGGGCCCATCACGGTACGCAGTCGGACGGCACCGCCGGGATCATGCCGGCAGCAGGCCGATCGCCGCCTTCGCCTGCCGCACCTTCTCGCCAGCCTGCTCGCGGGCCCGGTTGGCGCCGGCACGCAGCACCGCCCGGACGTACTCCGGATCGCGGGCGAGCTCTATGTACCGTTGTCGGACCGGCGTCAGGGCGGGCACCACGGCGTCGGCGACCGCCTCCTTCAGCTCGCCGTACCGGTCGAACAGCTGGGCCAGGCGCTCGTGCTCATCGCTGGTGCAGCTGGCCAGAATGGCTAGCAGATTGGAGATTCCCGGCTTGCGTTGTGCGTCGTAAACCACCTCGCTGCCGGTGTCGGTGACGGCCCGCATCACCTTGCGCCTCACTGCGTCGGGTTCGTCAAGCAGTCGCAGCGCGCCAGTGGTCCAGGAGGTCGATTTGCTCATCTTCTCGCCAGGCGCCGCCAGGTCCATGATCCGCGCGGCGACCGGTGGATTGACCGCCTGGGGCACGGTGAAGGTCCGCCCGTAGCGGGTGTTGAACCGGCACGCCAGGTCGCGGGCCAGCTCCACGTGCTGGCGTTGGTCCTGGCCGACCGGGACCTCCTCGGTGTTGTAGAGCAGGATGTCGGCGGCCATCAGGATCGGATAGGTCAGCAGTGACATCCGGACCTGCTGCTGTCGGCGGGACTCCTCCTTGAACTGGATCATGCGCTGCGCCTCGCGTACCCCGTGGTGCACTCCAGTAGGTAGTGCAGCTCGGTGTGCTCGGGTACATGCGACTGGACCAGGAACAGGCACCTGTCGGGGTCGGCCCCGGCGGCCAGTAGCAAGGTGGCGAACTCCAACGTGCGCCGCCGCACCTCGGCCGGATCGTGTTCCAGGGTCAGGGCATGCAGGTCGGAGATGAACACCACCGTGTCGGTGCTGGCCTGCTCGGTGATGATCGGCCGCATCGCGCCGACGTAGTTGCCTAGATGCAGGTTGCCGGACGGGGTGAACCCGGTGAGTCGTCGTGGCATCGGTTGGCTCCCGTGGATGGGGGCCGCCCGTAGCCGGGCCACCGAGCGCAGACACGCGAGACGGCCACCCAGCTGGGGCGGCCGCAGGTCGAGGTACGCGGAAAAACGGTGCCGCCCGTCAGGGGCGCCACCAACCGAGGTAGTCACACGTCATCCGCACGTCCTGTCCGTAGCACCGAAGCTGCCTACACATCGTGCGCAGCGTTACGTCACACGCAGTTCTCCGGGTGACCCTGACGTCAAACCCGGACTCACACCGACGCAGTGGCGGCTCATGCGGGGCAGAGTGAGAGTAGGCCACCAGGAGGATTCGATGAGCACTTCTTTGACTCGCCCGCGACGAGGCAAGGTGATCGCCGGAGTGTGCGCCGGGATCGCCGATCGGTACGGTTGGGACGCCAACGCGGTGCGGTTGCTGTTCGTGCTGTCCTGCCTGCTGCCCGGGCCGCAGTTCGTCGTCTACCTGGCGCTGTGGGTGCTGATGCCCCAGCGGCCGTACTGAGCCGCCGCCCGATTAGGGCAGGCGCGCGCGCAACCAGCCGTACCAGCTGTCGATACCGTCGCCGGTCGTTGCCGACAACTGCAGCACCTCCACGCCCGGGTTCGCCCGTCTCGTTCCATCCAGGAAAGCGTCGACGTCGAAATCGACGTACGGCAGCAGGTCGGTCTTGTTCAGCAGCACCAGGTCCGCGGCGCGGAACATCTGCGGATACTTCCGCGGCTTCTCCGCACCCTCGGTCACGGAGGTGATGACCACCCGCGCCTGCTCGCCCAAGTCGAACAACGCCGGGCACACGAGGTTGCCGACGTTCTCGATCAGCACCACCGAGTTGTCCGGCGGCTCCAGCGTCTGCAGCCCACCGGCCAGCATCTGCGCATCGAGGTGACAGCCGGAGCCGGTATTGATTTGCACCGCCGGCGCGCCGGTGGCCCGGATCCGGTCGGCGTCGAGCACCGTCTCCTGATCACCCTCGATGACCGACACCCGCAGCTCGGCGCCCAGTTCCCGGATCGTGCGCACGAGTAGGGTGGTCTTACCGGCACCGGGTGAGCTCATCAGATTCACCGCGAGGATGCCGCGCTCCGCCAACCACTTGCGATTGAGCTCGGCCAGACCGTCGTTGCGGGCCAGCACCGCCTGCTCGAGCGTGACAGTTCGCGTCTCGGGATGGCCGTGCCCATGGCCGTGCTCGTGATCGTGTCCGTGCTCGTGACCTTCGAGGATGGTGCTGCCGGAGCAGCCACAAGTCGCGCACATCAGACCAGCACCTCAACTTCCCGGATTTTTAGTTCTTCTCCCGCGAGCAGTTCGCGGTTCGCACTGCCGCACTTGCAGAGCACCAGCAGGTCGTTCAGCTCGAACTCCGCGCCGCAGTCTCGGCAGCGGGCTCGACCGGTCGGTTGGATGATCTCCAACGACGCCCCCTCGAGCGTGGTGCCTGCGGTCACAAGATCGAAACAAAACCGGACCGAGTCAGCCACCACGCCAGATAATGTGCCGATCTCCAGGCAGACGCGCTGCACCGGCGTGTCGCCCATCCGGTCGCATACCGCCTGGATCACGCTCTGCGTGATCGCCATCTCATGCAAAGAAGCGCCCTCCTCGGCTCGGCACCCAGTGCAGCCCCCTGCGGGGATCTTGTCAAGGCGCGAGAGAATGCTCTTGTGCAGCACTGTATCCGAGTTGAGGTGCGGGTCGAGGGTGTCGTCCAAGGCGTCGGGTTCCGGCCCTACGTCCACGGTCTGGCGCGCCGTCTCGGCCTGTCGGGCCGAGTGGGCAACGACACCGCCGGGGTCTTCATGGAGATCGAAGGGACCCAGCAGGTAGTCAGCGAGTTCCTCGCGACGTTATCAGCGCAGGCCCCACCGCTGGCCGTCATCGAGCAGGTGCGGACCAGGTCGCTGGTGCCCACTGGGGAACCGGGTTTTCACATCGTGACCAGCAACGCCGACGGCCGCCCGGATACCTTGGTCTCGGCGGACAGTGCGACCTGCGCGGACTGCCTGCGCGAGCTGGCCGATCCCACCGACCGCCGCTTCGACTACCCCTTCATCAACTGCACCAACTGCGGTCCGAGGTTCACCATCGTGCGCGACGTGCCCTACGACCGGCCGTTCACCACGATGGCGCCGTTCGCGATGTGCCCCGCCTGCGCCGGCGACTACCACGATCCCGGCGACCGGCGCTTCCATGCCCAGCCGGTGTGCTGCCCGGCCTGCGGGCCCCGGCTGCGGCTGCTCGACGCCAACGGCGTCGACCTTCCCGGTGAGCCGCTGGCTACGGCCGCGGCCTTGCTCACCGACGGGGCGGTGCTGGCGGTCAAGGGGCTCGGTGGTTTCCACGTCGCGACGCTCGCCTCCGACACCGCCGCGACCGCCTTGTTGCGCGCGCGTAAGCACCGCGAGGACAAGCCGTTCGCGGTGATGGTGGCCGATCTGGACACGGCGCACGCGCTGTGTGTGATCGATCCGGCGGCGCAGCGGGTGCTGGTTGGTCGGCGCAGACCGGTGGTGCTGCTGCCGCGCCGCCCGGACACCCCCCTCGCGCCGGCCGTCGCGCCCGGCAACCGCAACCTGGGCCTGATGCTGCCCTACACCCCGCTGCATCACCTGCTGCTCCGCGACACTGCCGGTCCCATCGTGCTGACCAGTGGAAACGTCTCTGACGAGCCGATCTCGTACCAGGACGAGGACGCACGTCGGCGGCTGGCCGGCATCGCAGACGCGTTCCTGACTCACGATCGTGCGATTCACATGCGCACCGACGACTCGGTGATGCGAGTCTTTCGCGGCGCTGAGCTGCCGGTGCGCCGGGCACGCGGCTACGCGCCCGAACCGCTGACCCTGGCGCAACCGGCGCCCCGGCCGATTCTGGGCTGTGGCGCCGAGCTCAAGAGCACCTTCTGCCTGGCCCGCGGCCGGCATGCGTTCATGTCCCACCACATCGGTGATTTGGAGAACTACGAGACCCTTCGCTCATTCACCGAAGGCATCACCCACTTCCGGCGACTGTTCGACGTGCAACCGGAGGTCGTCGCGCATGACTTGCACCCCGAATACCTGTCCACCAAGTACGCCCACGACCTCCCCGATGTTGAGCTCATCGGGGTGCAGCACCACCATGCGCACATCGCGTCCTGTCTGGCCGACAACGGCGTTGCGGGACCGGTGCTCGGGGTGGCTTTCGACGGGTTGGGCTACGGCAGCGATGGCACCTTGTGGGGCGGCGAGTTCCTGCTGGCTGATCTAGCCGGCTTCCAGCGGCTGGCGCACCTGGTTCCCGTCCCGATGCCGGGGGGCACCGCAGCCATCCGGCAGCCCTGGCGGATGGCCGCTGCCTACCTTGGTTCCGACGCTCCGGAGGAGCTGGCGCAACGCCATGCCGAGCGCTGGGACGCGGTGCTGGCGATGGCGCACCGGCAGGTCAACGCCCCGCTGACCTCAAGCGCCGGGCGATTGTTCGACGCTGTCGCGGCGGTCCTCGGGATCCGTGACACGATCAACTACGAGGGTCAGGCCGCAGTGGAGCTGGAACAGCGGGCCGACCTGACCGAGCGGGGAAGCTATCCAGCCGCGGTGACCAAGGGGCCCGCGCTGCAACTGCACGGGGCGGACCTGGTGCGCGCCGTGGCGGCCGATCTACAGGCCGGGGTGGCCCCGGAGATAATCTCCACCCGTTTCCACCACGGCGTCGCTGATGCAATCATCCGGGTCTGCGTGATGCTGCGGGAGTCCACCGGAGTGCGCGTCGCTGCCCTATCCGGCGGGGTATTCCAGAACGTGCTGTTGCTCGAGCGCACCGTGGCGGGCCTCGAGCAATCCGGTTTTCGAGTGCTCACCCACTCTCGGGTTCCGCCCAACGACGGCGGCATCAGCCTCGGACAAGTAGCTGTCGCCGGGGCATTGCTGCGTGCCGGATCCGAACGCAGTAATCCGGTGCCGGCATTAGCGGACTAAAAGCCAACGCGATGATCGCGTGAGTAGCCCACGGTAGCGGTCGGTCTGGTGGTCGGGGTGCCGGGCGGTCCCTGTCCGGATATGCAGAGCGAGCAGCTGTCGGGATTCCCCTACGGAGCTCCCCGACGAAGCCTGCAGCTGAGGCGGCACGGGGCTGTTGGTTTGCCGGCATCAATCCACTGAACCGGGCCTGTGGCGATGCAGCCACGATCTGATGGCGGCTACGCTTGCGGCATTCTGCGCGTGTGCGTCAGGCCGACCGATCCAGGTGACGGAGAGCATCGCTGCCGTCCGCATCTCTTCCTGGCAGGCGGCTTATCGGAGCTTGGGCTCAAACGGTCGTAGCGACAGACCATTATCTTAGCAGATTTTGCTTCTGCTAAGGTACCGCCTTTCCGGGGATCTTCTGGGGGGATGATGGATGAGTGGGGCCGAGCCTTTGTGCGCCCAAGAACGGGAGAC
>JBBPZY010000064.1:0-7862 GCA_038276315.1 Mycobacteriales bacterium
CAAGATCTTGCCAGCCGAAGAGCCGAATCTGGTACCTGCCCCTGCCGCCGATTGACCTCCACCAAGCCGCCACCGCCGACTCAAACATGTGATCTACAACCGCACAGTTCGAACCCTGTACGCGATCTCCCGCGTTGGGGATTCCCCGGGACTACCGGGAGTCCCTGGGGCAAGCTCTCGATCTCAATCGAGCTATCGAGGCTGAGTAACGGTCCCGGGTTGCTCGTCACGACCGGCCACCCCGCTGCTGCGCGCCGTACACCACGTGCGCAGCGGCGATATCGCGACCCTGGTCACCGCCTTGCTGAAGGAGCGCGCCGACCGCGCGGGCCTGGGCGGTGTTCAGGGGATCCACCACCGTGCACGGCAGACCGAGCAGGACATCCACGCCGAGCTCGTGGCCCCGGGGGCTCAGCGCACAGGCGCGAGTCAGCGCTGCCGACGGCAAGGCCAAAACGATGTTCTCTTCGATCGCGGTCAACCACTGAGGCCTCGGCGTACACCGACTGTCCAGTGGAGAAGCCGACGCGCGCGGTCACATCCAGGACTCGACCGCCGATCACGAAGCGGCGCGGCGGGGCACAAGGGCCGCCCGCTGCCGGACCAGGGCCACGACGTCCTCGGGCGGCGGTCCACCGAATAACGTGGTGACCCGCCGACTGCGCAGAGCGCCCCCGCTGCCTCGCGGTGGTAGAGCGTGGCGAACGCACGCCCGGCCGGAATGTCTGAAGGTCAGCGCCGCCGCACAGGCAGGGACACAGCCACGCTGGCCGACACTAGGGGGTGCCCTCCTGCACGCCGACGTAGAGGCCACGACCGACAGGCCAGTCGGGGACCTGCGTGACCACACATCCGGCGTCGCGGAACGCGTCGTCGTATTCGTCGTGGGAGAAGAGCATCAGGTCGTGTTCAACGGAGAAGCTGTGGATTCCTGCCGGGTCGCCGATGAGGTGATGCATGGTCAGTCGGGAATGCCGGCCCTCGGCAGAGTGATGCGTCATGCGCATCACGTGATACGCGTCGACCTGGCCGCAGAAGCAATCGATGCTGCCGACCGGGAACGTCTCCGGCGTGAACCACGGTTCGATGGCGAGCACGCCGCCCGGGTTGAGGTGTGCTGCGAGACGGGCAACGGCGGTGCGCAACTCGTCGCGCGAGCCCACGTGGGCGATGACGCCGAACAGGCAGGTGACGACGTCGAACCGGCGTCCCAGGTCGAGGATGCGCATGTCCCCGACGTGTAGCGCTACCTCCGGCAGCCGTGCCGTGGCCAGACGGATCATGTCCTCGCTGAGGTCCACGCCCTCGACCGGGGAGAACCATTCGCCGAGGCGCGCGAGATGACGTCCGGTGCCGCAACCGACGTCGAGCAGCGAGGCCGCGTCGGGCTTCCGGTCTCGGATGAGCGCGAGGAGCCTCTCGGCCTCGACGTCGTAATTCTTGCCGCGCGCGTCGTAGATCAGATCATAGACGGTTGCTTGGTCTCCGCGATAGGACACCGTGGTCATAGAGTGGCGCCTCCCAACCGACAGTAGCGGCACCGTAACAAGTACACGGTAGCGGCACCGTAACAAGAAGAGGTCGAGCGTTGCTGGTCGGCTCTTCCGCAGCATGCCGCTGACCGTCACCTACCTGTGACGTGGTTCAACAGACGCATGGACCGACGCCCTTACGCCACGGCACCGGCCAGCAATGCAACCAAGGCGCCAGTGATCAGGAACGCGCCGAGGGGGATCGGGGCGTCGGGGGTGACTTTGTGTGTAGCGCGGAGAGGCAGGCGGCTGACTGCGGCGAGTGCCCAGCCGAGGAACGTGCCGGTCAGCAGCGCACCCCAACTTGCCCAGCCCAGGCCCAGTCCGAGAACGCCTGCGAGTTTGACGTCGCCGCCGGCGATCGCATCGGGGAGCAGATAGTAGGGCAGGGCGTACACCAGGAGCAGGATCATCATCCCTGCAAGCGCGCGAAGCAGCGAGGTTGGGTTGTGGTCGAGGAGAGCCGCGATGCCCAGCAGGGCGACAACGGTGGGATAGCTGGGCAGCACGAGCAGGTTCGGGAGTCGTTGGACCGCGATGTCGATGGCGGCGAGGGGAACGCCGATGGCTGCGATCCAGGCGTAGGCGAATAGCTCGGCGCGAGCGCCGATACGCCAGGCCGGTCACCGGATCTTGCCCGCCGAAGAGCCGCACCTGGTATGTACCGCCCCGCTGCCGGATGCCGGTGAGATCCTTCGGAGGTTGCTTGCTGCGTGGCATGTGGGCAAGTGTAAGCAGCGGAATTGGACAGTCAGTTGGACAGAGATCGATGAAAGATCATCGTAGGCGACCATCTACGCTGGTCAGAGGTGGTGGCCAGGGGCGGGGTCGAACCGCCGACCTTCGATTTTCAGGACTCCGGTGGTGCGTTCGTGTTCGGTCGGCACCGTCCATGACGTGCGCCGAAGCAGCCTCGCGATGGCTGGCGGACGCCCGCGAACGAAGACGAATGAGACGGAAATGGAGACGGCTCGGGCGTATCGCTCAGTTGGCATCCCGCCCAGCAATCCCTCCGGATCAAGCACGGCGTCGACGAGCGGTGGCTGCCCGAACGGTGCTCAGTGCAGACCTTGGCCGATGAACTGATGCAGGTGGGCACCTGGCTACCCTGCGCCAAGAACGAAAGGCGGTGGGTCGGCGCGCCGCTGCGGGTGCACCGGCGGTGCGACGAGCCGATGTTCGGCGTCATTAACCGGGTCGTCTACGACAACCTCATGGTATTTGGTACCCCGCCTCGCGACGAACCGATATTCCAGGAAACCGCTCGCCCGCTGCCGGCCACCAAGTGGCTCGACGTCCCAAGTCGACACTCGGACGGTTACTGGGTGCCCGCCGAGGGCGAGCGGCTGGCCGAGGCGCTGGAGTATCTGCACAACCACGGCCACGATATGACCACCGTGATGGTCCTCGCTCCGTTCCGCGACGTCGCTCGCGGCGTCGACCTGATCTGCCGCCGCTATCCCGGTGTACGCGGGGGCACGGTGCACACCGCTCAGGGCAAAGAGGCGGACGTTGTATTCCTCGTTCTGGGTAGCGACCCACAGCGTCCCGGCGCGCCGAATCTACTGAACGTGGCAGTCAGCCACGCGAAACGACGGCTCTACGTCATCGGCGATCGCCACGCCTGGCGCGGGCTGCGGCCCTACTTCTCGGAGCTGGCCGACGCGCTTCCGGTACGGACTGACGAAACCGCCCGGACGGAGGACTGCAAAGGTACTGAGCAGTAGCATGCACCCGTTGCCGCTGAGAGGAGTTCGGGCGTTCGTGCGAGCCAGCAAACAGGAGCGGACCGGCAGCTCCGGAGTGTCGCGCGTGATGGCAGATTTTTCTGATCTCAACTGGGGTCCCGTGGAGAACGTCCGCCACGACCTCGGTATCGACGTCTACCTGCAAGTGCGGGACGAGCGGCGCTTCAATCGAGCGGCGCTCGTCATGGCGCAGGTCAAGACCGGTGCTTCGTACTTCGACGAGGCGGCTAAGGGTAAAACCGGTGACATCACCGGGTGGTGGTATCCGGAGAACGGTGCCGATCACTTCGAGGATTGGGTGCAGCACGGGTTGCCGCACCTGCTTGTCCTTCACGATCCGGCAACCCGCATCTCCTACTGGGTGCGCGTAACCAAAGACGCCGTGACCTCCACCGGTAAAGGGTTCAAGATTTTCGTCCCAGTCACCCAGCGAGTCGATGACACCAACCGGGGGGCGCTGTTGGACGTCGCCGCTTCGGCGAAGATCTCACCTGCGCTGCAGGGGACGTCTTTCATAGCCAGTGCTAGGGCGGTGGCACCCAGCCGGGCACTACGGCACGCGCTGCTGGCTCCGAGGCTGATCGCTCCGCACCCCAACACCGGCTACAACGCACTCTGGAGCCCGAGGAGGCCGTCGCACTCCTCACGCAGGGTCGCATCGCAGACCCTGGAGCGGTTCGTACACGAGAGCCACAACCCCAAGCTCGCGGGCGCAGCCGCCACCTCCCGCGACTGGGGGTGGCAGTTCTTCGCGGCGTACCGCGAACTCGTCACCACGGGTGGTCGCGGACCAATCCTGCGGCTCGCAGGTGCGCTGACGCGTCGGCGGACACAAAACGGACAGGCATACCGAATCGGGGCCTGCGCCGTCACCGCCGCAGTCGCCCTCATGGATGCCGAACTCTGGGACGAAGCGCAGGCCGTCCTCCTGGCCGCTGGCGAGGACCTGCCGCCTATCGACCACGCGTGGGTGCTCGTGCAACGTGCCGTCGTGCTCGCGGAGCAGGGGGACCTTGAAGCCGCGCGTCGCCTTGCCGCCACCGCTCAACGAACCCTGAACCTCGACGCCGACGATGTCACGGCCGGGGCCATCGGCGCAGCTGCAGCCAGCTTAATTTTCGAGACCACGGGCTGGGGCGTCGACGAGTTTTCCCACGCAGTCACCGCCAGCGACACCGCCGCTGCGTGGTGGCGCTCTCAGACTGTCTCGTGGGCCCTCGGCGATCACGATCACAGGGCTTTCGAGGCGTGGGCGAATTACGACGACGTTGACGACCAGCACTTGGACACTGCGCAGAATCGTCTCCATGGTGCCGCGCTCGCTGCGTCGCTCGCCGGTGCCCGGGGCTCCGCTGCTGCGACGCTGGCCGTCCGGGCCCGTCACGACCTCGTGCATCACGAGGTCGCCTGGCGCAGCACTACCGCCAGCGAGCTGGACAACGCTATAGGTCACGCGGGCACCGAGCTAGTTGCCGACGTCCCTGCGGGTACAGCCGTTGGTGGGCTAGACGCCACAGCGAAGCCTGGTCAGGATGCGGCGAACGGCCTTGAAGGGGCGCTGGACGAGCTCCGGCGGTACGGGCGATATGAGGACCTGGAACTTGCGACGCGACGGCTCTGGGCAGCCGGACCGGCAATGCCCGTACGTGCCGCGTTGTGGCGATCCGTCGCAGCTCCGTGGACGCACACGAACGCCCACGCCAAGCTGACCCTTCTGCACCGCGCCGGCGATCTCCTGGACACCCGCTTGGCGGACGAGGCGGTGCAGCACTGCCTCAACGTGCTCGTCGATCCAACGCCGTTCGCTGAGCGGGTCCGGCCGACCTTCTCCATCACCCACTACGCGCATCAGGCGCTGCGGGGCGTGCTTGCCGCTGCCAGCGACGCCGCGCATGACCAGGTCGTTGAGTATCTGCTGCAGCGTGTGACTGACGGTGATGACCCCGGGCTCGAAGATAGCCTGCCGCCGCTTATGGCGTGCGTGCGGCCTCTGGCCGTCACGGTCCGGGCTGAGGTGGCTCGCACTGCGGCGTTGAACCAGCGGTCCGTCCGCCTGTCTGCGACGATGCTCGGCGCTCTGCTGGCCGGCGGCGACCGCCACGCCGAGTCCGAGCTAATGCGCCGGGCGGACGACGGCGACCGGCATGCGGTTGTAGCGCTCGGTTCCGCGATGGCGCTTAGCCCCGTCGCGGCCGCCGCGCTAATCGAGCGCGACGCCATCGGGTGCCGGCAGCTCATCGCGCAAGCCCGGAATGGATCTCATAGTTTTGGAGGCTGGGACAGCGCCCGCGCCCTGACGGTCGCCAACCTCACGTTTCCGGCCCTCGCGAAGTGGGAGCCAGTCGTTGAGGTGGTACTCGACCCCTTCGTGGCAGAGCTTCTCGGAGTGCTCGGCAGGCGGGCACAGGACCCGGTAATCGAAGGCGCTCTCGTCATGCTCACTAGCGACCCGCAGTACCACGTCAGGGCTGCCGCAGCGGCCGCCCTCATACGAGGTGCGACATCTCCGATGCCCGACGTAGTCGAGGAGGCCGTCCTCGCAGCGGCCCGCGAGAACGGCTGTGCGGTACCGCTTTCGGTTGGCCAAGCCTTGCAGGCCGCGCCCGAGACGTGGCCACGGCTGGACACAGCGCGGGCGGCGTTGGCCATGCACATCTCAGCGCAAGTCCGTGCCGCAGCAGACGGCCGCTGCGGCCCTTGAGCTGGTAGGGGACATTTCAAGGAGATTTCGCCGGGACTCGCGCGGTGGTGGGCATGATGGGCTGGTCCAGTTCGTCGGTGGCCGCTCGCTGCCAGAACGTCACCAACGACCTCCGCCACGACATCGCCGGCAGCTTCAAAGGCTCTTCTGGGCCCGCAACTGGGACGGAGCAGGACACCTGAGAGGACGGCCAGGAGCCTGTCTCTAGCCCTCCTGGTGACCGATGCGGGTGGGGTGGGAAGGACCGGGTTGGATGACGTGGACTCACCGGTACGGAGTCGGTGCACGAGTCCAGCCCCAGTCGTGTTCTGATGTGTCTGTCCCAGGATCTCCCGGCGACGGCTAGTATGGGCTATCCTAAAGCTCTTGTTCCCCGCCGTCCTCCGGGACTGGCGGGGATTTTTATTGGAGGCGTGGTGGACCCGCGGGTCTGTGTCGTCATCGACTACCAGAACATCCACCTCACTGCGCGCGACCTCTTCGCGCCCCCGGGTCTTCCCGTTCACGAGTGTCTGATCCACCCGCTGCGGTTCGCGGAGCAGGTCATCGCCCTGCGAGCCACGCGCCAGCGCGATGCGACTCAGCAGCGGGCCGTTCTCACGGCGGTGCGGGTGTTTCGTGGCTCCCCGAGCAACGCTCGTGACCCCTACGTCTACGGCATCTCTCAGTGTCAGAGGTCCGAGTGGACTCGTGACAAGCGTGTCGATGTCGTCTACCGGACGCTGCGCTACCCGCCGGACTGGCCAAACAAGCCAGCACGGGAGAAGGGCGTTGACGTCCTGGTCGCGCTCAAGGTCGTGCGGGCCGCGCGCGACCCGCAGTTCGACGTTGTCATCTTGGCTTCCCACGACACCGACCTCGAACCAGCCCTTGAGATCGCCGTCGGCGATGGTCAGGCCAAGATCGAGACTGCTGGCTGGAGCGGCGCACGTGTGCTTCGCCCGAGCGGTGTGCGCCTCTGGCACACTGCCCTCGACGCAGCCGACATGGACAAGACCCGAGACCGATTCAACTACGCACCACCCAGGCCGTGAAATCGCCGAGCCGGCCGAAGCGGCCTCGCTGTGTCTCGGCAGCGCCATCGGACTGAGCGTCTGCCTGGGGCAACTCGTCAGGAAGAAGCCGCTGCGGTGTGGCGGGGAGGGCGATCAGGTAGCGCGGCTGGAAGCGCAGACAGGGCGGGTGGAGGGTTGCAGCTCGCCGTCAGCCATTAGTGCCATGTCAGCCGAGCACCCCTCGCGGGCGGCACTCAAGATCGAACTGGTGTGGCTCCGCGGCGCAATTGAGACGACAACTGAGACGATCGGAGTTGGACACGAGCGTTGGGGCTGATCAAAGGTAGTGGCCAGGGGCGGGGTCGAACCGCCGACCTTCCGATTTTCAGGACTCCGGTGCAGTGTCCGTCTCCGGTCGGCACCGTCCATGACCTGCGCCGAAGCGGCCTCACGGTAGCTGGCGGACGCCCGCGAACGAACACGAATGAGACGGAAAAGGAGACGACTCGGCCGCCGAGAGATCCTCTTCGGCCAGCGCCCGGCCACCCCTTCCTCGGACGGCTCGCTCACGAACCTTCCTTCCGCCAGCCGGTTCACGACCGCCACGGCTACGGGCCGTCCGCGACCGAGCACCGCCCGCAGGGCCGCGCGCAGCGTCCTGGATGAGACGGAAACGGAGACGACTCGGGCGGGGCGCTGTGTACTGCCGTTCGGTGTGCCCGGTGTATCCCTCTCTCAGATGGCTGCCTTGTCAGCGCCGCTGGGGGCTGCGCGCCAAGCTGGACGGCGTCATCTCCGGTGGGCGTGTGGGTCGTCGGGTGGTGGCGGTGTGGCAGCGGTCGTCTGGTGGCGGGTCAGCGCGAATGCCGCCGCAGTGAACAGCACG
>JBBPZY010000065.1:0-2876 GCA_038276315.1 Mycobacteriales bacterium
ACTGGTGAGCCCTACTCGACGACCGCGAGCGCGTCCACCTCAACAATCATTCCTGGCGGCAATTTCACATAGACAGTGGTTCGTGCCGGAAGTGGCTTCGACACAAACTCACCCAAGACTGAGTTCAGCTCCCTAACGTGACCCTCTTCAGTTAGATAGGCGTATATCATTACCACGTCAGAGAAAGAGGAGCCAGCTTCTTCAAGAACTGCTTGAATATTCTTCATCGCCTGCCGAATCTGCTCGCCAACACCCTCGACGATCAAGCCGGACTGAGGGTCAGTACCTACTTGCCCCCCCACCGCGAGAATATTCCCACGTCGAACACCCTGAGAATATGGGCCTCCTGGGGCCGGAGCTATCTTGCTCGAAATAACGATAGACTTCATCTTGCTCCCTTCTCCGCATCCATAACCATCCAGCCGCCTGGAGCGGTGTACGGACCACCGACCGGCGCTCAGTAGGGTAGAAGCGGTACCGCTACCAGGGTGGCGCGATCAGATCGCGACTCCTGAGCATCCCTAGGCGGGATACGCGGTGTCGTCCCTCGCTGTAGAAGGTGCCACCGACGCTAGGCCCACCGGAGGCAAACAGCAACCGCACGGCCACACCCGGGCCGTCACAAACACCATTCGGGCGTCGTGCACCTGATGGGATGTAGCCAGGCCGTGATGGATGCGTGACGATGAGCGAGAAGGGTGGCTGCGCCTGCGGCGCTGAGATGCGAAGGGACGGCGATGTCTGGGACACCCGGACCTAACAGCTCGGACCCGTCTGAGTCGATTGCTGCGACCCGAATGCGCCTGGAGCAGGAGCTGGCCCGGGTGAGCGATGAGCGTCACGACCTGGCAGCTGCGCTCGGTGGCGAGGATCCAGAGGATCCGACCGGTGGAGACAGCGGCGACCAGGCCGACCTGCTCGAACGTTCTGACGACCTGGCACGGCTGGACCGACGCATCACCGAGATCAGGTACCTGCTCGCTGACCTGGACACGGCGCAGGACCCACAGGACCTTCCGCACGGGACCGTGGTCACCCTGCGGTTCGCAGATGGCACCGTAGCCACGCTCCGAGTCGTCGCGATCACCGAGGAAGCCCCCGCGGACCGCCAGGACGAGATACTGACTGCCGACAGCCCGCTCGCCCGGGCCCTCGTCGGCCGCCGCGCGGGCGACACGATCACCTACCGCGTCCCCGACGGTGAAGCCCAGGTCCAGGTGATCGCCGTGCGAGCGCCGACCACGTCATCTGGGTAGCAACCTGCACACGCTCAGGCCCTCGACTGATTGTTATCGGACACAACCGCGATGGGAGAGCCATGGATATCACCCAGCTGATCCTCGATGACCACCATGAGCAGCGGCGGCTCTTCGCGATCCTCGAACAGATCGACCGCACCGACACCGCGGCCCTGACTGCTCTCTGGACTCGGCTCGCCGCTTTCCTCGAGCTGCATGCCGAGGCCGAGGAAGAACTCTTCTACCCGGAGCTGCTGCGCGTGGGCGCCGGAGCCGGCGGCGTGGACACTCCGGAAGCCGAGACTGAGGACGCCATCGGCGATCACAACGACATCCGCGACGCGGTCGCCGCGGTCGAGGGCCATCAGGTCGGCAGCGACAGCTGGTATGACGCCGTCGCCAAGGCCAACGAGGCCAACAGCGATCACATGGCCGAGGAGGAGCGCGAAGGCCTCACCGACTTCCGCCGCCACGCCGGGCTGCAGCTGCGCCACGACCTGGCCGTCGCTTTCGCCGCCTTCGAGGCCACGCATTTCGCCGGCGTCACGGCGGTGGACAAGGACCCCGAGAGCTACGTCCGCGAGGCCGAAGAGGAGATCGCGGTATCCAACGACCGCGGCAACGACAGCGCCGCCAAGTCGAAGGGATCACTGGGCATCGGCGGCCTGAAGGACCGTTGACCACCATGGATCACCGTCGTCATCGACGGTGGCGTTAACCCTGCTGTCGCCGAGTTCGACAACATGGTTGTCCGCCACGAACGGGGTAGCCGTCACGCCGAACTCGGCGACAGCAGAGCACCGAACAGGGCATCCGACTCAGCCCAATGGGTCACCGAAGCCAATTGTCCGGAGACTCCTCGCCGTCGCGGAGATCCGGTTCACCCACGGTGCTATACGTAGTTTTGGTCCGACGTGTCCGCAGGTCAGGCACAGCCGCGGATGCACCCATCCCGACCCGATGCGCAGGCACTCTCGCAGCCCTACGGTGTACGCGGCTCCAGCGGCCGCACCATGGCCAGGTGCGGGTCACCGGCCGGGCCGCCCGCCGTCATGACCGGCCTCCCCGAGAGCCCAACACTCACGCCGAGCACCGGCTGTCCGGGGGTATTCATGCGCATTCAGGACCGAGACGACGCTCCTCTGCCACATCCGGCCCGAAGCAGCGGCGCCACCGGCGTAATCGCCGCGAACACGCAGTGGCACGACGCCGAGCTCGCGTTGAAGGTGGCTCGACACAGTTTCGAGAGGTGGCGAGTCGCTGGCCACAGGGACACCCCGTCACCGGCCACCATGCACGCCTACCACACCCACGTCGCGCTACACGAGGCGGCGCGGGTCATCGCCCTGCTCATTGAGACTTTCCGGACCGAGGCGGCCGCACTGATCACCACCCCGGCGCGGGACAATGGAGGCGGCACCCGCGCGGACCACGGTGCCGCCGACCGGGCCGTCGTCGGCCGCCGACGGGTCGTTCTCCTGCCGCACGGCGCAGGCTGACTAGATGATCTATTCCAAGGGGTATGAGGTGGTCGGGCGTGTCGTGACCGGTTGATACGCGAAGGGTGTCCAAGATCGGCGTTCTCACCCAACGTCGAACCCGGAGGCCCTCGTGGACGCCGATCTGGACACCCTCGCG
>JBBPZY010000066.1:0-8952 GCA_038276315.1 Mycobacteriales bacterium
CGACGGCAGCCCATCAGGCACCCCAGAACAAGCCCTCGACTGCGCCCTGGGCCTCTACCTCGCCGATCCCACCGCCTGGATCAAACCCCCGAAGGATTAATGCGGTGCAGCACTAGCTCGCGCCCATAGACGGTCGCAGCAGCTGCTGCATATATCGCTACCGTCGCTCACGTGGAGCCGTGGGAGGAGTCGGCGTCGGGCGTCCTGCGCCTACCGTCTGGCCGGCTGGTAAGGGGACGGGGGCTCAGGCGCGCGCTACCTGCGGGGCCGCTGCCCCAGTTCGCCCTGTATCTGCAGGGCAAGCCACCGGCGCCCGTTGCGTGGGAGTCGCGGTGGTTGCGGTGGCCGGACTTTTGGCTGCCCACTGATTCGGTCGAGACCCGTCGGGCCCTGGCGGCCTATGGCAGCGGGCCGCGAGCCAGCGGGTCGAGATTGCTTGCACTGGCGGGTTGGGTCGGACCGGCACCGCACTGGCGTGTCTGGCCGTCCTCGACGGCGTGGTCGCCGCCGAAGCGGTGGGCTACGTGCGCGAGCACTACAACTCGCGGGCAGTCGAAACCCCTTGGCAGCGACGTTTCGTCAGTCGCTTCCAGCGGTGAGTTGTTGGTGCTCCGTAGGAGGATCGCCCGGCGCGTGATCTTCGTCGTTCCGAAGCGGGATCTGGTGTCGCCGAGTGGGTGGGCGTGCTGGGGCGCCTGCGCGACGTGGTCCGCCAAGAAGTTCTCGCCGCGCAGCTGGCCGAGCTCGTCGATCACCGCGGTGGCGGTCCGCTGCGGATCCTCGATGTCGGGTGCGGGCAGGGCAGCCAGGCGCTGAGGTTGGCCCGCGCCGGCCACACCGTCACCGGTCTGGACATCTCCGAGCACCTGCTGGGCCGCTTCACCGAGGCACTGACCGCGGAAACCACCGAGGTCCGTGGACGGGTCCGGCTCATCCGGGGTGCCGGTGAGGCGGCTGCCGATCTGGTGGGCGGGCCGTTTGACCTGGTGCTGTGCCACGGGGTGCTGATGTACCTCGACGACATCACCCCGATGCTGAGCGCCCTATCGGCGGTGGCCGGCGGCGACGCCGATCTGTCGCTGCTGGTTCGCAACGGTCTGGCCCCGGCCATGCGCGATGGCCTACGCGGAGACTGGTCTGCTGCGTTGACCGGATTCGACAGCTGCGACTACATCAACCGGCTGGGCCTACCCGCGCACGCGCACACCCCCGACACCATCGACCGAGTACTGCAGCCGCTGGGATGGCGCCGCGACCGCTGGTATGGAGTGCGGGTCTTCACCGATCACCGCGACGAGCCGGCCCCCGCGAGCGAGGAATTGATCGACCTGCTCGCAGCCGAGCGCGAAGCCGGCGGACGCGACCCGTACCGGCAGGTTGCCGCACTCCTGCACCTCGATTACACCCGCGGAGATGGCGGTACCGAACGACAGGGCAGAGCGTGAGCTTGCGTCAAGCGGGGTGAGGGCATCGGCTTTACCGGCCGCCCCGAGCCCGGTGCGCCGCCGCCTTGACCCTGTTCTGGCAGCTGGTGTTGCAGAAGCGGCGCGAGCCGTTGCGGGAGACGTCGACGAAGGCCCGCTCGCAGGCGGGAGCGGCACAGGTGCCGAGGCGGGCAGCGTGCCCGCTGCCGAGCACCGCGGTGACGTTCACCGTCCAGCAGAGTGGATTGCTGGCACCGCTCATCGAACTGCTCACCTCGGCGCTGACGCGTCGTTATGTGGACAGGGAGCTGCGGGGGCTCAAGCTGCGCTCTGAGAACCCGTAGCGCCTTCACACCGATGCCCGATCGGACAGGTTCAAGAAGTGGACTTGGATCACCGCAGACCCACGGCAACCCGCCAAATTTGATCGTTTCCTAGGCCGGTCTGCTGCAGGATCGCCAGCACTTCGTCGGGGTCGTCCGGGCTGAAGGCCGGCTTGGCACGGCCGCCAACGTCGAGGATCAGCAACGTGTTCTTGCGCGGTCGGCTGATGTCCAGGGGCAGCCAGTAGCCCGGGTGTGCCGTCCCCCAGCCGCGAGCCTCGCCCGACGACCACTCCATTGGGCCCGCCTCTACTGCTCGAATCCGTCGGTACGGGATGTGTTTGCTCGTCCCGACCGTTCTCATTTCCCCGGTCGACCCGTAACGCAATCGCCGATTGGGACGCCCATGGACGGTCGGTATCGCGCTCAGCCGCCGGCGGGCGGGCGTTCGATCTGGAGCTGCGTTTCGGTCGCGGCGAACCCGACCGCACGGTAGAGATCGATGGCGAAGTAGTTCGGGTCGGCGACCATGACGAGGGTGCGCGCGCCGAGCTCACCGAACCCGTACCGGCTGGCGTGATGAACGAGCGATCCGGCCAGCCCTCGACGCCGATGGTCCGGGTCCGTCTCGACCGCCTGGAATCGTGCGAGTCTCGGGCCGGCTGAGAACAAACCCATCTGGCTTACCAGTCGGCCGTCGACGAACGCACCGAACCATCCGCCGTGCCCGGCTTCAACGAGGTCACGATTGGACTGCGCCTTCGCCGTGACGTAGGTGCGGTAGGCCATTGGCTCGAACGCCCGCTCGTTGCACCGCATCCGCAGCTCGATGCTCTGCGCCCAGTCCTCGTCCGAGTACAGCCCGCGATAGACGGCCTCGGTATTCAGGCGTGCGGGTTCGTGGACCTCCGTCGCGGTCATGACCGTCTGCGCCTCGGCGTTGAAGCCATGTCCGGAGAACCAGCCGAGGTCGGCGACGCTGCCGTCCTTACCGTCGAATCCGAGCGCAATGTGCTCGGCCCCGGGAAACGCTGCGGCGAAGCGACCCAGCCACGGTTCGGACGTCTCCGCAGTGGGTACCTGTGCCAGCAGGAGAAAGTTACCCCACCAGTGGGTCGGGTTGCGCAGGCTGCGGACAACGAGGTAGTCGCCTCGGTCCTCGACCTGCGTCCGGCCAAGCCGCAGCAGGGCGAGGTCGGTTCGGTAGCCCAACGAGGTCAGCTCCACGGCAATGGACTGTAGCCAAGCCGACTTCCGACATGACACGCAATTTGCGGCCTGACACATTGGCACAAAAGTTCGATGGTGTCCGCCCGCGAAGGAATCGTCTGCTGGACGCGCAAGTGCGCCCCACCGACTACAGGTCCCGCTCGAAGTGGTGGGCAGAGATGCGCAGCTTGTGCCGCATGTACAGGCGATGCGCCGGTGCACGATCCAAATCCACGCCGGAGTCCAGGTGCAGGCTCTCACAGCCGAGTCGGCGACCTTCTCCACCCAGCCAGGTCATCAGTCGATCGGCATGCCCTGCGCCCCGCTCGGCCGGCAGAGTGGACACGTCGTCGACGTACAGGTAGTGCCCCCAGGCCAGAGCGGTGACCTCCCGGAAGCCGGCGACGGCCACCGCGGACTTCTCGTCGTCCCGAAAGACCCCGGCCAGCCGGTAGCCCACCGGGCGCAGCCGGGTGTCGATCACATTGACGAGCGCACTGGCGGTACCCCAGCGGGGGCGCAACGCCAGCATGGCATCAGCCACCCGCTCGGTGGAGCCCTCGGGAATCTCCTGCACCTCGAACATCGCCCGGATGGTAGTCGACGCAGCCCAGCTTCTTCGTCCTATTCCGGTGCCGGATCGATCAACGCGACGTCATCCCTGCAGCCAGGGCGTTGCGAGTCCCGCCTGTTGATGTAGCGCCGGCACGGCGGCCGGGGTCAGGTGCAGTCCATGCCGCCGTCGTAGCAATCAGTCGCGCTGTGCGGTGAGAAAGCCGCCGTTGGATGGGATCGTCGGAGGGGCGGTCGCATTGTGCGGCGAGCGTCGCGCACTGGTTAGCCAGCGCCCGTTGTTTGAAGTCCAGGACGTCCGGAAGGTCCAGTTCGGGACCCCCGAAGACTTACGGAGTCCCGGGCCTCAACACGCTGTTCAACCTTTTGACCCAGGACGACCAGGTGCGCTGCTTCGAAAACGTGGGCCGAGGACGTCGACCTGCCGCTGTGGCTGACCAAGCGGGGCGTGCTCGTGCGCCACGAAGTCATGAAGTGGGTCCGAGGACCCAACCACCGTTCCGGTGAACGGCACCGACTGGTGCCCTGCGCCCGGCCAACGGCCACTCGGGCGGTGCGCGTGACAACCAATTCAGCCGCCGACACATGGTCGGAGTCTGTCCCGCAGGAGGAACGGCAAACTCGGGCGATCAACACAACCGTAGTTCCCCGATCTCCTCGATCGGCTTCTTAGTCATCGGAGCAGAGCAGGATGGTGGCCAGCGTGCCGCGGCAGGTCAACGGGCATGCGCACGGCCGGCCAGTAACAGGTAGATGCCGGCCCGAGCGTGGACGGTGCCGCCGAGCGCGTCGATCGCCGCACGCAGTGCGCTCAGTAGGACGGCGAGGCGTTCGGGGGCGAGTCGCTGGCGATCGCTGAACGTGGCCACCATACCCAGCCAGGCTGTCGTGGGTGATGACCGAAGGTCCACGGATCCGACCCGATACGCGGTGGCTGACCGGACATCGTGGATCAGCGCTGGGCGGCGACGTCGCCCAGCCAGCAGTTGGCGCCCCAATCACCTGGGGCGGCGCCACTGGCGGCGACCAAGGTCGGGGGTGCGCAGCCGGTACGCTGGGTCAGCCCAGGCGCTGCGGGGCGCGGGCGGTTCGGCGGCGGTATTCGGTAGTGCGGCGAGCACCGTGATCAGTGCGGCGAGTTCCTCGTCCGACGGCTCGCCTCGCACGATCCGTAACATCTGCACCTCCGGCGCGCGAGCGTGGCCGGCCCGTCCTCGGGTGTCTGCACCTGCATCGTGGTGCGGTAGGTCTCGTCCGGAGTGCTCATCACGATGCCACCTCTGCGCGTGGGACCGCCGTTCGGCCCGGAGTCGGGGGTCACGGACCGAACGGCGGAGCTTTCGGCCTGCCCCGTCGCGCGCGGGCGAACGAGCACGACGGGACAGGTTGTCGATCACCGCCCAACGGGTCCACTGGACTGACGACGACGACCGACCCAGAGGACACTAACTTAGGAAGTTTCCTCAGCGCAATGCATAGAAGAGTGAGCCCGAGTCGGGAGCGTCAGCGCCTCAGCGTGCACACTGTGCCTCTCACTCGTGGCCTCTTACTCCTGCGTGAATGCGGAGGTACCCATGACCAACGGCCCCGGTCCCACGGTCCGGCGGCGGCAGCTCGGCAAGGAGCTGCGACGGCTCCGGGAGAGCGCCGGCAAGACCATCAACGAGGCTGCCCTGTGGGTCGGCATCAAACCCCCGACCGTCAGCAAGATCGAGAACGGTCGGCAGGCCATCCGACCGACCAACGTCCGGCTGTTGCTCCAGCTCTACGGGATCGGGGCGCCCGAGGCCGACACCCTGATCAGGCTTGCCGGCGAGGCCAACCAGCGCGGTTGGTGGGCGAGCTACGGCGACACCGTGCCCGACTGGTTCCGCACCTTCGTGGGTCTGGAGTCCGACGCCAGCGAGATCAACGGTTACGACTCCGAGCTGGTCCCGGGCCAGCTCCAGACCGCCGAGTACGCCGAGGCCGTTATCCTGGCCGCGCGTCCAAGCGCCACCCAGGCGGAGCTAACGCAACGTGTGACGTTCCGTCGCGAGCGTCAGGAACGATTGGTTGGCCACACCCCGCCGCGACTGCATTTCGTACTCAGCGAGGCGGTACTCCGCCGTCCCGTCGGCACCACCGAGGCGTTTACGAGACAACTCGACTACCTGGTGGAGATGTCCCGCCTACCGCATATCGACCTGCAGGTGCTGCCATTCTCGACCGGGCCCCACGCAGCCATGGGCCAGACCTTCCGGGTCATGCGGTTCCCCGGCGACGAGGCCGGGTTGGACTTTGCTTACCTGGAGAATGATCGCGGCGCGCTGTATCTGGAGCGTCCGGCCGACGTCCAGGCCTATCAGACGATCTTCAACCAGCTTGCCGCAGCAGCCCTGACCAGCGGCGAGACCAGGACGTTTGTTGCTAGAGTAAGCCCTGAAACGGGCGAACGAGAGTAGGTGCACCATGGACCTCACCGGCGCCACCTGGCGCAAGTCCAGCCGCAGCAACGGCGCAGGCGGCGACTGCGTCGAGGTCGCCGATCTGGACGGCGGTCACCGCGCCATCCGTGACAGCAAGAACCCGACCGGACCGGCGCTGATCTTCCCCCGGGCCGAGTGGGCGGCGTTCACCGCCAGCGTCCGCACCGGCGATTTCCCCTGTGGATAACCCGTGAGTGGCAATGCGAGTGATAGCTCGAAACGCCACTCACAGGGGAATGTTGCCATGCTTCTTGGGGGGTAGGGTCTGGCGCTTGTCTTTGAGCATCCGTAGCGCGCGGGCGACGTAGGAGCGGGTGTGGCTGGGTGGGATCACCGAGTCGATGTAGCCGCGGTCGGCAGCGACGTAGGGGTTGAGGAGTGCGTCCTCGTACTCTTGCTGCCGCTGCGCCCGTAGCGACTCGACGTCGCCGGCGGGGGCTTTGGCGAGCTCCTTGCGGTGCAGGATGTTCGCCGCGCCGGAGGCGCCCATCACGGCGATCTGCGCGGTCGGCCAAGCCAGGTTGAGGTCCGCGCCGAGGTGCTTGGAGCCCATCACGTCGTAGGCGCCGCCGTAGGCCTTCCGGGTGATCACCGTTACCTTGGGCACGGTGGCCTCGGCGTAGGCGTAAATCAGTTTCGCGCCGCGCCGGATGATGCCGTTCCACTCCTGGTCGGTGCCGGGCAGAAAGCCGGGCACGTCGACGAAGGTCAGCACGGGGACGTTGAAGGCGTCGCAGGTTCGCACGAACCGGGCGGCCTTCTCAGAGGCGTCGATGTCAAGACAGCCCGCCAGTGCCGTGGGCTGGTTGGCCACGATCCCCACGCTGCGGCCCTCCACCCGACCGAAGCCGACGACGATATTCGGCGCGAACAGCTCGTGTACCTCCAGGAACTCACCCTCGTCGACAACGCGAGTGATCACCTCGTGGATGTCGTAGGGTGCCTTGGCCGAGTCTGGGATCAGCGTGTCCAGCTCTCGGTCGGAGTCGGTGAGGGTGTCGGCAACCGCCCCGTGGGACAGATCAAGTGCATCGAACACTGGAGACTCGGACAGGTTGTTCGATGGCAGGAACGACAACAGTTCCTTGACGTAGGACAGCGCGTCTTCCTCGTCGGTCCCCAGATAGTGCGCGTTGCCCGACTTGGTGTTGTGCGTGCGCCCGCCACCGAGCTCCTCGAAGCCCACCTGCTCACCGGTCACCGTTTTGATCACGTCCGGGCCGGTGATGAACATGGCCGAGGTCTGGTCGACCATCACCGTGAAGTCGGTCAGCGCGGGGGAGTAGACGTGCCCGCCCGCGCACGAACCCATGATCAGCGAGATCTGCGGGATCACCCCGGAGGCGTGCGTGTTGCGCAGGAAGATCTCCCCGTACAGCGCCAGCGAGACGACGCCCTCCTGGATCCGGGCGCCGCCGCCCTCGTTGATCCCGATGATCGGACAACCGGTCCGCATCGCCAGGTCCATCACCTTGATGATCTTCTCACCGTACACCTCGCCCAGGCTGCCACCGAAGATGGCGGCGTCCTGGCTGAACACGCACACCGGGCGATTGTCGACGGTGCCGTAGCCGGTGACAATGCCGTCGCCGTAGGGCCGGTTGGCCTGCTGACCGAAGTTGGTGCTGCGGTGTCGGGCCAGCTCGTCGAGCTCGATGAATGACCCGGCGTCGAGCAACAGATCGATCCGCTCCCGGGCGGTCTTGCGGCCCTTGGCGTGCTGGCGCGCCGCCGCGCGGGCGGATCCGGCGTGTACCGCTTCCTCGTCGCGGCGCAGCAGATCGGCGAGCTTGCCCGCGGTGGTGTGGATGTCCGGTTCCATGACGGCCGACCCTAGAGGTAGCGTTCGCAGACCATGTGGTCCGATCTTGAGCGACCGCCGCTGCGGGCGGACGCGCTGCGGCGCGCGCTCCTGGCGCCCGTGGGACCGTATGCGGCGCTGGACGTCGTCGCCACTGTGCCTTCGACGAACACCGCGCTGGCCGTCGCGGCCCGGGAAGGTGCGCCGGATCGCAGCGTGCTGGTCGCCGAGCACCAGAGCGCCGGGCGTGGCCGGGCCGCGCGCAGCTGGGTGGCGCCCGCTCGGTCGGGGCTGGCGCTGTCGGTGCTGCTGCGGCCTGCCGAGGTGCCGCAGGCCCGCTGGAGTTGGCTCCCGCTGCTGGTGGGAGTGGTGTTGTGCCGCACAGTGAGCACTTTGGGGGAGATCCCCGTGGCACTGAAATGGCCCAACGACCTGCTACTCGGCGCGAACCAGCGCAAGGCAGCCGGGATCCTGGCCGAGGTGGTGCCCTCGCCGTCGAACGCGGTCGTCGTGGGTATCGGGCTCAACGTGACGCTGCGACCGGAAGAGCTGCCAGTGCCCGGCGCGACCTCGTTGGCCATCGAACAGGCCGCCTGCACCGACCGCGACCCGCTGCTACGAGCCCTACTGCGCGCCCTGGACAGCGAGCTGCGGCAGTGGTGCCAGCATCGGGGTGACCCGATCACCTCTGGCCTGCGGGAGGCCTACCAGCAACGCTGCGCGACCCTGGATGAGCAGGTCAAAGTGGAACTGCCGGGGCAGCCCGAGCTCACCGGAACTGCGGTGGACGTCGACACCGAGGGCCGGTTGGTAGTCCTGGCGAATGGGCAGCGGCGGACGCTGTCGGTCGGTGACGTGACGCACCTCCGGCCAGCCAGCGGGGGATGATCGCGCTTTGTGTGCCTCAGGCGACATCACCTGTCGTTTGCGGCACACAAACCGTGATCACCTCGGGGCGGCGCCATATGCAGCAGTGCGGGCCCTGACGGATGTCACGGCGGGTCCGTGACACCCGCCCTGCGCGACGACGGGTGCCGGGACCGACGCTGGTGCCATGACGATGAACGAGCACGGCGCAGTGCGGCTGAGCGGCCTGCGCAAGAGATACGGGCCGGTGCAGGCGGTGGACGGGGTGGACCTGCTGATCGCCCCCG
>JBBPZY010000067.1:0-4308 GCA_038276315.1 Mycobacteriales bacterium
AACCCGGTGGTATAGTACATTATTGACGGCCCGTTAACGTGAGGTTGAGTGTGGAACCCAATTCTCTCGTTAAACGGGCCGTCACCCATGACCGACACGCACCTTGGGTCTACTTTCTACCTCTGTGAATAAGCCTCATTGGACGGTGTATGGCCTACGACCTTGTCCGCCAAGGCATCATCCCCGCCAAGCGGCTGGGCCGTCGGTGGATCGTTCCCCGAGCCCGGTTCAACGCCTGGCTCAATGACCAGTCTCAAGGAGCTTGACATGTCCCATATCAGCCACACACCGGGCGGCACCTACCGCGCGAACTGGAGAGACCCATCTGGGCGGCAACGCGCGAAAACCTTCCCCACGAAGAAAGCTGCACGGCAGTTCCTCGCCGAGATCGAGTCATCGATGACGCGCGGGCTTTACGTTGATCCACACGCCGGCCGGACACTGTTCGCTGACCACGCTAAGAGGTGGATGAGCGGACGCAACACAGAGGCCACCACAGCAGCCCGTGACGGGTCGGTCATGCGGACCCACGTCCTTCCGCAGTGGGGGAGCTGGCCACTCAACAAGATCGATCACGCAGCGGCGCAGGCCTGGGTGACGGAACTTGGCAAGCAGCGATCACCCGATGTCGTCGCCAAGAGTTACCAGCTCACCGCCGCTGTCCTCAGGTCCGCGGTATCTAACCGATTGCTTGCCTTCAACCCCTGCGAGGACGTCCGGTTGCCACCACGGCGCAAGCACGACTCCGACGAACGGATCCTCACGCGTGAGGAGCTAGTGACCGTCCTGCTTCCGGTCATACCCGAGCGATACCGCGCGATCATTGCCACCGCAGGCGGCGCCGGACTCCGATGGGGAGAGGCAGCCGGCCTCTGCGCCGACGCGCTCGATCTCGATCAACGCAGACTCCGAGTAATCCGCACCATCATCGAAGTGAGCGGGCACACCAGCTTCAAGCCGTTCCCCAAGAGCGCGGCCGGTCGGCGGACGGTCCCCCTCCCACCGTGGCTGGCCGAGATCATCCAGAAACATCGCGACACCTACCCGCTGGGGGAGAACGGTCTGGTATTCCCCAACGCGGTCGGCAAACCACTCCGTCGCACCCTGTTCCGCTCCCGCGTCTGGCGGCCAGCACTGGTACGCGCGGGACTGCTGGGCACCCTCACCGTGGTCAACCACGACACCGTGCGGGCTGGCTGGACTGACGCCACCGGAGCGACCCTGGTCAAGGAATTCCCGACTGAGCGTGACGCCGTGCTGCATATCACCCGATCGTGTACCGGCGGCCTTCGGTTCCACGACCTGAGGAGGTCCTACGCCACCTGGCTCGTCGACGATGGCGTACCGCCGAACATGGTTGCCCGCGTCATGGGCCACGAGAAGATCACCACAACGCTGCAGCTCTACACCCGCCGCACCGACGATGAGAGCCGCATCCTCGACGCGCTCACCGACGATCCAGAGGAGGGCGATCCTGATGCCGACGATGACCCGACCCCGGATCGCTGACTATCCGCTGACTCTCGGTCCTGGCGATGCCGCCCAGTCGGACCGTTTGTGCTGGTGGGCGATACTGGGATTGAACCAGTGGCCTCTACCGTGTCAAGGTAGCGCTCTCCCACTGAGCTAATCGCCCGAGGCGGAGGCGGGAATCGAACCCGCGTACAGGGCTTTGCAGGCCCTTGCCTAAGCCACTCGGCCACTCCGCCGCGCCTCGCACCGAGGGATTCCCACTGGCCGGCGATCTGATTTCGTCGCGCCGAAATGATTCCCTGACCTGCCCGTGGAGCGGCCCGGCGTGGTGGGCCGCACAGAGCGGACGACGGGATTCGAACCCGCGACCCTCACCTTGGCAAGGTGATGCGCTACCAGCTGCGCTACGTCCGCATGCTCCCAACGGGACTTGTACTGGCTCCCCCCGGTGCGTGCCAGAACTGTAGCTGACACTGGGAGCCAGGATCAAGCCGGCCCCGAGCTCACGGCAAATCGGTGGCGATCATCTGGTCGAGCGCGTCGTCGACGTTCATCCACCGCGTCTCGTTCCCAGGCAGGACGATGTCGTAGCTGGCGTCGAGGAACTCGGCGAGCCGCTGGGCGCTAGCCTCGAACACGGCATGACCGGAAGGTGAGTTGAGTTCCACAACGACGATCTCGGGATCGCCTGAGCCCGGCCGGATGCGCACGTCGCCGTCACCCGCATCGGCGATCAGGCCGTCGGCGAGTAAGTCCCGGGAGAACACCCACTCGACCCAACCAGCCCGTCCAGTGCGAAAAGCCGCGACGATGGCGTATGGATCGCGAGTGTCGTAACGCAGCGCAACCTGAACAGGCACCGCAGGAGTGCGTGGTGCCAGCAGATCAAAGACCGCCGATGAACGGAGGGTCACATGGTCGTTACGCATCGTTGTCGCCCCTTTCTGTGCCGTCAGCCATGAAACGATTGACTTTGGTTGCTGTAACGCGGAAATGGCGGAGCTACGCCCGGATGCCTATGACAGACCACCCGGATGGGGCAGAGAGCCTCACCCGAGCGACGGGGTCGTCGCTCCTCGTGCCTAGCTGCCGCCGTCTGAGCCGATTGCGCGAGGCAACTAGCCTGAACCGGTAGGTTGTACCCAGCGTATGTACGAGGTGAGGATCTCTCTGGTGGCCGATGAGGCTCGATCGAGCGCCCCCCGGCCCGAACGATGGCGAAACAGTTCGGAGCCGGTGGCGCCGACTCTCGGCACGGGCGAGGGACCTTCCGACGTCGAGTTAGTGCGGCGACTCGGGGACGCCGATGGCGCCGCACTGTCCCAGCTGTATCAGCGCTTTGGTCGGCCGTGCTACTCACTGGCCCGCCGCATCTGTGCCGACGAGAGGCTGGCTGAGGATGTGGTGCAGGAGGTGTTCCTGACGCTGTGGCGCGATCCGTCCCGTTTCGACCCAGCGCGGGGCGGCTTCGCCACCTGGCTGCTCACCCTCATTCACCACAAGGCGGTGGATGCGGTGCGAAGAGAGAGCACCATACGTCGGCGCATGGTCGCTGCGCCAGAAGCGGGCGAGGACTGGTCGCCAACGCCGGTACCGGGTGCCGATCAGGCGGCGATGGAGCGTGTCGCAGCCGGACAGGTGCGTGCGGCGCTCCATCGCCTACCGGTCGAGCAGCGGCAGGTGCTCGCGCTCGCCTACTTCGGTGGGCACACTCAGCGTGAAATCGCAGTTTTGACTGGTGTGCCGCTAGGTACGGTGAAATCCCGGATGTTTACCGCTGTCCAGCGGCTGCGGTCGCTGCTGGCCGATCAGTTAGGGCCGGATACCCTGATCGCCGAGGCGCGCGTGGTGAGAGAGGCGAAGCGATGAATGACCAGCAGCAGCGCCACGTTACCGGCTGCCCGCATCGCGACTTGGCGGTCGGGTGGGCGTTGCACGCCTTAGAACCGGTCGAAGAATCTTTCATCGCCATACACATGCCGGATTGCCCGACCTGCATCAAAATCGCCTCGGAGACCGAAGAAATTGGCGCCACGCTGGGCCTTTCGGTGCCGGAAGCAATCCCCAGTGCCGCGCTGCAGCAGCGGATACTGAGCGTCACAGGTGCCAGCCGGATTGCGCCGGTGGTGCCATTGGCATCCTCGACAGGACGAGCACGACGCATCACCAAAGCATCCCGGCAGCGCGCTGGGGAACTGGTTGCGGCCGCAGCGGTGCTCCTGGTCGCTGCTGCGGTTGTGCTCGGGGTCCGCGTGGTGCAGCTCAACGGCGAACTCAACCAAGCACAAAGCCAAGTCACGGGCATGTCCGAGGCGATACAAAGCGCCACGGACCCGGCGTCGATCCGGGTCCCACTGGTCGCCAAGAACGGCAGTGCAGTGGGTATGGTGCTCGCGAACCGGGAGCAGGTCACGGTCGTAGCCACCCGCCTGCCTAGCAACCAGGAAGACCACACCTACGTTCTATGGGGGCTTAGTGGGGGAGCGCCGGTAGCGCTGACGGCCTTCGACGTAGCGCCACAGGCACCCGGGCCGCACTCGGTACCGTCAGCCGGCGGGCCAGAGAAATTCACCGGCTACGCGGTCTCCCTTGAACCGGGTCGACGCGCCCCCGCGACACCGACCGATATCGAGGCGAGCGGACATGTGACAGGCTGACGGTAGTGGAGAAGTCACCCTGCAGCTCTACAGATCGTGCTAGGTGGCTGGTGTGAAGCGGCTTACGCGGGAGCGCTCTGTGTTGGGCGGAGGGGTCTTGTGGGCTCCGGGGTCGGTCGGAGCGGGCGGGGCGGGGCCGGCCGGGGCGGTTCTCTGACTGGTGAGGTGGGTCCTGGTG
>JBBPZY010000068.1:0-5396 GCA_038276315.1 Mycobacteriales bacterium
ACTGACGACCAAACCTACCTCGACTGCGTAGCCGCCGAACTCAACGCCCGGCCACGCCGTATCCTGGGCTACCGAACACCAGCAGAAGTCTTCGCCGACCTCCTGGCCAGCTCAATTGCTTCCACCGGTTGATACCAAGCTGTGCTGGCGCTGTTCAGGTTCCCTACCGCTGGAGCCGCCGACACCACGAGTGCCCCGAAGCATTACGTCGCGCTTGGTGACTCCTATGCGTCGGGTCCGGGAATTCCCCAGCAGCGGGCCGATCCGATCGGCTGCCAGCGGTCCACCCGCAACTATCCGGCGCTCCTCGCCCAGGCATTGCAAATCCGGGACTATACCGACGTCAGCTGCGGCGGAGCGAGGACTGACGACATGACGGCTCCGCAGCCGGTGCGGCCGGGACCCAACCCACCGCAGTTCGACGCCCTTCGCCCGGACACCGACCTGGTCACGATCACCATCGGTGGCAACGACATCGACATCGGGGACCTGTGGGTGACCTGTGCCCGGCTCGGTGCCACAGACCCGTCCGGCGATCCCTGTGAGCGGCAGGCCACCGCCGGCGGCACCGACCTCTATGCGCAGCGCATCGCCGCGGCCGCGCGCCGAAGGTCGGCCGGGCACTGGAGGGCATCCGGCAGCGCTCGCCGCGCGCGACGGTGCTGCTGGTGGGCTACCTGCGGATCCTGCCCCCCACCACCGGGTGCTACCCCGCGTTTCCCATCGCCCGCGGTGACGTGCCCTACGTCGACGGGGTGGAGTGGCAGCTCACCGCCATGCTGGCAGACCAGGCGGCCAACCACGGCGCGGTGTTCGTCGACTCCTATGCGGACTCACTCGGCCACGACGCCTGCCAAGAGTCCGGCGTGAAGTGGGTGGAGGGACCGCTCCCACCAGCGCTGCCGCCCCGACCACCCCAACCTCATCGGCATGCGGGAGGTCGCAGGTTTCGCGCTCGACGCGCTCAAGACCGCGCCCGCGTCGCAACACTAGGTCGGCCCGCGGATCATTCCGCTTCGGTGACCCATTGGGCTCAGCCGGATGCCCTGTTCGGTGCTCTGTTGTCGCCGAGTTCGACATGAGGGCTGCCCAGGTCGCGGCGGACAACCAGGGTGTCGAACTCGGCGACAGGAGGGTTAACCATAGACTCAAAGATCTGCGGGATCCGCTCTAGCTGGCTACGCCGGCCTCTGACGACGGAGGGTAGTCAGCCGAAGTCTGCCTGTAACGACGGTGCCTCGCGCACCGATTCTCCCGGTACCGCCCCATGGTCGGGTAGGTGCCTGAAGCACCAGTACTTGGAGATGAGGCGAGGATGGCGATGGCCGTAGCCTTCGCATACCCTCAGACAGAGCAGTCCCCGCCGGCAACTATCGGTGATGCGCCGGCGGACAAACGCCCCACGGCGCATCCCCAGACTCCGCCGGTGCCAGGGCCGGCCGCCGCGCCGACGATCTCGCCGGGCCTGGTCACCACCTTCGGCGAGGGAAAGTTTGTGGTGGGCACGGACATCGCCCCGGGTACCTACCGCGCCACCGGGCCCGCCGGCCGCCTGGACTGCTACTGGGAGCGCCTCAAGCGCACCAGCGGAGCCACCGGCTCGATCATCGCCAACAATCTCGGGCGGGGTCCGGCCACCGTGACGATCGAGGCTAGCGATGGCGCATTTCAGACCCGGTGGTGCAGCACCTGGACCAAGGTCAGCTGACCCGCAGCCCTGCTGACCTGGCGAAGCGCATGGCCACAGTGGTGCCAGTAGGACCGGTGTGTGTGGTCAGAACGTCGGCGAGGTGGCGCGCAATCCAGATGCCCCTGCCGCGTCGAGCGTCGGTGCTGGGCCGCTGGTAGCCGGTGGTCGCGGGAATGAAGTCGCGGCCCTGGTCGTCGACTTGGACGAACAAGGCGTCGGGAGTGGTCCAACCCCGCACGCAGGAAGGCGGCTGACCGTGCTCCAGGGCGTTGGTGGCGATCTCGTCGACCGCTATCACGATGTCGTCTGTGTCCTGGTCACCCATACCGCAGCTGGCGCCCCAGCTACGCAGTCGCCGACGTAACGTCCCAAGATCATCGGCGGAGTCGAGATGCACGACCAGATCGAGATCAACCGGCGCGACTGCTGGTGAGCTCTGATCCCGGATGAGGTAGTCGATGGGCAGACGATACTCGGTGTTGGGGATCGGACCGCCGGTGTCAAGCAGCTGCGGATGAACCGCGCGGACATGCGCCAGCACCTCTGGTGAGTAGCGGCGCTGATCCCACAGACACACCACCGGGTATCCATAGGGCGCGTAGATCTCGTTGGCCATCGATTCGTATCGCAGATACTGGCTCACCCGGTTTGGGTCGCTGTCTGCATCGAACTCCCCAATTACACGAGTGCGGACGCCGGCCCGGTGCTGCTGGGCGAGGTAGCCGGCGAACCCCTCAAACATCTGGCCCAGCCGGTCATAGGAGACCCCAGAGCAGTCCCACTGCACGCGGTCGGCCGCATCACCCAGAGCGTCACGCAACACCCGGCGCGCATCCGTGGAGATCACCGCGAGAATGTTCTCGCGGTGACGCAGACCCTCATCCAAGTAAGGCAACAACAGGTCACGCAGTTGCTCGTCAGAGGCGTAGAGGGCCGCGACGTGCACAAACTCGCTAGTGGACGCATTCGCACTCATGACGTCGTCCGCGCAACACCGACGTCGACACCGCGATCACCAGCCACCTCGGCCACACCATCGCAAGTCATAGAAACCAGGAGTACCCAGTCTCGACCGACTTACACCGCCGGTGACGCACGAGATGGTCACTCGTCGTCCACGTCGTACAGCTCGACCGCGGGCGTCGCTAGCAACAGCTCAGCCATCTCACGCTTCAGGACGGTCAAGCGGTTCTCCTGCTCAGCCGTCCGGTCCTCCATCCTCGCCAGCGCAATGAACTCCGTCCCCACGTAGCCGTCACGAAGAGCCACCGTCACGCTTCGTCCGTGGTAGCCGAGCCGGAAAACGAAGCGCTCGTGCGTCGGACCCCGCTCGGGACGTGCTAACGCATCATCGACGGCGTACCGGCCCTCGGTTACCGCACGCGTGACCATCTCGAACGCATCGCGCGCGCCCGGTCCGGCGAAAGCCGTTTGCACCTCGATGTCGCGCCGCTCCGGTAGGCCACCAGGCTCGAGAAGGGGCAGCACTCGCTCCATCACCTTCACCGCGTGCGCCACCCCGCCCGGGGAACCCGGCCCGGAGTAGAGCATCACGTCGTCGAATGTATAAACCAGCGCGCTGCCCTGGTCGGTAAGCTCGATCGTGTTGATCACCGGCACTCCTTCACAGCTGGGTGGAAAGCTCGTCTACAGCGGCGTCGACCTGGAATCATCACCCCGATGATCCCCCGCCATCCGCTGCGACCGGCCACGGCCTTGCGCTGGCGCTTCGACGGCGAGATCGCCGCCTTCGGCACGACTTCGGGCCACCGCATCGTCGTCGGACGATGGCCGGTGTCGCCTTTCGGCCCGATCAGCGATGTCATGATCGAGACGCCCGACGGCACAAGGTTGTTGATCGCGCCAAGCGACGAGGTCGCCCGGTTCGTCGCCAGCACCTACCGCTTCGATTCCGTCGAAGTCGCACCGGTGGAGGTGATCCGCCAGCCGGGGCGGATGGCGGTGGTGGCCGGACCGCTACGAGCCGACCTGATCGTCGGACCAAGAGGCCGGCTCGGGCTGCTTCTGCGAGCCGTGCCACGCCCAGTGGCCACTGCCCCGGCTTGGGCAACTCTGGTGGACCCGTTGGTCCGAGCCGTGCTCCCCGGTGTGCGCACCCGGGGTAGCGCCGGCGCCGGACGCAAGGAGTGGTACGGGGCTTGGGATCTCCATCCACTGGTGTCCGTCACCGCCAGCTGGCAGGGAGCCGACCTCGGAGCCATGGCCGAGGTCCGCCCGCCGGTCCGGTTCGGCTTTGGCTCGACGCCACGCCGACCCTCAATCGTGGGCCTGACCACGACGGTGCAGCTATGAGTCACGGCCGCCACTCCTCCCGCCAATCGGGATGTGCGTCGTAGACCGAGGCGACCAACCCCAGCGTGGTCTCGTCGTGCTGATTGTGAATTCCCCTGCGGAGGAACGCGGCCTTCTCGGCGAATGGCACGGGTACACGGTGCTCCGTCGCCTGGACCGGGCCGCCCACCAGCAGCAGCCCGCGGTGATCATCGGTGCACATGATGCGCAACCGGCCGCGGCGCTCAGCTTCGTCGATGTATGGAAGTTCGCCTGCCCCGAATCGCCGCTCGTCGTCGGCGAGCCGGTCGAGTACGAAATCACTCAGGTCATCCATGTCGGCCCCCGTCACTGTCCACGATTCTGCCGCCGGCTCGGGTCCGAGCGTAGCGTTACCCCACGACCGTCCGTAGCACAACGTGGGCGGCCGCCCTTGCATCTTCATGATCGAGGTCATCGGCGTCATGAAAGCTGTGGATCGTCGCGTTTGGTCACGGTATGACACAATCCTGCTACACACTGTGAT
The DNA here is from genome assembly GCA_038276315.1 of Mycobacteriales bacterium. Lineage (GTDB taxonomy): Bacteria > Actinomycetota > Actinomycetes > Mycobacteriales > Pseudonocardiaceae. The sequence continues at coordinate 4,509 of JBBPZY010000068.1, forward strand.
AGTCGCTGCGACGGTAACGCTCCGCTCACCCAGAGCGAAATAAACGAAGCGACGGCGTGGACTACGCATGACGTGCACGAAGGCGTTGGGTCGGGGGCGACCCGTAAAGCCACGAGCGCGGCGACCCCTGTCCGGCACCCTGCTCGCCAGTCCCGGCCGCGCTCAGTCCCGGCTGCGCTCAGTCCCCCGCTGGCCATTCCGTGTATTCAGCACGGCCGGGCTGCATGTCTGCTTCTCGCGGACGCATTCATTGTCTTCCTGGGACGGGGGAGACCTCCCAGGCGAGGAAAAGGAGGGGATATGAGAATCTCGACAATTTTCACCAGCGGCTACGGTGGTGGTCATGACAGGGATGACGACTGGTACCGCCGATACGAAGATGACTGGTCTGACTGGGACCGCCGCTGCGAGGACCGTTGTGACTGGCACCGCCGATGCGGAGACCATGGGGACAAGCATTAGTAAGTGACCACCGACAGGTCGTGGGCGGTGGCCCCCAATCCGGTGGCCCCCAATCCGTCGAACGGGCGGGGCCACCGCTCTTACTCTTCGGTATCGCCGATGACTGTCTAGCCAGGTCCCTTCCGGCTTCCCTGTGTCCCGCACACACTCTGTGAGCGACGGTCACGCTTTGTTATCACTCAGGGAATGTTTCCGGCAAATCCGTCGGGCCTCTTGCGCGCATCGCCGATGGCGGGTTTTTCTGAGCTGCGGCGTCTGTTCTGCTCCGCTTCCTTGCCTAACCAACCTTGGGCTCAGCCGGTCGTAGCATTTGATCTTGGCGGTTCGGTGGGACAGGATAACCGCCGTGCGCGCGATGTTGATGTTGGTGGATCGGGAAGAGATTTCACGTGGTCTGGCCGAAGGTCTGGAGTACAAGGACATCGC
>JBBPZY010000069.1:0-21261 GCA_038276315.1 Mycobacteriales bacterium
CACATGTGGGACGGCTCGGCCACCGAGCTGCATCTCAACCTGGCCATCGCCGCGGATCTCTTCGAAGCCTGCGCCAAGGCGAAGATCGTCCTGGAGGTGGAGATCGGGGTGGTGGGCGGCGAGGAGGACGGCGTCGCGCACGAGATCAACGAAAAGCTCTACACCACGGCTGGGGACTTCGAGCACACCGTTGACGCCCTCGGTGGCGGCGAGCGGGGCCGCTACCTGCTGGCCGCGACGTTCGGCAATGTGCACGGCGTGTACAAACCCGGCAACGTGACGCTTCGCCCGGAGATCCTGCAGATGGGCCAGGAGGTGGCGGCCCGACGGCTGGGCCTGCCGGCCGGTTCCAAGCCGTTGGACCTGGTGTTCCACGGGGGTTCCGGCTCGCAGCTGGCGGAGATCCACCAGGCGTTGTCGTACGGGGTGGTCAAGATGAATGTCGACACCGACGCCCAGTACGCGTTCACCCGGCCGATCGTCGAGCACATGTTCACCAACTACGCCGGGGTGCTCAAGGTCGACGGCGAGGTCGGCAACAAGAAGCTCTACGACCCGCGGTCCTACCTCAAGCGGGCCGAGCAATCGATGGCGCACCGGGTCACGCAGGCCTGCGAAGACCTCCGCAGCGCCGGCCGCACGCTAGCCCGTTAGCCGCCCTTCACGAAACTGGCCAGGGCGCACATCACCGCCGCATGGGGTCCGCGGCATGGCGGACCGCAGCACCACGGCAGGATGGAGCGATGAACGTGCACGGCAACCTGCTGGGACCCAAACCGACGCTGCTGCCCGAGCAGCCAGACGCTGACGCGGCGCTGGCCGCGGCGAACGATCCGGCCACCGTGGCTGCTGGGTATCCGGAATTCTCCGCCGCGTGGGCGGCGCTCGCGCAGCGGGCGCTCGACGAAGGCGACGCCGTGTCCGGCTACGCCTTCGCGCGCACCGGCTACCACCGCGGTCTGGACCACCTGCGGCACGCCGGATGGAAGGGTCACGGCCCGGTGCCATGGTCACATGCCCCCAACCGGGGTTTTCTGCGCGCACTCGCCGCACTGGCCCGGGCGGCGGCCGAGATCGGCGAGGATCCTGAGGCCCGGCGCTGCCGGGATTTCCTCGACGAATGTGATCCCGCAGCGGCTGGCGCGCTCGGGCTGGAGTGACCCGGACTCGACCCGCGGCGTCGGAGCCGCGGCAGCTCGGTCCCGCGACGATCTCGCAACTGACGGGCGGTGACGCGACTGGTCGAGCGTCGATCCGGCTGCACTGGCTGGCCGGCGGTTTCCTGGTCCCGGATTACCCGACGTATCTGGCCGCGTATTTCGCGCTGATCGCCGCGGGGGCGCCCTCTTGCGCCTTGGACAAGGCCGTGGCCGCGCCGATGATTGCCAGGTGAGACAGGGTCTGGGGGATGTTGCCGAGAAGCGCCCCGCTCGTGGGGTCCATTTCCTCGGAGTACAGGCCGACGTCGTTGGCCCGCGCGACCACGCCCTCGAACACCTCAGTGGCCTCCGCGACGCGTCCGACGTAGGCGAGGGCCTCAACCAACCAGCATGAGCAGGCCAGGAAGGCGCCCTCCTTGCCCCGCTGACCGCTGTAGCGAAACAGCAGCGGTCCCCCGGCCGTGAGGCCGGTCTTGATGGCGTCGATGGTGCTGCCCAGCCGGGGGTCGTCGCTGGCGCAATAGCCGGTGCGGGCAGCGAGCAGCACGGCAGCGTCCAGGTCGTCGGTCCCGGCGTAGAAGGTGTAGGCGCCCTTGGCCTGCGACCAGCAGTTGGCGTCGATCCACGACCGGATCTCGTCGCGCTCAGCTCGCCAGCGGCCCTGGAGCAGGCTGGTCAACTGACCGGCCTGGGCCAGGCGCAGGCAACGGTCCAGGGCTACCCAGCAGCCGATCTTGGAGATGGTGTAGTGCTGGGTGTCGCCCAGTTCCCACAGTCCGGCGTCGGGTGTTCGCCACAGCTCACAGGTCCGCTCGGCCAGCTCAGCCGCCATGGCAGCGGTACCGGCGTCCAGCCGGCCGCCGGCTTGGACGTAACGCCACACGGCGTCGAGCAGGTCACCGAAGCAGCCCAGTTGCGTTTGGGCAGCGGCGGAGTTGCCCACGTGCACCGGTGTGGAGCTCTGGTAGCCAGGGGCGTCGACCTCGCGCATCTCCGCGTTGGGCACCGAGCCGTCGAGGGCGTAGAAAACCCGTAGGTCAGGGGAGGTGTGGGCGGTCACGGTCAGCAACCACGACAGCGAGGCGTGGACCTCTCCGGACAGGCCGAGCCGGTTCATCGCGTCGATGGCGAACGAAGCGTCCCGGATCCAGGCGTAGCGGTAGTCGAAGTTGCGCTTGCCGCCGATCTTCTCGGGAAGCGAGGTGGTCGCGGCGCCGCTGATGGCCCCGGTCGTCCCGAGAGTCAGGGCCTTGAGGACCAGCGCCGAGCGCACCACGATGTCGCGCCACGGACCGGTGTAGTCGACCTGCTCGCTCCAGCGACACCAGGTGTCCACCGTCGGCCCGACCCGGGAGGAGATCTCGGCGGCGGTGGGAACGAAGACCGGCTCACCGCCGGTGGCCACCACGGCCAGCAGCCCCGGTGGCCCCTCCCGTGCCACGAACTCGCCACATACCCCGTGATTGGACACTGTCGGGTCACCAATCTGATCGGTGACCACAACCAGTTGCAGATCGCCCACCACCAGCTGGGGCAGACCATCGTGGAGGTGCGCCCACGGACGGGCGTTGCTCAGACGGTGGCCGGGTCGGACGGCCCAGCGCATCGGTACCTGACCCGAGTCCACCTCCACCAGACGGGCCAGCTCGCTCCAGGGCAGGCGTCCTGAAGCCCCCATATTCAGGGCGTCGGTGACCCGGACCGTCCCCCCCACGGTGGTGTAGGTCGTCTCCACCACCATGCTCGCCCCCACATAGCGGCGGCTGGCCTTGAACGGCACGGTCGGGGCCAGGGTTATCGACCCACCCCCGTCGGGGTCGAGGATGGCGGCGCACACCGGCGGGTCAGCCATGGTCGGAATGGCCAACCAGTCGATCGCGCCGTCGAGGGCGACCAGGGCCAGGGCACGCATATCCCCGAGCACCGCGTAGTGCCGCTCGGGTGCGTAGCCGCCGGTGCGGGCCGGGTTGATCCCCTGCTCCACCCCAACCGGGCCGGCGGGCGCGGATTGTTCTGCGTCGGTGACCATGGGTTGCCTTCCAGCTCAAAGTTCCGGTTCACGGCGGTTGTCAGTAGCGACGCCGCTTCTCCTCGATGGTCTTGGTCGCCGCCGTGGCGAACGTCTTCGCCATCGTGGGAAGTGAGCGCAGGAAGCTCGGGGTGAAGAAACCCTTGGCCTTGCTGTCGAACTCTCCGTGGGCGCCGTAGTCGGTATCGGCATCAGCGGGCTCATAGAGGTTCACCGGCCGGTCGGGACGCACCTTCTGCGAGGTGAGCTGACTCTCCCAGGCGCCGATGGCGGCATACTGGTTGCCGAGCCCGGGAGCGACCCTGGCCACGGCCACGAGAAGCTTGTTCCACGACCCGATGACCTTTTCCCGTCGCCCGTCCAGCGCCACCTCGAGGATGAACTTGGCCGGGACCTCGGGCTGGTAGATGGGTGGGGCGGGCTGGGGATGGTCGTCGAACACCGTCTGGCACCAGTCGAACTGCGGGGTGTTCACCGCCGGGAGATAGACCATGCTCAACCGGACGTGACTCTTCTCGTGGATGAGCTCAGCCCGGGTCGACTCGAAAAACCCGCGGCAGGCGAACTTCGACGAGCAGTAGGCCGACTGGAGCGGGATGCCGATGAAGCCCAACGCGGAGTCGACGTTGACGATCTGACCCCGGTCCCGGGGCCGCATCTTCGACAGCGCCGCCATGGTGCCCCACACTTGGCCCAAGAAGGTGACCTCGACGGCCCGCTTGAAGTCCGCCGGCTCAACCTCCCAGACCGGGGCGAAGACGGTGGTCATGGCATTGTTGACCCACACGTCGATCGGCCCGAGCTCGCTCTCGACCTCAGTCGCCGCCTGGGCGACCTGGTCGAACTGCGACACGTCGGTCGGGATGGCCAACGCCCGCACACCCGCGCTCTCGACGTCCTTGACGGCCCCCTCCAGCCCTGCCTGTCCGCGGGCGAGCAGGGCCACGTCGAAGCCCCGCTGCGCGAAAGCGCGGGCGGTAGCGCGCCCGACTCCTGCCGAAGCGCCGGTGATCACAGCAACCTGGCTCATGATGTCTCTACCCGTCTCTCATCGTGGCCGGCTCTCTGCGGAGAGCTCGCCCATCAGGTGCGTCCCGTCGTAGCCTTCCCGAAGTCGCAGCAGTCAACCCTCGTGCAGGACATCTCCAGGGCGTCACTCTGGAGCGAGCGCTCAGTAACAGATCGGTAATATTTTGTGAGACGAGTTTGCCGGGATGAGTTCCGGGATAGGGGCCTGACACAGCTCCGGCGAAGGCAGCAGGTCAAACCAGTCGAGAAGCTTTGAATGGGTAGAATCACACGACGAGTTGCGGGACTCCTGGCATCGGGTGTGGTTGCGGTCGCGATGGTTGTTTTGAGCACCGGTGTCGCAACAGCTAATCCGCGGGCGCCCCGCCGGTGGCCTCGATTCCCAATGTGACGGGCGTCTCCACATCCAGGTCGACGCCGTCGAGTCCGTTCCCAAACTCCCGTTCCCCACCCACACCGTCTACGGTGACACCGACTTCGCCGCGCTGCGGCTGATCACCTGCGGCGGAAGCTTCGACCGGTCAACCGGCAACTGCCTGAACAACACCCGTGGTCTTCGCACATCTCCTCGCCCCACCACGCCCGGCCTAACGGTCGGCGTTACGGTGGCGGAGGCGTTGCCACAGGGTGTGGTGCAGGACTGCGCCGAGGATGAGTACGGCGATGGCGATGCCCAGGTAGAGCTCGTAACGGCGGAGCTGCCCGTAGAGGGCTTCGATGTGGTTGCCGGCGAAGTAGCCCACGGTGGTCCAGAATCCGACCCAGAGTGCGGCGCCGAGGGCATTGAAGGCGAGGAAGCGTCGCCAGGGCATTTGGGCCAGGCCGGCGACGATGCCGTTGGCTTGACGCAGCACTTCGATGAACCGGGCGACGGTGACCACCTTGCCGCCGTGGCGGTGGAAGAAGCCTTCGGCGCGGTCCAGCCGCTGTTCGGTGATGAAGATATAGCGCCCGAAGCGCAGCACGAGGCGGCGCCCGCCGAAGTGGCCGATGGCGTAGCCGATGTTGTCGCCGATGACGGCGCCGAGAAAGGCGACGAGTCCGACGACGACGATGTTGAGCCGGCCGGCGCCGGCGTAGACCGCGGCGGCCAGCAGGATGGTCTCGCCGGGAACGGGCACCCCGAAGTCCTCCGCGAGGACCAGACCGCCGACGGCGAGGTAGCCGTAGCGGTCCAGCAGCGGGGCCAGGGTGGCGAGGAATCCAGGCAGTTGCGAGGTCGTCAGTTCAGGTCCGCTCCTCGGTTGGGGGTGGGGGTTGGGAGGCGAGCGCGGTGGCGACGTCGCGGGGGTAGGTCCGCCGGGCGACCAGGAGCAGGATCAGCCCGGCCACGGCCAGCGGCACCAGCATGATCAGGAAGGTGTGGTCGAGGCCGGCGGCATCTGCCGTGGTGGTGGTGGTGAGTTGGCCGAAGTTGTTGTGGTGGCTGCCGAGGCGGGTGGACAGGTAGCCGAACAGCAGCGGGGCGATGGCCTCGAACGCGGAGCGCGGCGCGGTGCGCACACTTTCGGCTCGGCCCCACAGCCGGGAGTGCATGATGTCCAGGCGGGCGGAGTCCAGGGGTGGGTTGGCGCCGCCGATCCCGGCGGCGGCGAGGAAGAACAGTCCAGCGGCCAGAATCAGCGAGCCGGTGAGCAGGCCGGGCAGCAACAGGCCGACCGCGGCGAGGAAGGCGATGCCGGCGACGACCGGTCGGGCGCTGAGGTGGCCGCGGCCGATGAGGCGGTCCGCGATGCGGCCGGTGAGTAGGACACCGAGGATGGCGCCGGCGCCGAGGACGACGAGCAGGGTGCTGGCCACCGACTGTCCGAGCCCGAAGCGCCCGCGCATGAAGATCACGCCGAAGGTCCGCAGCCCGGAGAAGAAGAAGTAGCCCAGCACCGAGGCGGTGATCAGCAGAAGGTTGGTGCGAATGGACAGGACGTAACGCACCGCGCGGGGCAGCGGCCAGTCGGTGGGATCGTCGTGGATGATGCGCTGGGGGTACGGGGCGATGCCGCCGGCTTGCGCTTGTTGTCGCAGCGCGCCGGTCTGGTCGGCGGTCGATTTTTCCGGGTGGGGCTGGGTTTGGTCGTTGTCGGGGGCCGGGTGGGTGGCGTTGGTCTGGTGGGCCGGGCGGACCTGTTGGGCGCCGGGTGATAGGCGGCTCTGGCCGCCGCGGGCGGGTTCGGGGAGCAGCCGGGCGATCGCGATGGCCAGCGCGAGTCCGGGGAGGGCGAGGACCCAGAACGACGCGCGCCAGGACAGCGCCGCGGCGACGTCTCCGCTGACCAGAAAGCCGAACGCGGTGCCGATGAGCTCTCCGGAGATGATGTAGCCGTAGATGCGACCGCGATCGGCGGCGGGGAACAGGTCACCGGTCAGTGAGGCGACCGCGGGCCAGGCGGCGGCCACGACCGCGCCCAGTGCCAGCCGGGTGATCAGCAGCATCGCGTACGAGGTCGCGGCGCCGCTGACGATCATCGCCGCGGACCAGGCCAGCACGCTGATCGACAGCAGCCGGGTGCGGTTGGTCCGGTCGACCAGGATCCCGATCGGCAGGGTGGCCACGGCGCCGACGCCGATGGAGGCGGCCACCAGCAGTCCGATGGCGGTGTTGCCGATGTGCAGGGATCGTTCCAGCTCGGGGGCGATGGCGCCGACGGTCGCCGCGTCGGCGGCGCTGAGTCCCAGCACCCCGGCCAGCAGCACGATCACCCGCAGCCGTGCCGGACCACCGACCGCGGTACGCAGCCGGTCGGCGAGGTGATACCGCGACCATCGCCACACCGAGGTGATCGCTACCGGGGTGGTGTGTCCTGTCACGTGGCCCCCTGCTTCGCTCCTGTGGTCCCTGCTCCGCCCCGGCCACCTCGGGACAGTCGGTCCATTCGGCAATGGCCATCGGTGCTCGGTGTGGCGAAGCGGTGGTGCTGGGTACCGACAGGGGGTTTACCCCCGCGCGCAGCGGGTTACTCATCGGTGGGCGGGACGGTGGGACGGCGGCACAGGGCGTGGTCCCGCGGCGACGAGGTCGACCGGAGAGTTGGGGATGGCTGATGGGTAGGACCGTCGGGGATTTCTGGTGTGAGCGCCGGATCCAGTGGGGTGTGCACACGATCTACGGTTTTCTCGGGGATGGGGTCACCAAAGCCTTCGCCGTAGCCCCCGAGGAAGGCCTGCCCGGCGCCATCGCGGTCCTCGACTTCCCCGCCGGCCGCTAGGTCTGCGGGCAGGTACAGTCGATGCTCATCATCGCGATGATCGCCGCGTTGGCGGCGGGTGCGTGTTTCGCCGTCGGCGGGGTGCTGCAACAGCGCGAAGCCAGCACCCGCCCGGAGAGTGAGTCGCTGTCGCCGCGGCTGCTGCTGGAGTTGGCCCGCAACCCGGCCTGGTTGGCCGGCATCGGATCCACAGCAGGCTCGTTCCTGTTCAAGGCGGTCGCGCTGGCCTTCGGGCCGCTGAGCGTGGTGCAACCGCTGATCGCCAGCGAGCTGATCTTCGCGATCCCGGTATCGGTGCGCCACCACGGGTTTCGGCTGCACCTGCGGGAATGGGGTGGCATCGCCGCGGTCACCGTGGGGCTGGGGCTGGGTATCTACTCCGCCGCCCCGCAGCAGGGCAACCCGCTGCCCTCGCTGCTGCGGTGGGGCGAGGCATTGGGCGCGCTCGCGGTCCTGGCCGCGGTGTCACTGCTGGTCGCCACCCGGCTCAGTGGGCCGCTGCGCGCGTCGCTGTACGCGCTGGCGGCGGTGGCCGTGCTGGCCGCGCAGTCCGCGCTGCTCGCGGCCACTGTGGCGCTGTTCCGCCAGGGCATCGTGACGGCCCTGACGTCGTGGCAGCCTTACGCCATGGGGGTGGTCAGCATCATCGGGCTCACCCTGGTGCAAAGCGCGTATCAGGCCGGGCCGCTCGCGGCCAGCATGCCGGTGATGGACGCGGGCAACCCGATCGTCGGGATCATCCTGGGCCTGGTCTTGTTCCACGAGACGATCGCCACCGCGCCCTGGCACCTTGCTGGAGCCGCGGCTGGGGTGGCGCTGTTGATCGGCGGCATCATCCTGGTCGACACCTCCCCGCTGGTGCAGCGGATCCAACGGGCCGAAGACGCCCAGCAGGATGCGCCGGAAGATCACCAGGGCGCGCAACCGCGAACCGCCGATCCCTCACGGTAAGGAGATCCAGGCATGCCATCAGGTTTCCGGTGAAAGCGCCACGGCCCCTCCTGGCTGCTGCCACGATCACCACCCGGTGGGGTATCCAGCCCACGCTAAGGGCCACGATGCAGGGCGTGAGATCGGAGGCTCGGGGTGTTGAGCATTGCGTTGGCCGTGCTGGCCGCCATGGCTAATGCCGCCGCGTCGGTGCTGCAACGCAAGGCCGACCGCGACGAGCCGGAAGGTGGCGCGGGTTCCGGTCTGCGGATGCTGTGGCACCTCGCCCACAAGCCGGTGTGGTTCGCCGGCATCGCGGCGATCATCGTCGGATTTCTGCTGCAGGCCGGTGCTCTGGCCACCGGGCCGATCACGCTGGTGCAGCCCATCCTGGTGCTGGAACTGGGCTTCACCTTGCTACTGGCCGCGGTGGTGTTCCACAGCCGGTTATACACACGGGAGTGGACCGCGGTCGGGGGGATGACGATCGGGCTGGCCCTGCTGCTGTACTCCCTGCAACCCTCGGGGGGTGACCGGCACGCGGCGTCGCCGACTCTGTGGGCGATCGCGATCGCGGTCACCCTCGCGATCGCCGTGGTGTTCATCGCGCTGGGCTACCGCGGCCACCACGCGCGACGCGCCGCCTACCTCGGTCTGGCTACCGGCACGGGCTTCGGCCTGATCGCCAGCCTGGTCGCCGGTATCACCGCGGCCTACGCCGGCGGTGGCATCGGTGGGGTGTTCACCGCGTGGCAGACCTACCTGGTGATCGTGCTGGGGCCGCTGTTGTTCTTCTTGCTGCAGAAAACCATGCAGGCCGGTCGCCTGGTCGCCTCGCAGCCGGCACTGACCCTGTCCAACCCGATCGTCGCCTTCGGGATAGGCATCACCATCTTCGGTGAACATGTCCGCACCGGAGGCTGGGCCGCCGGCGCCGCGATGGGCGCCGTGCTGATCGCCGGATGCACCCTGCTGCTCGCGCGGTCCCCACTGCTGGACGCCGACGACGCCCGCGACCCCACCGCGGTCCGGAAGGCACCCCCCGAACCAAGTAGGCCACCGGCCTGATCTCGCCGGCTTGATCTCGCCGTGCCTGGCGACCCGACCACCGACCGAGGTGTGGACGATCCCGGTGCCGTCGCGGGTCCAGACCGAGTTCACATTGAGCCACGCGTCGTCGGTCACCTGCTGCGCCTCGCCGCCTGATGCCGCCACGACCGCGCCGATCGGCCACGAGGTGCTGGAAAAGACGAGGACTGAGGCTCAGTCGCGGCGCCACCGCCGGCGATCAGTGTGTTGGTGCGGTAGTGGCCGTGTGGTGGCGGGTCAGCACGAACGCGGCTGCGGTGAACAGCAGCATGGCTGCGGTCTCGGTGGGGATGGCCCAGGGGGTGTGGCGCAGGTTCTCGTCGTAGACCACGACTCCGATCACCACCGCGACCAGGGGATCGATCACGGTGATGGCGGGCAGGCTCGCGGAGAGCGGCCCGGCCTGGAATGACAGCTGGTTGAGCAGCAGCCCCACCACCCCGGCTCCCAGCAACGCGTAGAGCTGCCAGCCGCTGACCAGCGCCAGCAGGCCGTGGGAGAGCAGGATGGTACAGGACTTGATCAAGGCGGCGATCCCGGCGAACGCGATACCTGTGGCGGTCCCGAGCGCCGCGGCCGCGGTGGTCCCCGGGCGGGCACGCGCGAGGACCACACACCCCGTTGCCGCACCGAGCGCGAGGAGGCCGGCCGCGATCGCCGGCCCCCGATCGGCGGTGGCGTGGGTCGCGGGGACTCCCACGGTGGCCACGAGCAGGAAACCGGCCAGCCCGGTCACCAGTGCCAGCGCCCACCCCAGCTCACTGCGGTGGATCCGTTCGTGGCGCAGCCGCCTTTGCAGCGGCAGCGCGACCAACACCCCCAACACCAGAAGTGGCTGGACCACGGCCAGCGCGCCGCCATACAACGCGACGGCCTGCAGGCCCAGCCCCACCGCGCCCACCGCAATCCCGCCGAGCCAGTAGGGGTGGGCCAGGCTTGCCCGAATGAAACCGACCATCTGACGCGGCCCCAGACCTTGCGCATCAGGCACCTCGCCCGCGCTGCGATGCCCCAGGGTCGCCGCCACCGCGAACGCGACTGCCGCCGCGACGGCCGCAAGGTCATAGGTCAGCCCAGCCATCCAACCTCAGTAGCTCTCCCTGGTAGCCGGCGGAGCCGCCACTTGCTTTACCGTCATGACGGCCTTGCTGGGGATGGCGTAGTCACCCGTGCCGCCCGTCGAATGGCGGTGTGCCCGCGGTGCGGGTCCCGAAACGCGCGACCACCCACAGTGCCAAGAAAACGACTTCCAAGATCAGCGACGCGATCAGCTGGGGATCCCATTTGTGGAACATGACCTCGGGTAGTCCGGTTGTCCGGCTGAGGATGCCACCGACGAACATGGCGCCCATCGTGCCCGCACCGATCAGCCAACCTGACAAGCATCGGTCGCACGATCAGCGCGAAGGTGGTGTCGAGCAATGCGGTCGCCCCGATGATGAACAATATCCCCAGGTAGAATTGCTTCGCGAAGTGATCCGGCAGCTGCCCCCAGTGCACCACGGATACGGCCAGCGCGATCGCCGCCGCGAGCCTGGTGACCAGTCCCGCGTCGCCGCGGGGTTCGAAGCGTTCGGCAACGCCGAAGTCTTTCCGGTACGAAGATGCTCGACCATCTGAGGTTTCCTCCACCATGCCAGCCGACCTCACAGCCATACCCTCGCGCGGGCCCGGGTACACCTCGCATCGCCGCCACGCTTCGAGCGCTGGCCTGTGTCTCGTGGTACCCCCGGGGTCGGCTGCCTCGTAGAAAGGTGCGTTTACCACCGAGGACCGGTGCTGTCGCGTCTGATCGGTCGGGCGGAGTCATCCGTGAAAAGAGTGGTTGATCACGCGTGCGGTTGCCTGTTGGTGGGAACCCTGGGGCAGGTGAAGCGTCGGAGGATGCTTCATGGGACCTCGGCGCAGGGCGGGGCATGAAGGAGGAATGGTTGTGAAGGAGACCATGGCGCTTCCGATTGGGGCGGAGGTCGAGTGTGCCGATGGGGTGTGCGGGGATCTCCGTGCTGTTGTCGTGGATCCCGTGGCCTGTGCTGTCACCCATCTCGTCGTCGAGCCAAAACACCGACGAGGCGCGGGACGTCTCGTGCCTACCGAGATGGTGGTGGACGTCTCAGAGGATCACATCGGGCTGCGGGGTGGGACGGCTGACTTCGCCAAGCTCGCCCCCGCTGAGGAGACCCGGTTCTTACCGAGCTATAGCGGCGGCCTTGGCTACCGGCCGGACCAGGTGGTCGGTTGGCCGTACTACCGGCTCGGCGGCATGGGCAGCATGGGCATGGGGATGGGGATGGGGATGGGGATGGGTAGCCCCGTTGAGGCGGTCGTCTACGACCGCATCCCGCTGGGCGAGGTCGAGATACACCGCGGCGAGCCGGTGCACGCCACCGACGGGGACATCGGCAAGGTCCAAGGACTCGTCATCGACCCCGTCGACCACCACGTGACCCACGTGCTGCTCCAGGAAGGACATCTCTGGGGTCGCAAGGAGGTCGCCATCCCGATCAAGGCCGTCACGACGGTCGCCGACGGCATCCATCTCACGCTGACCAAGGACCAGGTGGCAGACCTGCCGCCGGTCGAGATCGATCACCCAGACGGCACGTGACGGCGCCGCCGACCGCCAGGGATGTCGTTGTGGTCGCGGATGGCGTCGCTGGTCTCGGCCGAAGCACTGTCCTCGCCACCCGCACCCTCGCCGACGTCGAGCAGGCGCGCGGGTAAAACAATTGCGCAGCCAGGCCGCCCTCCCGACGGCTACCGGTGACAGCCCCACTGTTTGTTTCTGACTTTGCGGGGAAGTCCCTGATAGAGCTCACCGCGGCACCAATGGAGGGTCAAGTGGAGTCCGCGAAACGGGGGATGGGTTGGCTGATCGTGATCGCCACGCTGGTTGTCGTGGCGGCCGCCTGCGGCGGCAGGGATACCGCCGGAGATCAGCGGGCCGTCACCGTCAGTGATCTTCAGCAGAAGCAATATTTCTACCAGGGGCAGTACCTGGGGCGGGTGGTCACGGTCAGCGCTGCGGTGTCCGGTGTGTCCGGGCCGCGGGTGTTCACGCTGTCCGGTGGGGACTCCGGTGAGGAGACGCTGGTGGTGACCGCCCAGCCGGCCGGGGTCGCGATGGGTCAGCTGGTGCGGGTGACCGGGACGGTGGGTCAGCTGCATCGCTCGGCGCCGTCGCAGGGTGCTCCCTACCTCCAAGCCGACCTCTACCCGAAATACGAGACCCAAGCCTACCTGTATGCCGCGACTGTGCAGCCGCAGCGGCGGCTCAGTCGGGCATCGGTTGGTCGGTGAGCCCACTGCGGCGCCCGAAGCGGTGGTGAACAGGGGTGGTGCGGGGCCCGGCTGTGGGCGCGGGTCAGCGGAGGCTGGAACAGTCCGGTGGTGGGGGCGTGGGAGGTGGCGGGGCTTGGCCAAGGGGTGCGGTGAAGATCTGCGGGGTCTTGCCGTCGGGTGGTAGTGGGCATTCCGCGGGCGGCACGTCGGGGCTGGTCACCCGTAGCGGGAGCCGGAGTTGCCCGGCGCGGGCGAAGGTGAACACGACGGGGTAGGTCAGACCGGTGCGGATGGCGGTGTTCAGGGTGTTCAGCCGCAGGTCGATCGGTGTGGTGTCGGGCAGTGTGGTGGCGGCGACCGACGGTGGGTAGCCGGCGGCGAGCGTGTGGTGGGCGGGGATCGTGCCCGCACCGAGGACGGCACCGCCGGCGGCGATCGGGCTGCTTACCGACACCAACCGGTCGGTGATGGTTCCCTGGTTGATGATGGTGACCTGGACGCTGACGGTGTCGCCGGGCCGGTAGGCGATGGCGTCGGTGATCGGACCGTGGTAGGCGAAGGTGGCGTCGCGTATCACGAGGTCACCGACCTGGCCTTGGGAGCCGCTGCTGACCGGGGTTCTGATCTGGCTCGACGGGCCGCCACCGCAGCCGGTGATCAGTGCCAGCAGCCCCAGCAGGGAGGCGAGCAGCACCGTGGGGTGCCGGCGGGTCGGGAGGTCCACCTCAGTCATCGCGGCCGTCTCCGCTGTCGGGCACCGCGATGTTCCGGTCGATTCGGGCTCCACCGTAGGTCATGGGTACCGGACGGCCCTGGTGGTCGACTCCACCCGGTGGCTGGCGCAACTCACTGAACCCCCCGCCTGGAAGTTCAGTGAGCAGGCCGGTGCGGACGCCGTGGGCTAGCACGTCGCGGTCCTCACGCTGGAGTCCGCGGCAGATCCGTCGGGTGAGCAGGTAGGCGATCGGAGGCCCCACGAACACCGCTGCCCGTTCGGTCCACCTGAGCCACTCGAAGGGGATGTTGAACGCGATCGCGATGCCGTCGTCGGACCCGGCCACGAACAGCACCAGGTAGAAGGTGATCGCCATCGCGCCCAGCGCGGTGCGGACCGGATTGTCCCGGGGCCGCTGCAGCAACTGGTGCAGGCGGCGGTCCTTGGTGCGGCGCTGTTCGAGGAACGGGTAGGCGGCGAGCAGCGCGAACATCACCACGGGGAGCACCAGCCCGGGCCAGAACGGCGCCGATAAGGTGTAGCGACCCAGGTGAATGTCCCAGTGGGGAAACAGTCGAAGGGAGCCGATGAGGAACGCGACGTACCAGTCGGGTTGCACCGCGGTGGAGCTGTCGGCTGGGGTGTAGGGCCCCCACAGAAAGATCGGGTTGATCTGGAAGAACGCAGCCAGCAGTCCGAGCACGCCGAAGGTGCACAGTGCGTTGGCCAGGGTTTTGGTGCCGAATCCTGGCACGGTGCGCTCGCCCACGACGTTGGATTCGCGCTTGCCCGGCCCGGGGAACTGGGTGTGTTTGAGGTACCACACCAGTCCGAGGTGCACCCCGATCAGCGCGAAGAGGATGCCGGGGAGCAGGAACACGTGAGCGAGGAAGAACCGGGAGATCCACACGTCGCCCGGGTACTCGCTGCCGAAGATCATCCATTCCAGCCAGGTACCGATGACCGGGACGGACAGGATGAGCCCGTCGACGATCCGCACCCCTAACCCGGACAGCAGGTCGTCGATTTGGGAGTAGCCGGTGTAGCCCTCGATGAGGGTGACCATGAGCAGGGCCACCCCGGTGACCCAGGTGAACTCCCGCGGGCGGCGGAAGGCGCCGGTGAAGAAGTTGCGGAACATGTGTAACACGATCGAGGCGACGAACACCAGCGCGGCCCAGTGGTGGATTTGGCGGATGAACAGCCCACCGCGGACCTTGAAGGTGATGTCGATGGCTGATTCATAAGCCCGGGACATGTGCAGGCCCCGGAGGTTGTCATAGGAGCCGTGGTAGACCACGTCGGTGGTGGCCGGGACGAAGAACAGCGCTAGCACGGTGCCCGAGAGCACCAGCACCACGAAGGAGTACAGCGCCAACTCGCCCCAGAAAAAGGAGTAGTGGTTGGGGAAAACGTGCGACGACTCCTTGCGGACGGTCGCGGCCAGGTGCAGACGTTCGTCGATCCCGGCGACGATGCGTTTGGTCAGCGACCGCTTGACCTGGCCGTTGCCGCTCACGATCGCCCGTCCC
Organism: Mycobacteriales bacterium; assembly: GCA_038276315.1. GTDB lineage: Bacteria > Actinomycetota > Actinomycetes > Mycobacteriales > Pseudonocardiaceae. Next base: position 14,970 of record JBBPZY010000069.1, read on the forward strand.
CGGGCGCGGTGGTCATGTACCGGGCGGTGGCGTCGAGGACGGCGCGGCGTTCCTCGCGGTTGATCCAGCTCCAGGTGACGGCCACCGCGATCAGACCCATCGGGAGCATCCCGGTGATCATCGCCAGGCCGCCGGAGCTGTCGCCGTGGGCGACGAGCCAGACCCCGGGCGCGTCCAGCAATGGGATGGCGGTGTAGAGGTACAGCATCCGGGCGGCGTCGGGGAGCCTGCGCCGCACCCCCAGCACCGGAGCCCAGAACACCATCGCACCGCCCAGCAACACGACGTGCGCGGCGGTGTCGAGCAACGGTGCGACCGCGCCGCGGTCGGGATATACGGTGAGCGCGGCGTGGGCGGTGATGAAAGCGGGCAGGGCCACCGCGGCGGGTACGGTGGCGCGGTCGAGCTGCGGGAATACCCGGGTGACCGCGAGCAGCAGCGTCGGCGCGAGCACCGCGACGAGCAGCCCCATCGTCGCCATGTGCATCATGTGCATCAGCTCGGTCATCGCCGCCGCCCCCGCAGCACGTTGACGACCGAGCGCGCCGCGGATACCAGCGCAACGAGCAGGACCGCGCGCACCAAATTGTCCGACGGTTGCGCCGCCGGTAGGCGGGATCGGTCCGGGGGTGAGGATGGGGTGGGAGGCGCCCCGTGGGCGGGGTGCTCGGTGGGCAGCGCCACCGCGGCGCCGAGGGACGAACCGTGGTACACCAGGCTCGCCGGGTTCGCGGGCTGGGCTCCGTCCTGCACGACGGGCCAGGGACGCGCGCCGCGGGGTAACCGCTCACCGCGGACCAGCCACACGGCCAGGGCCAGCGGGTAGGCCCCGAGCACCGACAGCCACCAGCCGTAGGCCAGACCGGTCAGTCCCATCGCCACCCCGAGCCCGGCGAAGACCGCGGCGCGGGCGGTTCGGGGCTGGCGCTGCTGCGTCCCGACCCGACCGGCCCGCATCGCCAGCAGCACGGTGATCCCGAAGCCCGCGACGACGGCGGCCGCGGCGACGTGGACACTCAGTTCCACCGGTTGCAGGGGGAAGGCGAGCATGATCAGAGCGAGTCCGAGGTTGGCCGCGGCCCAGGCGCCGACCACGTGTGCGGGCCTCACCCGCTACCCGCTTGGATCGGCTGCTGGTGCTCACGCAGGTCCAGCAGGGGGGCGTAGCTGGACACCGGCGGGACCGGGTAGCGCGCGTTAAAGTTGAACCTCGGTGGCGGGCTGGAGGTGGCCCACTCCAGGGTGTGCGCCACCCAGGGGTCGGGACCGGCGTAGCGGGGACGGCCCAACGACTCGGCAACGTTGATCACAAAGACCAGGGCGCCGACGCCGAGCAGCCCGGCGCCGATGGTGGCGATGAGGTTGCCGGTGGTGAACCCGTCGGTTGGGAGGTAGGTGGGGATGCGCCGGGGCATGCCGTGCAATCCGAGCCAGAACATCGGCAGGAACGTCAGGTTGATCCCGAGCAGCCACAGCACGAAGTGCGCCGTGCCCAGCCCCGGGCGCAGCATCCGCCCGGTGACCTTGGGGAACCAGAAATACACCCCGGCGAACAGCCCGAACAGGCTGCCCGCGGCCAGCGTGTAGTGAAAATGCGCCACCACGAAGTAGCTGTCGTTGGCCTGGTAGTCCAGCGCCGGGGTGCCCAACATGATCCCGGTCAGGCCGCCGATGAGGAACTGCGGGATGAACGCCAACGCGAACAGCATCGGGGTGGGAAACCGCAGCCGCCCGCCGAGCACGGTGGCGAGCATGTCGAAGTACTCGATGCCCGCCGGGACCACCAGCGCGATCGAGGTCAGCGAGTAGTAGTAGTTGGACACCTGGCCGCTGGCGAACAGGTGGTGGCCCCACACGCTCATCGACAGCGCCGCGAAGCTCAGCTGCGAGAGCACGAAGGCCTGGTAGCCGAAAAAACGGCGGCCGGAGAACGTGGCCAGGACCTCGGCGACCGCGCCGACGAACGGGAAGAACATCACATACACCACGGGATGGCCGAAAAACCAGAACAGGTTCTGGTAGCCGATGTTCCACACGTTGTGGGTGAACAGATCCGGGTGCACCCGACCCAAAGCGAGCAGTCCGACCGCGGCGAGCAGGAACGGGAACGCCCCGATCACCATCAGGTTGGTGGCCACGATCGACCAGCCGAACACCGGCAACCGCAGCATGGTCATCCCCGGCGCGCGTTTGGTCAGCACCGTCCATAACACGGTGGTGGCCATCACCAGCATGCCCAGCCCGGCCAGCGCCACCCCGACAATCCACAGGCTCACCCCCATCCCGGGTGAGTAGCGGCTGGTGGCCAGCGGCTGGTAGGAATACCAGCCCTGATCCGCCGCACCGGAATCGGTGAGAAAACCCGACAGGATCACCAACGCTCCGGACAGATAGAGCCAGTAGCCGAACATCGTCGTGCGAGGCGCGGCGACGTTGGGGGCGCCGATCTGCAAGGGAACCAGGTACAGGCCCATCCCGACCGCGAACGGCGTCATCACCAGGTAGATCATCATCGATCCGTGGATGGTGAAGAACTGGTCGTAGCGGTCGTTGGTCAGCACGTGCAGCTGCGGCTGGGCCAGTTGCGCGCGCATGGTCATCGCCAGCCCGAAGGCGCCCAGCATCATCACCCCCGCCGTACCCACGGTCAGCAACCCGATCCGCTTGTGGTCGGTACTGCTCAGCCAGTTGGTGATCGAACTGGCCGTCCCGGTGGGCGCCGACTCGGCAGGTGCGGGCCGGTCCGCGGTCGCGGTCACAGCGCTGTCCCACCGCTGTGCAGGAACTGCTGGTACTGGGCTGGGGACACCACCTTGACGTAGAAGTCCATGGTCACGTGATGGGTTCCGCAGTACTCGGCGCAGCGCCCGCGCCACCGCCCCTGGCGTGGGAACACCATCCGCAGCGTGTTCACATGGTCGGGGTAGGCGTAGCGTTTGACCGCGAAGTCGGGCAACCAGAACGCGTGCACCACATCACGCGAGGTGATGTCGAACTCCACCGGCTGCCCGGCCGCCACCACGACGGTGGGGACGTCGCCCGGCGCGCACTCCCCAGTCACGTGCACCGGCGCCGCCTGGTAGGCGAAGTCCCAGCACCAGCGAAAGGCGGTGACGTTGATCCGGGCGGCGGGGGGTGTTGCCGTCGCGGCAAGGCCCACGCCGTCGTGCAGCCGCGAGTTCGCCAGGAAGCTGCCGACGATCAAGCCGGCGGCGATGACGCCGAGCACCACCACATAGCCCAGCTCCAGCGGGGTGTTCTTCGATGCGACAAATGGCAGCGTCGGCCGCCGCTTGATCCGGTTACGCACTATCGCGACCAGCAGGATGGCGATGACCAACCCGAAGACGACCGCGGCGATCACCGACCAGATGCCCAACACCTGATCGAACACGTCACGGAATGGCAACGCGCCTCACCTCCCCCGACGGCGTGGTCCCGTGCGGTAGCCACGCGCCCTCGATCAGCGCGGCCCTGACCGACGCCTTGGCTGTAAGGCTGGACGGCCGGCTCGCGCCTGTCAACCGGTACGACTCCTGACGCGCAGCTGGGCTGCTCGCGAGGAAAATCCGGCCCAGCGGCAGAGGAATCGCGCAAAAACTGCCACGATTCCAGTCAAGCCTTGTGGGGGACTTCCGCGCCTGACCTCGGGGGATTTACATGGACAGCGTGACCAGCACATCACCGGCACCGCGTCGCCCCCGTGGCCGATGGCGGCGCACCAAACTCGGCCGCAGGCTCGCCGCTGCGCTGGCCCTGGGCGGCGCTCTGGTGACCACCGGCGGGCTCTACGTGGTGCTCGCTCCGCGGCCGCAGATCGCCGCCGCCAGCGCCACCACCGCCCAGGTCGATCCCGCGCTGGTCGCCACGGGCCAGCAGCTCTATGACAGCGCCTGCATCACCTGCCACGGCACGAACCTGCAGGGCGTCGCCGGCCGCGGCCCGAGCCTGATCGGGGTGGGTTCGGCGGCGGTCTTTTTCCAGGTGTCCACCGGGCGCATGCCGCTGTCGCGTGAGCTGACCCACGCCTACCGCAAGCCCCCGCTGCCGGAATTCGACCCCGGCACCGACCAGGGCCGGCGGAACACCGCGGCGCTGGAGGCCTACGTTCAAGCTCACGGCGGTGGCCCGCAACTGCCCGCCCAGCGTGGTTCGGCGCTACGCGGGGACGACCCGGCACGCGGTGGCGAGCTGTTCCGGCTCAACTGCGCCTCGTGCCATAGTTTCACCGGCCGCGGCGGCGCGCTGACCTCGGGCACGTTCGCCCCCATCCTCAACCCGGCCACCCCCGAGCAGGTCTATGCCGCGATGCTCACCGGCCCGGCGAACATGCCCAGATTCGGTGACCGCCAACTCACCCCGCAGGAGAAAAAGGACATCATCGCCTACATCCTGTCGGTCAGCAGCCAGCGAAACTCCCCGGGTGGCTACGACCTCGGCGACATCGGCCCCACAGCCGAGGGCATCACGGCGTTCGTGATCGGCATGGTCGCGCTGGTCGGCGTCACCGTGTGGTTGGGGGCCAAGTCATGACCGCCAAAGAACCGGACCCGCGCGGTGCCGACGCCGAGCACCGCAGCCGTGAGCAGCTGGCCCGGCTGGCCGCCGAGCTCAGCGACGTCGAGATCGTCGCCAACATTCCCCCGTGGCCTCGACCCCGCACTCCGGCCGAGAAACGCGCCGAGCGGTCGGTCGCGCTGTGGTTCGTCCTGTCCGGGTTGTCCGCGATCGCGTTCGTCGTCGCCTACACCATCTGGCCCAGCGATTACGTCAGCCCCGGCGAGGACGGGGCCACGCTCTATGCGCTCTACACCCCGGTCATCGGCGCCACGTTCGCCGTCTCGGTGCTGGCCCTAGGCATCGGCCTGATCACTTACATCAAGAAGTTCTTCCCCCACGAGGTTTCCGTTCAGCAGCTCCACAACGGCCCCTCCAACGAGCGAGCCCGCGCGACAGCCGTGGCGCTGTTCGAGCAGACCAGCCACGACACCGGCATCCCCCGCCGTTCACTGATCACCCGGGCCGCCCTCGGTGCGACCGGGCTGTTCGGCATCGCCGCCGGGGTCCTGGCCATCGGCGGATTTGTCCGCTACCCCTGGAAAGGCGGCGACCAGGCCGCGAAGTGGATCACCGGCTGGAAACCGCTCAACGGCGACACGGTCTACCTGCGCGCCGAAACCGGGGTCCTGGGCAACATCGTCCGGGTCCGACCCGGAGACATGCAACCAGGCTCCATGCAAACCGTGTTCCCCTACCGCGAGTCCGACCGCGGCGACGAGGCGCTGCTGCTCGCCGCCGAACGCGCCAGCGACGCGCCGGTCATGCTCATCCGTCTACACCCCGGCACGGAAGTCACCAAACGACCCGGCCAGGAGAACTTCAACTACGGCGACTACTACGCCTTCTCCAAAATATGCACCCACCTGGGCTGCCCCGCATCACAGTACGAATCGAAGACCAACATCAGCCTGTGCCCCTGCCACCAATCCGAATTCCTGATCACCGAATCGGCCAAACCAATCTTCGGCCCGGCCGCGCGACCCCTCCCACAACTACCCATCACCGTCAACGCCGAGGGATACTTCGTCGCCCGGGGCGATTTCATCGAACCCGTCGGCCCGGTATTCTGGGAAATGCGAACACGATGAGCGCGATCACCACTCCCACCACCTCGGGAGCCGAAGGCGTTGCAGCGGTTGAACCTGACGCGGTGGGATGCGGATGCATTGTTGCGGGTCAACCTGAGTATGCGATAGAGCGATTGGCCGACCCGGGTGCGATCCTCGTCGCGGATCCCACGGGGGTGGTGGTGGCCGCCGCCTTGGCGGTCGCCGGGCGCAGCGCGTCGGCGCGCATCACGATGCCCTTGCCGTCGCAGGACAGCACGAGCACCTGTGTATGCCGCGTGACAACCTGCTCTACCTCGCGGAAATCGTGGAGGCGATCGACCGGATTTCCCACTGGCTTGGCGGAATCGATGAGGGCGGATGGGACAATGACGACATGTTGCGGGCGGCCGTATTTCAGCAGCTCACCTCGATCGGCGAAGCCAGCCGCTGCGTCAGCGACCAACTTCGGGAGCGGCATCCGGACGTGCCGTGGCGCCGGATAGCCGACTTCTGGGAGCCTCTGACATGGAGGACTCGGCGCGGCGGGTAAGCCCATACGTCCCGTGTCTCTGAATCCAGAGACGATACGTCCTATCTCGTCAGAAATCATGTGATCTTGGCGAGCGTGAGCGCGGACTGGGACGGCGGCTCGTGCTTCGGGACCGGTAGGTTCTGCCAGGGTG
>JBBPZY010000070.1:0-2533 GCA_038276315.1 Mycobacteriales bacterium
CGCCCAGCGTGCATCACGTCACCGGCGCCCTGATGCTGCCACCCACCATCACCCCACGCGGGCCCATCACCTGGACACAACCCCCACACCAGGACTCCCTGCGGTTGTCCCGGGAAATCGACGTCTTCGGGGCACTGCGCACCGTACTCAGCAACTCCACCCCTGGTGAGGACCCGCTACCCGTCAGCACCCGCCCACCTCAGAGCTGGTGCGCCCTGGCGCCGGATCCCGGTCCAAAACACTCTGTACCCCGACAGCCCAGCGGCGCGTGAGCCGCGATGAGGGAGGAATCGCCCCTACCTCATGTCGAGCATGGCGGCGAGGGCAACTTCGACGGCGGCCATCTCATCTGGGGTCGCCGTCCCGACGCGCTCGTCGAGCCGGGATCGCAGGACCGCCTCGATCGTCAGGAGAGACAGCCAGCCGTGCGGGTGGAGGTGGACACTGAGGAGTCCTCCGGGGTCCCTATCAAGGACCTGTGCTCCGATCACGACGGGTAAGGCCGAGTTCCGGTTCACTCCCTCGGCGCTGAGGATCAGTCGCAGCAGAGACTGCCCAGGACGGGGTAACGCCGGCCGGTATGCCCAGATCTCGCCGCGCTGCACCGCGAGATCGTGTCAGGCGTGCAAGGCCGCTTCGCGCTCGGCCTCGGCGTCGGCGAAGAACGAGGGCTCGTCTGCGGCCCACGCGGCGTGTTGTGTCACGGAGTCGGCAAGGGCCAACTCACGCAGCTGGTGTGCTGCTGCTGCGGCCATCGATCCACCGCGCCGACGGGCGCAGGCACGCAGATAGGCGGCGGTGCCCTGGTCGACCTCAAGCTCAACACGCTCAGCCACAGCAACAGCGTACGGCACCACCAGGCCCCGAACCCCGGCCCGCTCGATGAACTCTCACGTTGTGGCCTCGGCCCGTGAGACTGGTGAGCTCGCGTTCAACTGTCGCCAGTTCGTGTGTGGTCACCGGGGGCGTAACGGCTCCAGGTCGCACCAACGTGGGGTGTCGTTAAGGAAGCTGCCAGGAGCCGCAATCGGTGGTATATCGCCTGGTCAGCGCACCGCCGTCGCAGCGCTTTGGTACTCCAGACAGCGCCCAGCGCGGCAAACGATCAGTGACGTGACCAGCAGCAACAGCGTCGTTGGCGGCTCACGACACCGTTCTTACCAACACCCCGAGTTTCCGCGCACCAGCGGGGTCATAAACCACCTCGCTACGCACGCGGATCATGTTGCGGTGCCGCTCAGCGGTACGGCTCGAGGCATACACCGCGCGGGTGCTCTCCGTCAGACGCAGATCCCGGCGAATGTGACTGATCACCTCCGCCGGGACCTCGCCCAACGTGGGGAACCAGCCCAACCTGTTGAACGTCTTCAGCTGCGTGACCAGGGCCAACAAGTGCTCGTCGGAGCCCGCGACCTCACGCGCCCACACCGTCTCCTCAAGCCGCAGCGTGTAGAACACATGCAGCTCCCGCGCCGACATGAACCGCTTGAACCGCGGATATGCCGTCCGCTCGATCGATGCCATCGGCCAGCTCCGACCCCACTACTACTCATCGTGAGGCGCTGAACGCTACCGGCAACCACGACCTGGCCGGCTAGCAGCACCTACCCGAGATCCCGCTTCAGCGCTCGTAGGGAGCGGGGGGAGCGGCGCCACGCATGATCCACTCGTGGCGGCATTCGTGCTCACCAGTGCTGCATCCCTCTGAACGCAGGTTGGCGCTATCTCAGGCGGTCGAAGCCCGCTATCGCCAATGGCCGCTTGGTTGCTCCTCGAGGGCCGAGTCTCGACCGCGGACCAAAACCCACAGCTACAACTCGACGCCCTGGCCACCGCGAACTGCCTGAAGATCTACACCGACCGTGCCAGCGGTACCAAGACCGATCGACCGCAATGGAACGCCTGCCTCGCCGACCTGCGCGCCGGCGACACCCTGATCATCTGGCGGATCGACCGCCTCGGCCGCAACCTGCGTGACCTCATCGACATCGTCACCACCCTGCAGACTCGCCGGCGTCGGAGTCCGGTCGCTGAGCAACGGCTTGGTCGACACCACCACCGCGCACGGTGCGCTGGTGTTCGGGATGTTCGCCCTGATGGCCGAATACGAAGCAGCCCTCATCCGCGAGCGCACCCACGCCGGGCTCGCGGCCGCCCGCGCACGCGGCCGCCGAGGCGGGCGCAAACCGAAGATGACCCCCGAACTGGTCAACAAAGCACAGCGGATGTATGACGCGCGCCGGTTCACCATGGCAGAAATCGCCCACTCCTGCGGGGTCACGCCGATGACGATCTACCGCCACATCCGTACCGAGAACCCACCACAACCCGCGAGCAAACCCCTGCACCCAACACCCAACTGACCGAAGTCACTCACCGGTCACTTTGGGGCTGGAGTGTTCCCGATTTGATTGACACCGATTTAGGCTGCCAGGTCGGTTAGTTTCCTGTATCCTAGTTCGTATTCGGCGGGTGTCAAGTAGTCGAGGGTGGAGTGTCGCCGTCGGCGATTGTAGTAGCCCTCGATCCAGAG
>JBBPZY010000071.1:0-2796 GCA_038276315.1 Mycobacteriales bacterium
CTGATCGGAGCGCTGGACACCGTCCGCCCCATCTCGATGTCCACTTCGAACACCGTCATCACCTGCGGGCTGACCCTGGACGACGTCGGCAACATGACGCAGACCAAGCAGGCGCTCACCGAGGCGGTGCTGTGGCCGCTGCGCTACCCCGATTCGTTCATTCGGCTCGGTATCGACCCACCACACGGCGTGCTGCTCTACGGCCCACCCGGCTGCGGCAAGACGTTCCTGGTCCGGGCGCTGGCCGGGTCCGGGGCACTCAACGTCTTCTCGGTCAAGGGCGCAGAGCTGCTGGACAAGTGGGTCGGTGAGTCCGAACGGGCAGTGCGGGAGCTGTTCCGCCGCGCCGCCGACGCCTCCCCCGCGCTGATCTTCCTCGACGAGGTCGACGCTCTGGCACCGCGCCGGGGCGGATCATCCGACGCCGGCGTCGGCGATCGGGTGGTCGCGGCGCTGCTCACCGAACTCGACGGGGTGGAGCCGCTGCGCGATGTGGTGGTGCTCGGCGCCACCAACCGTCCGGACCTCATCGACCCGGCACTGCTGCGGCCCGGCCGCTTGGAACGGTTGGTGTACGTGCCGCCACCCGATACTGGCGCGCGCGCGGCCATCCTACGGTCCACCGCCCGCAACACCCCGCTGGCCGCCGACGTCGACCTCGACGCGCTGGCCGGTGAGCTGTCGGGTTACTCCGCCGCGGACTGCGCGGCGCTGATCCGCGAGGCGGCGCTGACCGCCATGCGGGAATCGCTGGAAGCCACCGAGGTCACCGCCGCACAGCTGGCTGCCGCTCGCCACACCGTCCGCCCTTCGCTGGACCCGAGGCAACTCACCGAGCTGGCCAGCTACGCCGCCGCACATGGCCCGGCGCCCTCGTGAGCGCCGGCGAGTGGCTCGGCCAGCAGCGCCGTCGGTTAGTGGGCCGTCACCCCGGCAGGGTTGGCTTTACTGCCAAGGTAGGTCCCATGCCCTTGCCTCACCAGTGAGCCATCGAAGATCAGGACCTCGGTGACCAGCCAGCCCAGTTGGTTGCGGTAGTTAATCGCTAGTGTGTCCACCCCGACGTAGACGCCTATCACCTCGAAGTGCAGGTTGGGGATGCGTCGGAGTCCCTCGGCCCAGCACGCCCTCAGCGCCGCCTTACCGCGGATGACACCGTCGCTACCGTCCAGGAACCGCGCGGCGACCGGCGAGGTGAAGATCACGTCGTCGGTGAAATGGCTCAGGACCCTGTCGAGGTCATGGGAATTCCAAGCCGTCACCCAGTCGTCGGCGAAGGCCACGGCATCGGTGTGATCCACGCGTCGATCATGACTCATCAGTGCACTGGGCGCCACGAGTATCTCGGCGCCAGCTGGCTCCGGTGAGTCCGGCGCAGTCGCACGCCGTGTGAAACACTCGTAGGCAGTGCAGCCAGGGTCGCGCCGGCTTGCCCAGGGACTTCAGGTGCGGCAGCAAGTCCGCCGAGAAGGCGACGCTCGCCTCCCGGGGCAGCAGCGATGCACGGCGTTGATCAGAATGTCGTGCTCGAGCAGGGCCGTCCTGTCTAGCCGGCGCGTATCTTCGATGCCCCAGCCGGTCGGCGCGATGCCGGCGGCGGCAAGCGCGTCTCGCGCGCCGCGCCCGCACCGCCCGAATGCCCCGATGACCAGTGCCCGGCGTGAGTCCCCATCGCGGGTCTGGTCAAGGACCCGGTCCAGCGAGTCCTTCGACAGCGGCCGCAACGGGGCGTCGAGCCGGCCACCGTGGTGCAGCACCGCGATTGCGGCGCCGGCGTAACCGGCCCAGTACCCGAACGCTACGAGACGATGTCCTTCGAAGTCCGCGAGGTACTCCAGGTCGAGCAAAGTTCCGCCACCTGCGGTGAATCGGTGCAGTAGCTGCCTGGCGCCGGCCTGTCCCTTGTACGCATGGCCGAAGAACACGTGCCGGTGGATGAGCGCCACGGGTGCGTCCGGCAGCTCCTTGAGCCCGAGGATGTATTCGTCGCCGGGTGCACCAACCCAGCTGCCCGGCTCGGCGATCCGGCAGCCCGCTGCGGCGTAGTCCGAGATCGGGAAGAGCCGCTGCGGGGAATCCTCGACCGTGACCGCGATACCGGCCTCCACGAGACGCCGAGCATTTGCCGGCACGATAGGTGCTCGACGTTCAGTCCGTCGCACCTCATGACGCATCCATAGCCGCGGCTTGTTCGTCATCACGTCTCGACACTAACTATCTCTCGATCGGTGTGTTGGCGAGTGTCGACGGAACGGCTGAGCTTCTCGGACCGTTGGATGGTGGGCATGCCTATGACGCGAGCGCTGTGACGCGGCGAGCGGATCGACGTAACAGTTCCGTTCACGCCGAATGTCTGGCCGGTTTTGTCGGTGCCCTGCTCTAGAATAGGGTTATGTCGACGGCGGCGGTGTGGCGAGGCAGTGATGCCGAGTTGCTCACTGAGCTCGCGGCATTGGAAACGCGGTTGCACGCGACGTGGACGGAAATGCTGTCAGTGATCGCCGAAGTCGATTCCCGGGGCACCGCCGCAACGGTGGGATACACCAGCACAATCGATTTAGTCCGCGCGGTCGGTCGAGTGTCACACGGTGAAGCCCGAGCCCGGATCGCCGCCGCCGCCGCCGACGTCCTGCCCACCCGCGGAGTGGCTGGCGTCCCGGTAGCACCGCGGCTGCCGGCGACCGCGGCGGCCGTCGCCGAACACGCCATCGGCGCCGCGGACGTCAGAGTGATCCGCTCGGTCCTGGCCCGCATCCCCCCGCACATCGGCGACGAGACCCGCGCTGAGGTCGAAAC
>JBBPZY010000072.1:0-3191 GCA_038276315.1 Mycobacteriales bacterium
AGCGCTGCGACCACGTCCCCGTCCTCAGCGGTCTCCCCGGTGGCAGGCAGGAGCACCAACGGCGGTTGAGCGGACTCCGGCCTAGCCCACACCCGCGACTCGCCGATCCCCGCCCGCCCACGTCGAAAATCTGTTCACCACCGACCCACGCCGCCAGCACCGCGAAGTCACCACCCTCGCCGGGTTGAGCCACCCCGGTCTGGTGACCCTCTACAACGCCGTGGAGATGGGGAAGACTTGCGCCGTTTTCAGCTCCCGGCGAGCTGGGTGAGTAGTTGTGGGCCGTTCAAGTTGGAGGTCACCAAGGTGCGGCGCAGGGTGAGCAGCGGGTCTGCTTGGTCTGGCTGGCGATCTGCGAGCTGGTATGCCGAGCGGTAACCCGCCGCGGCTACGTGTGTCAGCGCTGCGTGGTTCCACGCCCCGAAGGGGTACGCGAGGTGCTGCACCGGCTTGCCGATGATCTTCTCCAGGTGTTCTTTTGGCTGCTCGAGCTGGACACTCCAGTCTTTGCCGGCGTATTCATCGACGCGGTGGTGGTCCCAGGTGTGGGCCCCGACGGTCATCCCGGCGGCGTCCAGCGTCTTCAGGTCGCGCGCGGAGAGCCAACCCGGCTTGTCCAGCACGACGGTCATGGCGAAGAACGTGGCGGTCATGCCGCGGGCACGCAGCTGCGGGAACGCTTCGGTCATCTGGCTGCCCTGACTGTCGTCGAAGGTGAGCAGCACGGGTTTAACGGGCAGCGGTGCGCCCGTTGTGAGGTGCGCGAAGTACTGGTCCGGCCCGATCGTGGTCCAGCCGCCCTCGGCGAGCGCGTCGAGCTGCGCGCGGAAGTGGGCGGGCGGGCAGATCAGCAGGGTGCGTGCGTAGCTCTCGTCGGAGGGCTCCCAGTCCCGCAACTGGTGCCAGCACAGGACGGGGACGTTTGCGCGTGCCGTGATCTGGGCCGGCGTCGCCGATTGGGGGACGCCCGCTGTGGTCGGTGCGGCCGACGACGACCCGGACGTAGGCCCAGCGCTGGAGGACGCCGGTGCGGGCCGGGTGGCGTCCGGGGCCTGCCCGCCGCCGTTCCCGCAGCCCGCAAGGGCCACAATCGCGCCCAGCGCGCCCGACAAGACGGTTCGTCGACTCACCGGCCGGGTCATCCCTGCCATCGTCGCTGTCCTCCTCGCCGCACTCACTGGTAGGAGATCATCATGGGGGTCGGCTTCCTCGTCATGGTGTCCGCTGCAGACAGCATGGGTTTGTCCTCGTGGTAGAAGTTCTTCCATCCGAACGGCACGCCCTCCGGCGCCGTCCTGGTCACCGCCAGCCAAGTACTGTCTTTCAGCGCAGGGCTGCCTTGTCCGTCCATGTGGATCAACACCTGGATCTGGTCGCGACCGAGGTCGATGTTCTGCTCCGCACGGATCGAGGAGAGCTGGAATTGATGCAGCAGGAGCAGCTTCTGCGGCAGCTTCGCCGCGGCGGTGAGATCGGCTAACCACGTGATGACGGAGTTGATCTCCTCGGCGTCGACAGCACCGATCTGCCCGAGCGGCTTCTGGTGGGGGCCCAAGCGCCACTCCGGGTCCAGGGCCAACCCCACGTTGGGCAGGCGCAGCAGATCGGCATACAACTTTGCTTGGTCGAGGAAGTGCGCCCGTCCGGGCTGCAGGTCAAGTACCACGTATAGCCCAGCGGCACTCGCCTGCTCGACCCAGGGTCGCAGCGAGGCGACGGTGGACTCGCCTGAATAATCACCATCCTCACCCGGCTCACCTTGCGCGGTCGTCGCGATAATCTCGAACGTGGGCACCACCGCAACGGAGCTGAGCGGCGCATAATCCGCGGCGAGCTGCTTGGCGCGCGCGATGCTCGCCGCCACATCCTGCTTCCCGAGGACACCCAGCTCGGGCGAGCCGGGGTGGCCGTAGAGGGCCACCAGCCGGTGGCCAGGGAACAGCACCTGACCGCCACCGGGCAGCTGGATGCCGGTCTCGGCGACGGAGAGCCGATCCCTCAGCCGATCGACGGAGCCGAACCCGGAACCGACGGCCAGCACCCGCCGCGGGCGCCGCTCGGCGAGGGCGGCGATGACCGTGGAATCACCTCGAAGATCGGGGCCGGTCACCGGGATGACCCGTGCTCTGGCCGCCTTGGCCGACGCTACCGCTGCTGCCGCTGCGGTGCCGTCCGTGCCTGTCCGCACCAAGACCACAACGTCAGACGCAGTGCCGGCGGGTGAGGCGCCCGGCAGCTTCCTGCCATCGGTAACCACCCGGACATCGGGCAGCTTTCCCAGCCGCCCCTCGGCCGCCACCCCCGTAGCGAGCACGGTATGCGCACCAAGGCGGGCGACCTCTGCCGCGAGCCCGACCGGGACCGGGTCGGTCCCCGCCCCTGCCATGTGCCCTGTAACAGCCCTCTGCGACACGGCGGCGGGCGGTGCAACGAGGAGCAGCGGCACACCGAGTCGGATGGCCTGCGCCGCACCGTCGTCGATCCCGGGCCGGTCGTCCGTGCCCGCAACCACTACCAGCGGCGCAGCCTCGAACAGCGCCCGGCTCGCGGCCACCGACAGCGCGTCGGGGGCGTCACCATCGACCACCGCCACCGGGTCGCCCGAGTCGCGGACCGTCGCCGAACTGGACCCCGGCTTCCGCCCGTTCCCGGCGTCCCCGTCGGCGGCGTGTACACCGACCGTGCACCCGGCGGTCACCACCGCGAACGCAAGCACCAGGGCAACAGGGACGGGCACCGTGGACCACACGCCTACACGGCTACCGCCAGTTTGCTTCCGCATATGCACCATTTCATCCCGAACAGCCACCGCACCAGCCCGACCGGCAACCCTGCCGACTACGTCCGGACATAGTCAGCCCAGCGAACCGGAATTCCCAGGCGACACGCGTCAGCGCTGCTCAATCGATGCGTTCCCAAAAAGACCAGCAACCACACGAGCCGCCCGCAAAAAAGCTGGTACAGACATGCTCCGACGCGGGCCAAAGGGTCCTCCGACGGCGCCCTTCGCCTCCGGGGGTCAGCCGGGCAAGCAAGAAAGATGACACCTCACGACCGGGCACGCAGCGACTCGTCAACAGCTTGGATGCATCGCGAACTGCTGGCAGTCCCGGGTGCAGACTGTCCCGATGTCAGGTGAGCGAGCACGCCCCGACCCCAGCCGGCGTCGCGGCAGGAACAACACCACCAGC
>JBBPZY010000073.1:0-2700 GCA_038276315.1 Mycobacteriales bacterium
CCAGTGAGCACCACAGCCGGGCGGTCTCGGTGAGCAGCTCCAGGCCGACAGCACGTTCGAACGTGTCGTCGCCGGTGGCGCGGATGTATCGCACGACAGCGTCGGCGATGTCGGCGCCGATGTGGAACGCGGCGGTGCCGGCGGGCCAGTAGCTCGAGCAGTCCGCGCCGGCGATGGTGCGCCACGGGAACGCTGCGCCGGCCAGCCCGAGCTGGGCGGCGCGATCCTTCGCCATCGGTAGGGTGTCCTGCCGCCAGCGCAGCGCATGCGCCGCCGCCTCCGGGACGGTGTAGGTGAGCACCGGCAGCACGAACGTCTCGCTGTCCCAGAAGGCGTGCCCGTTGTAGCCGGGGCCGGTCAACCCCTTGGCGGGGATCGCGCGGCCTTCGGCGCGGGCGCCGGCCTGCAGCACATGGAACAGCCCAAAGCGCACCGCCTGCTGGACCTCGGCGTCACCGTCGAGCTCGACGTCCGCCCGATCCCAGAAATCGTCCAAGTAGGCGCGCTGCTCGCCCAGCAGACCATCCCAGCCGGTCTTGGTCGCCTGACCGAGCGCCGCATCCGCCTGATCTCGTACCGCCGCCGATGACCGCGATCCTGACCAGCTGTAGGCGACGAACTTGACCAGTCGCAGCCGTTGACCCGGCTCCAGGTCGACCACCACCGTGGTACGGGCCAGGTGCGGGAAGCTCTCCGACCGCACCAGCGTCGAAGACGGGCCGTCCACGACGTGATCCATCACCGCCGCGATGCACTGATCGGTGTGGCGCGTGGCGTGCACCAGCCCACCGCGAGCACCCCTGGCCGCGTCCGCCCGCCCGAGCAGCGGCGCCGAAAGCGTCGCGCCGGTGCGCGGGTCCCCCCGCAAGAGCGGCAACTCTTCATTCGCAACCAGTTCGGACTGCACAACCAGCTTGACCGGCGCGGCTAGGGGTTCGACGTCATAGGCGACGGCGGCCACCGCCCGCTGTGACAACGACACCAGCCGGATCGAGGACACCCGCACCGCGCGGCCGGCCGGCGACATCCACTCGGCCCGGCGGTGCAGCACCCCGGTCCGGAAATCCAGCACCCGCTCATGCCCGCGCAGCTCGCCGTAGCGGACATCAAACGGCTCATCGTCGACGAGCAGCCGGATCACCTTGCCGTTGGTGACATTGATAATCGTCTGCCCATCTTCGGGATAGCCGTAGCCGAGCTCGGCGTAGGGAAGCGGCCGCTGCTCATAGACACCGTTGAGGTAGCTGCCAGGCATCCCGTGCGGCTCACCCTCGTCCAGGTTGCCGCGCCAACCGACGTGACCATTGGCCAAGGCGAACACCGACTCGCTCTGCGCCAGCACATCCAGATCCAGTGACGTCTCCCGCAAGCACCACGGCTCAACCCTGAATGCCGGATGCCCGATCACGAACGGGCCAGCAGGTACATGGCAACTCTCCAACCGGAAGGTATCAGCCGGAAGAGCCTACCGTTTCGATCAGCTGGCCTTCAGTGCCCGAGCGAGGGCGGTGCTTCGCAGCACCGATCCGCCTGCTCGGGGCTCACCTACGGTGCGCTGCGCAGATTTCGGAGTCGATCGGCGCGGCGAGGGAGCGGGCGAGAATCTGTGAGACGTCGAGGACCTGCACATCGTCGTTTGCCTCGCCCGCCGTCCGCGACTGCCTGTCAGGCTGGGCGAAGTCCCCAGCTCGCGGTGCTCGACTCACCAAGGGCAAGCCGGATCAGCCCATCGCCGCTGCGGAAGGCGTTGGGGGCGCAGGTCATCGGTTCCACGCCCAGGCCGGTGCGCCAGTGTGGCTCGGGCTGGGTGTGGGCGGTGTAGATCTCCACGAAGGGATACGCCTCATCGACCGACAATGCGAGGCCGGGGCCGTATGGTGCGGTGAGTCGCACCCACGCCCGGCCGTCGTCGTCGCGGGCGAGGTCGGTGAACGTGTAGTCGATGTCCTGTGCACCGATCTGTCGTCCGCCGCGGAAGTCGAAGTCCCAGGCCGCGACCGCGGCGTAACCGGTGGGCAGACCCCGATCGTCGGTCGGCAGCCACCGTCCGGCATCCAGCTCCAGTTCGGACGGGTCAATGAGGTCGGTGCCGGGGTTCAGGTAGGGATGATGACCGGTGCCGTACCGGCAGGGGCGGGCTCCGGCCCGCCGATGCTGTAGCGGCGCAGTCCTCCGCCGACTTCGCCCACGGTCGCGTGCTGCTCGCCGTGGCTGATCTCGAACTGCTCACCGGACGGCGTGAGTGGGAAGTGGTCGCCGGTCGTGGTCCGAGTCATCGATCGTTCTCCATTTGGGGCGGATTGGTGCCAGGGGTCGTCGTGCTCGCGTGCGGTGTTCGTCCTGGACCTGCGGTGCCGTCGTTGACGTGCATGGCTTCCTGCTCGGGGCTGCGCTGGTCCTCGGGTCCGGCTGCGGGTAGCTCGATGGCGGTGCGCGGCGATGCGCCGGCAGCCCGTCGGCGAGCAGCTGGCCCGCCCGCCGGTCTGCGGTGGTGGCTGTCGGGGTATCTGTGCTCTGCTCCGGTTCTTCTTCGGCCAGCATCTGGTCCAGCGGTTCGCCTTGGCGGGCTTCGACTTCGGTGCTTCCCCAGCCTTCAGCAGCGGAGTAGGCGTCGGGCGGGTCGATGCCGGCGCCGAGCCGGTCGCTGTCGAGCATGACCTGATCAAGATGACTGCTGTCTGCTGGCTGGCCGGGCGGCGC
>JBBPZY010000074.1:0-10659 GCA_038276315.1 Mycobacteriales bacterium
CGGCGTCCTGGTCCGCGTCCTGCAACGCATCCTCGCCCTGACCACCGCGATCTGGCACAACGACCGCACTGGCCAGCCGATCAAGCGATCACTGCTGGCCTACGACCACTGACCCCTTGGAATAGATCATCTAGGGCTCGTCTCGGTCGGCCCACTCGAGGAGTGGCTCCAGTGAGAAGACTGCGTCGTCGATGCCGGCGTGCACGTCGCCCAGGTGGGCGAACCGCTCGGGCACGGTGGCCAGGGTGAAGTCACCGGGTTCGGCGTCGGGCACCTCGTCCCAGCGCAGCGGGGTGGACACCACCGCCTCGGGCACTCCGCGCACCGAGTAGGCGCCGCGGATCGTGTGGTCGCGGGTGTTCTGGTTCCAGTCGACGAACACCGCGGCGATCCGGTCTCGCTTCCACCACGCGGTGGTGACCAGCTCCGGTGCGCGCCGCTCCACTTCACGGGCGAAGGCGTGAGCCGCGCGGCGCACGTCGGCGAAGCTCCAGCGTGGCTCGATGCGCACGTAGACGTGCATGCCCCGGCCCCCGGAGGTTTTCGGCCAGCCCACCGCGCCGAGTTCGGCGAGCACCTCCTGCACCACCACAGCCACCTGGCGCGCCTGGACGAACCCGGTGCCGGGTTGCGGGTCCAGATCGATGCGCCACTCGTCGGGGTGCTCCACGTGGGCGGCCCGGGTGTTCCACGGATGGAACTCCACGGTGCTCATCTGCACCGCCCAGATCACGTCTGCGAGGTCGGTGACAGACAGTTCGTCAGCCCGGCGGCCGGAGGGGAAGTCCACCCGCACGGTCTGCACCCACGGCGGAGCGCCCGCAGGCAGGCGCGTCTGGTGCACCTTGGGGCCGGTGACTCCGGTGGGGAAGCGGTGCAACATGCACGGACGTCCGCGCAGGGCGCGCACGATGCCGTCGCCGACCGCGAGATAGTAGCGCGCCAGGTCGATCTTCGTCTCGCCCCGGGTGGGGAAGTACACGCGGTCGGGATTGGTGATCCGGACGGTTCGCTGGCCGACCTCCAGCTCGACGGCTGGGGTGCCGCGGGTGCCGGCCACCCGCCGATCCTCAGCGCCGCTTGGCTTTGCGGGCCTTGAAATGGCTGGCGATCAGCATCACCACAAGTATCGTGCCGGGGGCGACCAAGAAGAAGTCGCCCGCGTGACCCTCGTTGTTCCCGATCAGCATGGCGAACAACGCGAAGGCGGTGAACCAACCAGCGATCTTGCCGGCGCGCTGGGGCGTGCCATGCCAGCCCCACGCGGCTGACGGCTCCTCGCTCGGGTCCACGCCGTGGCTTGGGTGCTCGCCGTGGGTCGACCCCTGGTCGGCGGGGTGCTGATCAGTCACGGTCACCCCAACATCATCGCATACCACCGCCCGGCGCAGACTCCCCACCGTGCACGCTTAACCCCACCGCCATCGGGAACAATGACCTAAATGGACCTATCAGATCGGCCGCGCACGGTACTGCTGCTCGGCAGCACCGGGTCCATCGGCGTCCAGGCGCTGGATGTGATCCAGCGCAATCCCCATCGCTTCCGCGTGGTCGGGCTCGCCGCCGGTGGGGCAAACCCGGAGGCGCTGGCTGCGCAGGTGCTGGCGTCCGGCGCACCCGCAGTGGCGGTGGCCCGCGGGCGGGCGGCGCAGGATCTGCAGCTGGCGCTGTTCGCCGAAGCGCAGCGATGCGGGTACGACCGGGGCGGCTACCGGATGCCCCGGATCCTGGTCGGTCCCGATGCAGCGGCCGAGCTTGTCACGACCGTGCCCGCCGACGTGGTGCTCAACGGGGTGACCGGTTCCCGCGGCCTGGCGCCGACGCTCGCGGCGCTGCGCAGCGGCGCCATCCTGGCGCTGGCGAACAAGGAGTCCCTGATCGCTGGGGGCACGCTGGTCACCCGCGCCGCCGCGCCCGGCCAGATCGTGCCGGTGGACTCCGAGCACTCGGCACTGGCCCAGTGCCTACGTGCCGGCAGCCGGGCGGAGGTGCGCCGGCTGGTGCTCACCGCATCCGGGGGGCCCTTCCGCGGGCGCCACCGCGAGGAGCTCGACGGGGTCACCGCTGAGCAGGCCCTGGCGCATCCGACCTGGCGGATGGGGCCGGTGGTGACGGTGAACTCGGCCACCCTGGTGAACAAGGGCCTCGAGCTGATCGAGGCGCACCTGCTCTTCGGCATCCCCTACGATCGCATCGACGTCGTGGTGCACCCGCAGTCGGTGATTCACTCGATGGTCACCTTCACCGATGGCTCCACGATCGCTCAGGCGAGCCCGCCGGACATGCGGTTGCCGATCGCGCTGGCGCTGGGCTGGCCGGACCGGGTCGCCGACGCGGCCCCGGCCTGTGACTTCGCCAACCCAGTGACCTGGACCTTCGAGCCGGTGGACACCGAGACCTTTCCCGCCATCGAGCTGGCCAAAGAGGCGGGTGTGGCCGGCGGATGCGTTCCGGCGGTATTCAACGCCGCCAACGAGGAGGCGGTGGCTGCCTTCCTTGAACGCCGCATCTCTTTCCGTGAGATCGTCGACACGGTGGCGGCCGTGCTGGGTGAGGCGCAGGGGTGGCGGACCGACCCGACTACGGTGGACGACGTGCTGGCCGCCGAGGACTGGGCTCGGAGCAGAGCCAGGGAGCTGCTGGGCGGCCAACTCGCCCAGGCCGGTCGGGGCCCGAAGTCAGGAGCCCCGAAGTGAGGAGTGCAGCGTGACGTTCGTGCTGGGGGTAGTGCTCTTTGCGATGGGTATCGGGATCTCCGTCGCATTGCACGAGGCCGGCCACATGTACACCGCAAAGGCATTCGGGATGAAGGTGCGCCGATACTTCATCGGCTTCGGTCCCACCCTGTTCTCCTTTCGCCGAGGAGAGACGGAGTACGGCCTCAAAGTGATTCCGGCCGGTGGGTTCTGCGATATCGCGGGGATGACCGCGATGGACGAGCTGCCCGATCCGGACGACCGCAAGCGGGCGTTCTTCCGATTCCCCACCTGGCAGCGGGTTGTGGTGCTTTCCGCGGGTTCCCTGACCCACTTCGTCGTGGGCATCGCGCTGATCTATGCGATGGCGGTGTCGACCGGCCTGCCTAACCTCAACCGGGCGCCGGCCCCCGCAGTGGTATCCAAGGTCAGCCAGTGCCTCGAGGTGCGCGCCGACAATTCTTGCCAGCCGGGTTCCCCCGCGCCGGCTAAGAATGCGGGCCTGCAGCCAGGGGATCGCGTGCTGGCCGTGGCAGGCACCCCGGTGCATGACTCCTCCGACCTGTACGGCGCGATTCAAAGCCGTTCCGGTCCCACCGAGTTCCGGATAGAGCGGGCCGGGCAGCAGCGCACCGTCCTGGTCGACGTGGCTCGAGTGCCGGTCTCGGCGCTGGGTGGTCAGGGCGACAAGCTGGTCGGTGCGATCGGCGTCACACCGCAGCAACCGGACGCCGTGACGCTGCAGTACGGCCCGGCAGCCGCGGTAGACAAGACCGTCAGCTTCACCGGCACCATGTTCGCCAATACCTGGCTGGGCCTCAAACAGTTCCCGCAGAAGATTCCCGCGCTGTTCGATCGGATCGGCGGGCAGAACCGGCCGGACTCCCCGATCAGCGTGGTCGGGGTCAGCGTGCTTGGTGGCGATGCTGTCGGTTTCGGTGCGTGGTGGTTTTTCCTGTTCCTGCTCTCGGCATTCAACCTCTTCGTCGGGGTATTCAATCTGCTGCCGTTGCTTCCGCTGGACGGCGGGCATATCGCGGTCACCCTTTACGAGAGCGTCCGCAACGCCATCCGACGTGCCACCGGCCGCCCTAACGGGCCTCCGGTGGACTACGCGAGACTGATGCCGCTGACCTATGCGATCGCGATCGTGTTCATCGGCGTGGGCGCTTTGACCATCACCGCTGACATCATCAATCCAATTCGGTTGCACCCATGACTGAGCCAAAGGTGAGGCCCTCCATGATGATCGGCATGCCCGCCCTGCCGCCGCCGGTACTCGCCGAGCGTCGCAAGACCCGACAGTTGCAGGTCGGTACCGTGGGCGTGGGTAGCGAGCACCAGGTGTCCGTGCAATCGATGACCACCACGCTCACCGCTGACGTCAACGCCACCCTTCAGCAGATCGCGGAGCTCACCGCGGCGGGCTGCGACATCGTCCGGGTGGCGGTGCCCAGTGCCGACGACGCCGATGCGCTGCCGGCTATCGCGCGCAAGTCACGGATCCCGGTGATCGCCGATATCCACTTCCAGCCCAAGTACGTCTTCGCCGCCATTGAAGCGGGGTGCGCGGCGGTGCGAGTCAACCCCGGCAACATCAAGAAATTCGACGACCGGGTGGCCGAGATCGCCAAGGCCGCTAAGGACGCGGGCATCCCGATCAGGATCGGCGTCAATGCGGGGTCGCTGGACCCCAAGATCCTGGCCAAGTACGGCAAGGCGACCCCAGATGCGCTGGTCGAGTCCGCGCTGTGGGAGGCGAGCCTGTTCGCCGAACACGACTTTCACGACGTCAAGATCTCGGTGAAACATCACGATCCGGTGATCATGGTGCGGGCCTACGAGCAGCTCGCCGCCGCGTGCGACTACCCGTTGCATCTCGGGGTCACCGAGGCCGGCCCAGCGTTCCATGGCACCATCAAGTCGGCCACCGCGTTCGGGGCATTGCTCAGTCAGGGCATCGGGGACACCATCCGGGTCTCGCTGTCCGCGCCGCCGGTCGAGGAGGTCAAGGTCGGCTTGCAGATCCTGGAGTCGCTGAACCTGCGGACCCGCCGGCTGGAGATCGTGTCCTGCCCGTCCTGCGGCCGAGCACAGGTCGATGTCTATAAGCTCGCCGAGGAAGTCACTGCGGGCCTGGAAGGCATGGAAGTGCCACTGCGGGTGGCCGTGATGGGCTGTGTGGTCAACGGACCCGGCGAGGCCCGCGAGGCCGACCTCGGAGTGGCCTCGGGCAACGGCAAGGGGCAGATCTTCGTCCGCGGCAAGGTGATCAATACTGTGCCCGAGGCGCAGATCGTCGAGACGCTCATCGAGGAGGCCTTCCGCTTGGCGGAAGAGCCCAAGGCTGACGGTTCTTAAGGTTGAGGGCTCTTAGTGGGCGCGTTAAGTGGCAGCCATCCGCCGTTCTGGCACTCTAGGTGGTGTGCTCAAGTACGCGGGTGCGCGGCTGCTGGATGACCGTGACGTGCGCAACGTCCGTGCGGCGCTGGCCACTGACCCGGTGATGTCCTGCATGGTGGCCGCCCGGATCGAGAACGGCGGTCTAGATCCATGGCGGCTCGGGGGGGAGCTGTGGGGCTTCGCCGATGGTCCGCAAGGTGAGCTGGACGGGTTGTGCTTTTCTGGCGCGAACCTCGTGCCCCTGTGCGGGGGACCGTCGGCGATCCGGGCCTTCGCGGACCGAGCGGCGCGGCGGGCCAGGTGCTGCTCGTCAATGGTGGGACCGGCCGATCAGGTGCTCGGGCTGTGGTCGGAGCTGGGTGAGAGTTGGGGACCGGCCCGCGAGGAGCGTTTGAACCAGCCGCTGCTGGTGCTTGCCGAGCGACCTGGGGTGCCCGCGGACCCGCTGGTGCAGCCGGTGCGTCCCGACCAGTTGGAAAGCTACCTGCCGGCTGCAGTGGCCATGTTCACCGAGGAGGTCGGGGTCGATCCTCGACTGCCCGACGGTGGTGCCGGTTACCGGGTCAGGGTGGCGGAGTTGATCGCGGCGGGGCGGGCCTTCGCCCGGTTCGAGGCCGGCGAGGTGGTGTTCAAGGCTGAGATCGGGGCGATGTCAGCTACCGTGGGTCAGATTCAGGGGGTGTGGGTGCACCCGGATTGGCGTGGACATGGACTGGCGGCGGGTGCGACCGCGGCTGTGGTGGCCCGACTGCAGCAGATGGGCCGGATCGCCAGCCTGTACGTCAACGCCTACAACCAGCCGGCCCGCGCGGCATACCGCCGAGTCGGTTTCACCCAGGTGGGCTGCTTCGCAACGGTGCTGTTCTGAACAGTCAAGGGGCATACTCGCGCCCGTGTCCCGACTACGTTTGGTAGCCGTCCTGCTGGCGGCCCTCATGGCCGTCCTGCTGGCTGGCTGCGGCCTGTTCGGGTCTGATCCGCGCGATGCGGCGGCCGCGTTTCTGGCCGCCCTAGCGAAAGGCGACGCTGCCGATGCTGGGCGGCTCACCGACGATCCAGTGGCCGCCACTGAGTTGATCCGGCACGTCCGCAACGAGCTCAAGCCGCAGCACGTGCGGCTCACTGTGGGCGAGGTCCGTTCCGGCGACCGCATCGCCTCGGCTTCTTTCGCCGCGGTCTGGGACCTGGGTAGGGGCCGGCAGTGGCGCTACCCAGGCGTCTTCGACCTGGTGCCCGCGAACACCGCCGACGGGTGGCTGGTGCGGTGGGCTCCAGCGGTGCTGCACCCGCGCCTGGGCGCGCATCAACTCTTGACGCTACGCGAGGTACCGGCGGAGCCGGCCCCGGTGGTCGACCGCGCCGGGACACCGTTGCTGACCTCGCAAACCGTGGTCACCGTCGCGCTGGATCGCAGCGAGACGCCGGACCTGGCCGCAGCGGCTGCCCAGCTGGCGACTGCGCTGGGGCGCTTCGACCCCCAGATCACCCAGCAATCGATCATTGCGGAAGCCAGGGCGGGCCCAGCGGGACATCCCAGTGCGGTGACAGTGCTTCGCGAGCAGGACTACCTAGCGGTGCGGGATCAGATCGAGCTGCCTGGTGTGAGCTTTACCACTCAACAGCGGCTGCTCGGGCCCGACCCGGACTTCGCCTCTCAGCTGCTGCCGGGTCTGCGCAAAGTGGTGGAGCAGCAGCTCGAGAATGCCGCCGGTTGGCGCATCGTGACGGTGAACGCGATGGACCAGGAGGTCGAAACCCTCGCCTCCGAGCAGCCACGTCCGGTGCCGACACTGGCTACCACGGTCGATCGCGCCGTGCAGGTCGCCGCCGAACACGCCGTCGACGCGGTGGCCAACCCGGCGATGATTGTGGCGGTCCAGCCCTCCACTGGGGAGATCCTGGGCGTCGCGCAGAACAGTGCGGCCGACGCGCAAGGCGCGCTGTCACTGACCGGGCGGTTCCCGCCGGGGTCCACTTTCAAGATTGTGACGGCGTCGGCGGCGTTGCAGTCCAAGCAGGTCACGCCGAACTCGCCAGTGGCATGTCCGGCGAGCACGATCGTCGGGGAGCGGGTAGTGCCCAATGAACACCTCGTCGACCTGGGCACGGTGCCGCTGCACACCGCCTTCGCTAACTCGTGCGACACCACGTTCGCCCAACTGGCGGCTCGGCTGGGAACCGGCGCGTTGACCGATGCGGCTCACCAGATGGGCATCGGAATGAACTACGACATTGCCGGCGTGACTACCGTCACCGGCCAGGTTCCGCCTTCGGAGTCGATGGTGCGGCGCGCGGAGAACGGATTCGGGCAGGGTCGGGTGCTGGCCAGTCCGTTCGGCATGGCCCTGGTGGCTGCGACGATCGATGCCGGCGGCCGGCTCCCCACTCCGATTCTGGTCAGGGGAATCCCGACTCAGACGGCGCTCGGACCGGTACCACCGGTGCCACGCGATGTCGCCGAAGCGGTGCGGGCGATGACGCGAGAAGCGGTGACCGCCGGCACCGCGAAACCCTTGGCGGACCAAGGCCAGCTGTTCGGTACGACCGGGACCGCGGACGACGGTCCCGTCGGCGCGGATGGCTGGTTCGTCGGGTTCCGCGGTGACGTCGCATTCGCCACTCTCGTCGTTGGCGCCGGCTCATCCGCCCCGGCGTTGGATGTCTCCGGGCGCTTCCTGTCCGCACTCGGTGCGCAGTGACCGGCATAGAGTGGGCACATGCCCGTGCGAACCCCGTTGCGTCCAGGCCGCCAGACACCGATGCGTCCGGTTCCCCCGACGATCCGGCGACCGGACTATGTCGGCAAATCCGGACCCAGTCCGTGCACCGAACCGTTGGTCCAGCCGCCCGAGGTGATCGAAGCGATGCGGGAAGCGGGAAGGATCGCCGCCCAAGCGCTCGCCGAGGGCGGCCGGGCGGTGGCGCCCGGCGCCACCACCGATGAGGTCGATCGGGTGGTACACGAGTTCCTGCTCGACCACGGCGCGTATCCCTCGACCCTGGGCTACAAGAGATTCCCCAAGTCCTGCTGCACGTCGTTGAACGAGGTGATCTGCCACGGCATCCCGGACTCGACCATGATCGAGTCCGGCGACATCGTCAACATCGACGTCACCGCGTTCATCGGCGGTGTCCATGGCGATACCAACGCCACCTTCCTCGCCGGTGACGTCAGCGAGGAGGACGGGCTCCTGGTCGAGCGCACCCACGAAGCGATGATGCGCGGCATCCGTGCGGTGCGACCGGGCCGCCAGCTCAACGTGATAGGTCGGGTCATCGAGGCCTACGCCAAACGCTTCGGCTACGGCGTGGTCCGCGATTTCACCGGCCACGGCATCGGGCGCTCCTTCCACGGCAAGTTGGTCGTGTTGCACTACGACGAGCCGTCCGTGGACACGGTCTTAGAGCAGGGCATGACCTTCACCATCGAGCCGATGATCACACTCGGCGCGATCGGCTACGACGTGTGGCCAGACGGGTGGACGGTGACGACCAAGGACAAGGCGCGCACCGCGCAGTTCGAGCACACCCTCGTCGTCACCGCGGACGGGGCGGAGATCTTGACCCTGCCGTAGTCGTGCGCCCAGCCGTAGTCGTGCGCGGAGCCCTGCTCGTCGCCGGTACCACGTCGGACGCGGGCAAGAGTGTGCTGGTGGCCGGGCTCTGCCGGTGGCTGGCCCGGCGTGGGATATCGGTGGCGCCGTTCAAGGCGCAGAACATGTCCAACAACTCGGTCGTGACCCGCGACGGTGGCGAGATCGGTCGGGCTCAGGCGATGCAGGCCGCGGCGTGCGGCATCGAGCCCGAGGTCCGGTTCAACCCGGTCCTGCTCAAACCCGGAAGCGACCGCTGCGCCCAGGTCGTGGTGCTCGGCCACGCCGCCGGCACGGTATCTGCTGCGTCCTACCGAGACCGTAAGGCTGAGCTGCTCGATGTCGTGGTGGGCACGTTGGCCGCGCTACGAGCCGACTACGACGTGGTGATCTGCGAGGGCGCCGGATCGCCCACCGAGATCAATCTGCGGGGCACCGACATCGCCAACATGGGATTGGCCCGGGCCGCTGGACTGCCGGTCCTGGTGGTCGGCGACATCGACCGTGGCGGCGTGCTCGCGCACCTGTTCGGCACCGTGGCTTTGCTGTCGCCTGCCGACCAGGCGCTGGTGGCCGGGTTCGTGATCAACAAGTTCCGCGGCGATCCGGATCTGCTGGCTCCCGGACTGGCCCAGCTGCGGGCGCTGACCGGCCGGCCGAGCTACGGCGTGCTGCCGTTTAGCGACTCGCTGTGGCTCGATGCCGAGGACTCACTGGCTCACACCGCCGACGGCATGATCGGGCGCTCTGCTCCACCTGAGGGCACCCAGTGGTTGCGGGTGGCCGTGGTGCGACTACCCCGGATCTCCAATGGCACCGACGTCGAGGCGTTGGCCTGCGAACCTGGGGTGGCGGTCCGTTATGTCACCGAGCCTTCCCGGCTGGCCGACGCCGACCTGGTGGTGCTGCCCGGCTCGAAATCCACCGTGGCGGACCTGTCCTGGCTACGCCGGACCGGGCTGGCTGCTGCGGTGGCGGCACACGCCGGCGCCGGACGTCCGGTGTTGGGCATCTGCGGTGGCTACCAGATGCTGGCGCGCCGCATTACTGACCATGTCGAGTCCGGCGCCGGGGAAGTGGCTGGTCTGGGACTGCTCGACCTCGACGTGGTCTTCGATCCCGTCAAACACCTGGCGCGCTGTTCTGGTATCGCACTGGGGGAGCCAGTGACCGGCTACGAGATACACCACGGCCGGGTGGTACATCGCGGTGACCCACCGCTGGTGACGGGCGCCGAGGACGGCTCCGATGGCAGACACGTGCTGGGCACCCACTGGCACGGGCTCTTCGAAAACGACGCCTTCCGCCGTGCCCTGCTGCGGCGAACGGCCTCCCTCGCCGACCGGCCCGGTTTCCGACCGGCGCCCGACACCAGATTCGCCGCCTTACGGGCCGCCCAGCTGGATCTGCTCGGTGACCTCGTCTCGGCCCATCTGGATACCGATGCACTGCTCGACCTGATCGAGCACGGCCCCCCATCCGGTCTGCCGTTCGTCTCGCCAGGTGCCGAGGAGCGCTAGCGCGCGGGCCCACACCGCTTCTGGGAGACCAGAGCAGGTGCAGTCGGTGTGAACGGCCACCATGCTTGGTCTGGTCTGGTTGGTCAAGTACACTGGAGAAGTGCCCAAGCAAGTGAACATCTACGAGGCCAAGAGCACACTTTCCAAGCTGCTCGCGCAGGTGGAGGCCGGCGATGAGGTTGTCATCGCCCGCAACGGTAAGCCGGTCGCACGGCTGGTGCCGTTGCCGCGCTCCCCGGTATGCCGCATGCCCGGAGGATGGAAAGGCAAGGTCTGGATATCCCCTGACTTCGATGAGCCTGATCCGGGAGGGTTATTCACGCGAATGCATAGAAGTGCAGCCCGATAGCGGCGGAGATGGTTGTGGCGAATGTCTCGAACGGTCGCCGATAGTCAGTGTGCAAGATTCGCCATGTTTTGAAGTTGGCGATCGTCTGTTCGATGACA
>JBBPZY010000075.1:0-43014 GCA_038276315.1 Mycobacteriales bacterium
CCGACGACCTCGACGCAGTCCTGCTCGTCGGCGGCTCCTCGAGGGTCCCGCTGGTCGCCCAACTCGTCTCCGCCGAACTCGGCCGCCCCGTCGCCATCGACGCCGACCCCAAAGCCGCCATCGCACTCGGCGCCGCCCTGTGCGCGCTTCCCGCCGACAGTGTGCTCAGCGACGATGCGTCGGTCGAGGATGACCTCGCGTACCGGGCGGTCGACGGCGGCGCCGCCACCGTGACCTCCGCGTTAGCCGCTGGATCCGAACTTTCGGCGTCCGAACCAGCGGAGGTTCCCCCACGCCCATCCCTGACGGCCCTGCCGCTGGATGTCGAACCCGCTGCGCTCCAGTGGCGCCGAACCAGGTCCCGACGGGTGAAACAGGTCGTCCTCGCCGGAACCCTCGCGGTGTTCACCGTCGCGGGCGTCGCATCAGTTCCGTTCCTGACCTCCCGCATCGGCCCTATCCCCCCGGCGAACGCCGGGACTTCGACGCCCAGCACCCCGACGGCGCCTGGTGTCCCAGCGCCCGATGCCCCGGCTCCTGGTACCACCAGCCCAGCACCGAATGCCAGGGCAAGCAGCGACAGCAGCGCCAACGGCGGGGGATCAAGCGGACCTGTCGGTACGGCACCGCGTGCCGCACCGAACAGACCGGCCGGCGCCGTCGCCAGGCAGGGTCCCCCCGCGGTTGCCACCAGCGCGCCGCAGCCGAGCTGGGTCACCACGTACACCTGGACCAGTGCCTGGTCCAGCCCCCCTCCTACCACGACGGCGCCGCCGCCACCTCCCACGACAACCAAGGAATCCCCGCCAACCCCGACCCCGACACCGACCCCGACGACCGTCACGACCACTCCAGGCGTTCCGACCACCACGCCCCACCAGCACCACCGGCAGCCCGGATGAACCAGGCAACGGCTCGCCACCATCCGAGGCACGACGATGCAGAGGTTTTGTTGGCTGGGTTGGTGCCGGCGGAGACGTTGTACAACGCGGTCCGCGCCGACCCGTCGGCTCCGCTCGCGGTGTGCATCATCGGTCCCGGAGGATGTGGAAAGAGTGCGCTGCTGGCAGCGCTGCGTCAGGCGTACCTGGCGGCGGGGATAAGCGTCGTCGGGACGGGCGCGGTGCCGGTCGAATTGAAGCCGTCCTCGGACGTGGCCGTGCTGGTCGACGACGCCCATCAGCTTGACGGCCCGGGCCTCGACCGGCTGCGCCGTCTGGCGGTGAACGGCGACGTGCGGCTCATCGTCGCCTACCGGCCCTGGCCGAGTAAGCCGGAACTCGACGAACTCGCCGACGCGGTGGGCGGTCACCATCCGCCGGTGCTATTGGACCGGCTGGATCGCCGCGGAATCCAGATGCGCGGCGCGGTGCGGCTCGGCGGGGCATTGCCCGCGCCGGTGGTCGACCTGCTCTGCGAGCAGACCGATGGAGTCCCGATGCTGATCGACTGCGTGGTGGACTCGCTACGGGCTGGCGGCAGGCTCGACGGCGACCGTCCAGATCTGCCGCCCGGCGTCGTCGATCGCGTCCGCCACGGCCTGGACCGGCTGGCCCCCCAGCTCCGGGCATTGCTGCTGGCGGTGGGGCTTGGCGCGGCCCCGGACTCGGAGATCCTCGCCGAGGTATTGGTGTTGGATCAAGTGGTCGTTGTCGACCTGTTGGCGATGGCGCAGGCGGCGGGCCTGCTGCTCAGCGACGGCCGAGTGATCCCGCTGGTGCGGCGCGCGATCGTGGCCGTTGCCGCCCCGGGCACCAGGCGGGTTGTTCAGCGGCTGGCGCTCGCTGCCCACCTCGAACGTGGCCGACCGGTGCTCGACCTGGCCCACCAGCTGGTCGACGCGGGAGTCCGCGGGGGCGATCTCGCAGCGGTTTTCGAAAGGGCCGGCGACGCCGCGATGTCCGAACCGTCCGGGTCAGGCGCTGCGGCGCAGGCTGCGCAGCTCTACGCCCAGGCCGTCGCGGCCGGTGCCGACCCGGCCTCGTTGGCGCCTCGGTGGGCCGAAGCATCGGCGCTCGCCGGTGACCTGGACAAGGCGCTGCGCCTTGCCGATCAGGCATTGTCCGACCCCTCGTGTTCCGACCTCGGCAGGGCTGGCAACGTCGCGGCCGCAGTTTTGGCCCAGCGCGGTCTGCTGGCTCGCAGCGCCGAGGTCTACCGCTGGGTCGGACCCGCCCGGTTGGAATCGGCGGCGCCGTTGGCGGCGCTGGCGCTGCTGGGTACCGGGTCGCTGGCCGAGGCTCGGGAGGCCCTGGCGGCTTCTGCCGGTGACCGACCGCCGACGCTGGTGTCCGGCGCGGAGTCGCTGATGGCCGCCGGCGCGCTCGAGTCGGTAGCCGGTTCACCGACGGCCCCGATGCTGGCACTGTCCACGCTGACCAGGGCCGCCGCGCTGCTCGAAGCGGGGGGACGCGCAGCGCTGCTGCCAGACACCCCGGCGGCACTGGCGGCTATCGTGGCACTGCATTGTGGTGAGCTCGACGTCGCTGTCTCGGTCCTGGAGCGGGCGTTGTCCAGCGGCGCCGGCGGGTTGTTTGCACGCGCCCGCCACCAGCTACTGCTGGCCTGGACCGCGATGATCCGGGGGGATCTCGCATTGGCCAGGCGATGGCTGGCCCGCACCGTCCCGGACTCAGGCGCCCTCGAACCACGGGAGGAGCTGTTCGCCGCTGCAGTGGCGGTCGGCCTAGCCCGGCGCGAGAGCGACCTTCCCACTTTGCAGACAGCGTGGGCGGCGGCGCGAGAGGCGATCGTCCGGCATCCGGCCGACCTGTTCGCCCTCTTGCCACTGGGTGAGCTTGCCGTGGCTGCGGCCAGGCTACGAGACTTCGACCGGGTGGCGCCGCACCTGGCGCAGGCCTGGATCCTGCTGGAGCGGTTGGGTGACCCGCCGCTGTGGTCCGCGCCGCTGCACTGGTACGCCATGCACGCCGCGATGCTGCGAGGGCAGCCCGGTGCGGCCGAACCGCATGCGGCGGCCTTGGTGCAGGCAGCGAAGAACAACCACTACGCCGCCGTGCTCGCTGCCGCTGGACGTGCCTGGATGCAGGTGCTGGCTGGGCAGTTCGACCCAACGGAGGTGGAGGCCGCGGCGCGCGGATTGCAGACGATCGGGCAGGCCAACGACGGCTCCCGGCTCGTCGGACAGGCCGCGATCCGCACCACCGACCGCAAGGTCATGGTCGCGCTGCTTGGATGTGCTCGAGCGTTGCAGGCCACCGGCCCTGGCGCGGCCAGCCCGGTGCCAGAGGGTGCGCCGGACGATTCGCCCGAGCCCGTAGCTGCCACCCGGCGGGCCGCCGCACCAGTCGGCGCCCCCACGCTGAGCGACCGCGAGCGCGAAGTCGCCGACCTCATCCTGACCGGACTGACCTACCGCCAGATCGGGGAACGACTGTTCATCTCGGCCAAGACCGTCGAGCACCACGTGGCCCGCATGCGTCAGCGATTGGACGTGACCAGCCGAGATGAGCTGTTTGCCCAACTCCGAATGTTGGTCGGTGCTAGTCTCCACTAGCGAGGCGTTACCCCACCGGCTCGTAGAGGGTGGTGCGTTGGGCCAGCGGTCGACCGAGCGGCTCGACGATCGCGCGGAATCCCGCCTCATCCAGGCCCTGCCCGTGGCTGGCGCCGGCTGCACGGCTGATGTTCTCGTCCATCAGCGTGCCACCCAGGTCGTCGACGCCGGCCTGCAGCAATTGGCGGGCGCCGGAGGCGCCGAGCTTGACCCAGGACGCCTGCACGTGGTCGATCAAGCCGTGCAACGCGATCCGAGCTACCGCATGCACTAGCAGAACCTCTCGCCAAGTCGGCCCCCGCCGGGCAGCCCGCTTGAGGTACATCGGGGTCGCCATATGTACGAACGGTAGCCCGACGAACTCGGTGAATCCGCCGGTCTGCTCCTGTAGTTCCCGGGCTCGCAGCAGGTGACGGGCCCAGTGCACCGGTTGCTCGATGGCCCCGAACATCATCGTGACGTTGGAGCGAAGCCCCACTGAGTGCGCTACCCGGTGCGCCTCCAGCCACTCCGCAGTAGTGATCTTGTCAGGGCACAGCACCGCGCGCACCTCGTCGTCGAGGATCTCCGCGGCGGTACCAGGCAGCGAGCGCAGGCCCGCCTCGCGCAACCGGGTCAGGTAGGCAGCGAGCGGCTCGCCCAATCGCCGGGCGCCTTCGGTGACCTCCAGCGCGGTGAAGCCGTGAATATGGATGCCGGGGGCCGCCTCGTGGATCGTCCGGCATACCGTGACGTAGTAGTCACCGTCGAAGCTGGGATGGATGCCGCCCTGCAGGCAGACCTCGGTGGCGCCACAGCGCTGCGCCTCCAGGACCCGCGCCACGATCTCGGGTAGCGCCAGCAGGTACGGCGTGCCGCGCAGATTCAGCGACAGCTTGCCCTTGGAGAACCCGCAGAACCGGCACCGGAAGGTGCACACGTTGGTGTAGTTGATGTTGCGGTTGGCCACATAGGTGACGGTGTCGCCGACGGCTGCCGCGCGCAGCTCGTCGGCCAGCCCGGCGACGGCGCCGACCTCGAGGCCGCGGGCTCGCAACAACGTGACCAGCTCGTCGAGCCCGGGGCGCTGTCCGGCTCGAACCCCGTCGAGCACCGCACGCACAGCGCCGGCCGCCCGCCCCAGCGCCGGCAGCAACACCGGCGGCGCGACGTCGGCGCCGGAGTACCAGGCGGTGGAGCGGCGCCCGGCCACCGTCATCTCCGCACCCTCGGCAGCTCGCGGCGCAGGTTCCGGGAACACCGCGCCCGGATCGTCGCGCCCGAGAGCCTCGGCGTCCGAACGATCCAGCACTCCGAAGCGGACCGTCTCATGCAGCCATCGGTCAGGGTCTAGGGCGTACTCCGGGTAGACGGTCAGGCGTGGCGCTAGGGTGTGGCCCGCCGCCGCAGTGACGCGCCGCAGCTCGTCGAGCGCCGGCCAAGGCCGCTCGGGATTGACGTGATCCGCGGTGGTGGGGGAGATCCCGCCCCAGTCATCGATGCCGGCGGCAAGGACGCTGGCCGGATCGTCGGTGAGGTTGGGTGGAGCCTGCACATGTACCTGCGGCGGCAGCAGCAGCCGAGCCAGCGCGATCGCCCGTAGATGCTCCCGCGGTGAGCAGGGTGGAACGTGACGCATCGCGGTGCCCGCCTTGGGCCGGAAATTCTGCACGATCACTTCTTGGACGTGCCCGTACTGCCGGTGCGCCTGGACGATCGCTTCCAAGGCCACGACGCGGTCGGCCTCAGTCTCGCCGATGCCGACCAGGATTCCCGTGGTGAACGGGATCGCCAGCTCACCCGCGGCATGCAGGGTGGCTAAGCGTCGGTTCGGGTGCTTGTCCGGGGCGCCCCGATGCGCGGCGAGGTCCGGCCGCAACGATTCGATCATCATCCCCTGGCTGGCGGCCACCGTGCGCAGCGCAGCCAGCTCGGCACGGTGCAAGGCGCCCGCGTTGGCATGCGGAAGCAGCCCGGTCGCCTCGAGCACCGCTCGGCAGGCCGCGATCAGGTAGTCCACCGTGGAGCTGTACCCGTGCTCAGCCAGCCAGCTCCTGGCCGACGGGTAGCGCTGCTCGGGGCTCTCACCGAGGGTGAACAGCGCCTCATGACAGCCCAGCTCCGCGCCTCGCCAGGCGATCGCGATCACCTCGTCGAGCTCCAGGTAGGGCGTCGGCAGCTGTCGAGGAGCGTGCGCGAAGGTGCAGTAACCGCAGCGATCCCGACACAGCATGGTCAATGGCACGAATACCTTGGGGGAGTAGGTCACCCGGATGCCGTGCACCGCATCACGCACGGCGCGAGCCCGGCGCATCAATTCTCCAGTGCCCAATCCGGCAAGCCAGTTCCCGTCGTTCACCATGCCACCCACCCTGGCAGCGAGAGCGCGGATCAGCGCGTCGCGAGGCGGACCCGGTCGCGGCCGGCGGCTTTGGCGGCCAGCAGGGCGCCGTCGGCGGCAAGCAGCAGATGTTCGATGTCGTCGCCATCATTGGGTCGGACCGCCGCACCGATTGATATCGATATCCCATCCACGGTGGCCGGCCGATCGTGCGGACTGTCGACCAGGACACGCAGCTGGCTGATTCGCTCCCGGATCCGGTCCGCGATGTGCTCGACTTGGGCGGTCCCCACACCGGACAGCAAAATCACGAATTCTTCGCCTCCGAACCGTCCGACCAGGTCGTAGGGCCTGGTCTGGGAGCGGAGCTCGTCGGCGACGGCACGCAGCACCTGATCACCGACGAGATGACCCATCCGATCGTTGAACGACTTGAAATGATCCAGGTCCAGCATCAGCACTCCGAGCGGATCGGCGAGCCGGCGGGCACGTTCAAGCTCCCGGCCTGCGGCCTCACGCCAGAAGCCTGCAGTGAGCAGACCAGTCTTACTGTCGGTACGCGCGGCCTGCTGGAAGTGCGGTAGCAGCAGTGCACGGTGCAGTGCGAACACGGTGATCATGAGGACGGCGATCAGCCACGGAGCGAAAGCCAGCATGACCGCGAATCCGACTCCGAGCCCGAGCGAGGCCGCCACCACGATCTGGTCACTCGGATTGCCCAGAACCTGGCGGCCCGGCTGCAGCGGATCGGACATGATCACGGCGCCGACCACCAAGGCATAATTGACCAGCCAGAACACTGTCCCAGCACCGATCAGGACGGCGAGACCCGCCGGCCCGTGCGGGATTATCGGGTATCTAGCAGGCTGGGCCAGCTGTAGGACTGCGACGGCGGCCGTGGGCGCCAGCACCATCGTCGCGGCGGAGAATAGCTTGCGGTACAACCTGCCGGCGCTACCTCGGTACCAGGAGTGCAAGTGAACGATCCCGGTAAGGCCGAGGACAAGTGGTAATGGAACTGACAACGCTGCCGCGAAAATCCATAACGAGCTGAGATTCGTCAGCAGACCGTTGCCCGTCGTCCGCTCACGCAGGCTTTCGATCCGGCGGACCGCCTCCCGGTGGACGACCGCACCCACGACCAGCAACCCGAAGTGCACCAGGTCGCCAGAGCGGATCGGCATCGCAACGATGATCCCGGCAGCCAACGCCAGTGCCACGAAATTCACGGTGAGGACGTAGGCGATGACGACTTTCCGCTCGCACCACAGCTTCCACTGCCACGGGTGCACAGCCATCAGACCGCGCCTCGGTTCGACGCGTTGCAGCCCATGGCTCATACTCACTAGGTTCCCCCGGTAGTGACGTTGAGCGATCTTCCCCCAGCGTAATCGGTAGGCGACTCTTTGTCATCCTCCGAGCGGAGTGCCACATCAAGCCGATATCTCGTCACCCTCAGCCATGCGGTACCGCCAAATGGCTGGGTACTCCGCATGTGTGGCGGACCAGGATTTCCGGCATCCGGATCGCCGCTGGTATGAAGTGTCACCCAGAGTGGCATCATGCGCTCCGCGAGGGGGTGGTGGTCATGAGCAGACGGGGACAAGCGCTGCGAGTGCTGGCCCTGCTGCTGGTGGTGTACGCGCTGCCCGCCAGCTTGCTGTCCAGCTCCTCCAGCGCATCGGTGGCTTCGTCCGCGGCGGTCGCCTTACCCGGCGCGCAGCTTCCGTCCGGCTCGGTTGGACCCAGCACGATTACGCCGAGCGTGGTCCCGTCCGACCCGGTGCCCAGCTTGGTACCCAGCGTCGTAGCCAGCCCGCCCCCGATTTCGCCATTCACCAGCCTGCCTACCGACCTCAAAGCGCCAGTACTCTGCGTGAAGATCGACAATGCTGCGGTGGCCCGCCCGCAAAGCGGACTTGAGCTGGCGGATCTGGTCTACGTCGAGCCGGTCGAGGGCGGACTGAGCCGGTTACTCGGCGTGTATCAGTCCCGAGTCCCACCGGTGGTGGGGCCGGTACGCAGCTCGCGCGCCTCCGACGTGGAGCTGCTGGCCAATTTCGGCCGGCCGGCGCTGGCGTTTTCCGGCGCTGCAGCTGAAGTAGGCGCGCTAGTGGCCCACGCTCCGATACTTGACGTCTCGGCCATAGCGCGGTCGGGTGACTATCGCCGAGACCGACGAAGGCCGATGCCGCACAACCTCTACGGCGACCCCGATCGGCTACGCCAAGGCGGCGCGCCACCGCGAGATATCGGGTTCCGCTTCGGACCGCCTCCACCCGGCGGTCGTCCGGTCCCGGGTACTGAGGTCAGGTACCCGGCGACCGCCATCGGTGTGCAGTGGGTGCCCGCGGAGTCCAGGTGGGTGATCTCCATGGACGGTGAGCCGCTGCGCTCCGCGTCTGGACCGCGGCCCGGCGCGGCAACTGTGGTGCTGCAGCGAGTGGCAGTGCACGCTACCTCGGTCCACGACGCGGCCGGAGCAGCGTCGCCGTTCGCGGCGACAGTGGGCTCCGGTGATGTGGTCGTGCTCCGCGACGGCTTGGCGTTCACCGGGAGCTGGTCGCGGCCGACCCCCGACGCGATCACCACCTTCACCCTGCCGGATGGAACGCCGCTGACCTTCGCGCCCGGCCCGGTATGGGTGGTACTGGTTCCGACCTAGCATCGGCACGGTGGTGCGCAAATACCGGCCGGGTCGATGTCCTGACCCAAGTCTCGGCCGCTACCAAAGCACTGCAATCCTTCGCACTGGCTTTGCTCGAAGAACATATGGCGACCTGCGTGGTCGACGCGCGCAGCGGCGCAAGAGGAGGTTATGACATGGGGGATACCGCCGCCATCGGCGAGTACATCATCACGGGGATGGTTTGCGAGCACTGTGTCGCGGCGGTGACGCAAGAGGTCGGTGGCATCGATGGCGTCACAGACGTGCAGGTAGATCTGGCCACCGGCCGGGTTCGAGTCACCAGCAGTGGGCCGTTGGACGCCGCCGCGGTCCGCGCTGCGGTCGACGAAGCCGGCTATGAGATCTCCGACTGAGATTTCGACTAGACATGCTCGACACTCGGAAATTTCGGACCGAACAGCTGCGAGCCCCAGTGCCATTGGTGGCGTTGCTCGCCGGCTTGGTGGCGTTGTTCGGCTTCGGGATCAACTTCGGCGAGGCGGTCATCGGCCGCACCGCGACGGCGCCGCATGACCACGGCAGGAACGGCATCGGCGAGGACGACGATCACGGCAAGGCGCCTGGTGGGCTGGCCATCGCCAGCCGTGGTTACCTGCTGCGGCCGCGGACCACGCGCTTCACCGCCGGGGAGTTCGAGAACTTCCGTTTTACCGTCTACTCGAGTAACGGCCGGCCGGTGACCGACTTCGCCGAGCGCGGCGACCAGCGGATGGACTTCTTCGTCGTACGCCGGGATATCACCGGCTACCAGCATCTTTATCCTGTCATGGACGCCGACGGCACCTGGACCGTACCGCTGGAACTCGCAGAGCCGGGCAGCTACCGAGCTTTCGCAGAGTTCCTGCCCGGGACCGCCACGACACCGGTAACGCTCGGCGTGGATCTCGAGGCGCCGGGGCTCGTCGAGGACGGACCCATATCGAAGGTCTCGACGATCGCCGAGCTAGATGGTTATACGGTGGTGTGGACCGGCGATCTGGTCGCTGGGTCGGTATCGCGAATAGGGATGCATGTGATGCGCGACGAACTGCCCGTCACCGACCTTGATCCTATCCTCGGAAGCGCGGGGCATTTGGTCATCTTGCGCGAGGGCGATTTGGCTCACCTGAACGTGCGCCCCGTCGCGGGTCCCCGCCAGGACACGGCAATTGACTTCGAGGCCGACGTGCCGACAGCCGGTTACTACCGGATGTTCCTGGAATTTCAGCATCATGGCCAGCTGCAGACCGTCGAGTTCACCGCGCTAGCGAGGTGACCCGTGGCCACTGTCGATGGCCGCAGCCCGGGCACCTGCCAGAACCTGCGGCCATGATCGCTGGAGCGGCGATGGCATTCTCGTCGGTGTTCGTGGTATCCAACAGCCTGCGGCTGCGCAGCTTCCGCCCCTCACTCCGTCGGCCTGAGCGCGGACGAGCTCTGTCCGATCTCCCGCAGGGCTTGGCACAGCGTGTCGGCGGCGGCGTCGAGTTCGGCCGGATCTGGATCGGGGTTGGCGTTGCCGAAGTCGAAGTCATCGATGCTCCAGGCGGGGAACACGTGCACGTGCAGGTGCGGTACCTCAAACCCGGCAATGATGAGCCCGGCACGGGGTGCGTCGAACGCGACCTTCTGCGCGGTGCCGATGTTTCTCGCCACCACCACGAGATGGGTGAGCAGGTCGTCGTCGGCGTCGGTCCACTCGTCGACCTCACCGCGCGGGACGACCAGGGTGTGCCCAGGCCGCAACGGAGCGATGCTGAGAAACGCAACGCAGCGGTCATCACGCCAGACGAAGCGGCCTGGGATCTCGCCCTGAATGATGCGGCTGAACAGCGTCGACACGATTGTCCTCCGGTGTGCATCGCGGTATTAGGAGCAATCACAGCATTGTGTGCTGGTCCAGCCACGAGCGCAGCTGTGCGCCACCGTCGGCGGCGGGATCGGTGGTGCTGATTCGCGGACCGGTGAAAGTCCGGGACCGGCTCGACGTGCCGCCGACGACCAGCACGTTGCCGGGGTGGCGTCGTGCCAGTTGAGCGAAGTCCCCATCACCTGTGGTCAGCAGCAGCGGTCGGTCATCGATGCGGTAGGCGCGAGCCAGCAGTATGTCGGCGCCCTGCCAGCCGCTGGCGGGCAGAAGCTGAGCCTGCAGGGGCCAGTCGACCGCTTCTAATGCTGTCGGTGCTCCGGCTATCACCACGTCGCAGGATGGTGCCGCCTCCAGCGCTGCGACGAGCAAACGCAGCCGCGGCACGTCGAGGTTGTCGGCGTCGATCAGGACCTGCACGGTGTGATCATGCACCTGCCGGGGTGGGCAGGTTTGCACGCCACACTCGATCAGTTATGCGAAGCTCTCCAGGTGCGACTGACCGGACTCGACACGGCCTTCCTCTGCCTGGATCGCGATGTGTCACCGATGCACCTCGGCGCTTTGGCGATCTTTCGACCGGTTCATCTCGATGACCCGGGGCGGCTGGCAGCTCTGCTGGCAGACCGGGCCTTCCCGATAGCGCCGCTCGCGGCTGGTCAAGCGCTCGTGGTCGGGCTTTCCTGGTATCAGGACACCGCATACATCGCCCTGCACGCCGATCGGGAGGCGTTGGCTGACGTACAGCGACTTGCCGAGGCGATGCAGACCGGAGTGATCGCTCTGCACCATCTGGTCGAGTGACTCTCGCAACGGCGGCATCTCTCGAGTGATTCCCGGTGACGCTTCGTGTCCGGCTACGCTGGCCGAGTGCCAACTTTCGACGCTGCAGCGGTGAATTGCCGGGTCTCGGTTTTTCGCGAGGGGCTACTGACCTCCATGGGCCACGACGTGACCTTCCAGGTGACCAGCTTGTCCGCGGATGTGGGGGACGACGGGATCACCGTCGATCTGGACGCGGGCTCGCTGCGCGTCATCACCGAAGCGGTGAAGGATTCGGACCGGAAGGACATCGAGAAGAACACCGACAAGACTCTCGAGGTGCGGAAGCATCCGAAGATCCAGTTCCGGTCGGTATCGGTGGTGCGCGATGGTGACCGGGCGCGCATCGAGGGGGATCTCACCCTGCATGGCGTCACGAAACCGATCTCTGTCGAGGCCGACGATGATGGCCAGCACTGGAACGCGAAGATCGCTCTAGATCAACGCGAGTTCGGCATCAAGCCGTTTTCCGCCATGCTCGGCGCGCTGAAGGTCAAACCCAACGTAGAAGTGACCATCAGCGTCCCGCACGCCTGATATCACTGCGCCACCGACTGCGGTGGGGTACGCGGATCGAGTGCCCCGAGGACCAGCCTTTTGCGAAGCCACCACGGGGACGCGGTGAACAGCGCGCCCATCGCGGCGGCGCTACCCGCGACATCCTCGCGGCCGGTGAGGTAGGCCCAGCGGTGTCGCTCCGGCAGCGCGAAGAACACGTCGAAGAACTCCGGAACCAGGCGGGGTGGGAAGCGAAGCAGCGACTCCAGGCTGCGACGCCGCAGGGTGTGCACCGCCAGTGCGGCCGGGCTCCACACCGTCTGCCAGGCGGCGACACCGGCAGCCGCGGAACCACCACGCTGCAGCGCATCCCGCACTGCGGTGGCCACCCGAGGAGCCAACTGCAGCGACGTGGCCACGCTGTATCCGGTAGCCGGGTGCACCAGCGGGCTCGCCGCCCCGAACGGGATCACTGGTCCGCGCCAGTCCCCAGGCGCTGGTAGCGGTCGATCCACCGGAAAGCGCACCCGCTCCTCGGCGCCCGGTGGCACCGCGATGCGGTGATGGGCCAACCTGGCGTGCAGCCGGCGACGCAGCACCGCTAGCCCGAATCCTGGACGGCACGCCAACGACGTCTCCTCGAGCAGTACCCGATCCGACGTCACCGGCACCGCATACAGGAACGTGGGCCATCCCGTCTCACCGTGATGTGGCCGCCAGTCCATGAACAAGGCGCTGCCCGGCGTCACCAGATCCCGCGCAGCGTCGGCGTCGACCAGCACACCCACGGCGGTCTGCTCCGCGGCAGTCCGGCGGGGGGAAGCGCCGAGCACCGAGCGCGACGCACCGGTTGCGTCGAGCAGAATGGCGGCCCGCCGTTGGCTGCGATCGAAGTCCACGGTGACCCCGTTCGGGTCCGGGCGGGCATCCCGCACCCGGCCCTTCACCACTGTGACCGGAGCGGCCGCGAAGCCGTCGCGTAGCACTGCGTTGTCCAGCACCACATAGTCCCACCCCAGCCGGTGCCCCATCGTGCCGATGGCCTCACCGGAGCCGCTACCCGCCACTGCCGGGTCGGCATCGGCGGGCAGCTCCTGCCGCCAGGAGCCGTACGTAGCCCGCCACGGCCGGTCCGGCGCAGGGTCCGCCAGTTCGGTGTCCAGCCCCAGCCGCGCGCAGGCCGCCGCCACCGCCCACCCCGCCGGGCCGCCGCCGGCGACCAGCACATCGATCATTGGTGCAGCCTAGGGCTGCCTGTGAGTGGCGATGCGTCCTATAGCACCCATTGCCACTCACAGGCACGCGCTAGCGTGCCTAAATGAGCCGGACCCGGGAGCTTGCCGGCGGTGGGCGCGCGGTGGAAGTGGAGCCCGAGCGACTGGCCGGGTTCCTGGAGCGGTTCGCCGCTGGACACGGCGGGGCGCTGAACACTACGGTCACGCCGCAGCGAGTGGAGGTAGCGGCTGGTGACGGCGCGACGGCATCGATCCTGGTTCCGTTCGCACCGCTAGCGGCTCCCGCCGAGCAACGGATCGGGCTCGCCGCCGAGGATCTGGTCGACCACCTCATGGTGCCGCGCGCGGTGGGGCTGCTGCTGGTACGCCTCGGTGGATACAGCGTCGGAATAGCTCGCGCCGGCGTGGTACTCACCTCCAGTACCGGCAGCCGGCTGGTGCACGGCCGCTCCGCCGCAGGCGGGCAGTCCCAGCAGCGTTTCGCCCGACGGCGGGAGGGTCAAGCGCGGGTGGCGCTGCGCGCTGCGGCCGACGCCGCTGCGCGGGTACTGCTGTCCCGTGCCGAAGAGCTGGATGCCGTCATCCTCGGTGGGGATACCGCGGCACTGCGCACTCTGGCTGCCGACCCACGGTTGGCCCCGTTGTTGGAGCGCGCCGAGCCTCGGGTGCTGGACATCGCGGAGCCGCGCCGCGCAGTGCTCGACGAGTCCGCTCGAAGAATCCGTTGTGTGGAGGTGCGGCTCGACCGCCGGGATTAGCGTAGGGACCCAGTGGCGAGCGAGCGGCACCGTAATCCGGGTGCAGCGGTCGGTAGTATGGGGCCGTGGTCGCAACAAGCTGATGCGCTGTCGGCCCTGCGCGCCACGGCGCGTGGGGCCCTATCCCTGCCAGCGACCACCTTTGGAGTCTCCGCATCGTGATCACCGCTACCGACCTTGAGCTGCGCGCCGGCTCCCGGATCCTGCTGTCCGGAGCCACCCTGCGGGTGCAGCCCGGAGACAGGATCGGCCTGGTCGGCCGCAACGGTGCCGGCAAGACGACCACGTTGCGGGCGCTGGCCGGGCAGTGCCCTCCCTACGGTGGCCAAATACGCCGCGCCGGAGAGCTGGGCTACCTGCCGCAGGATCCCCGCGAGGGTGACCTCTCGGTCTCGGCCAGGGATCGGGTGTTGTCCGCTCGCGGGCTCGACCAGCTGCTGCACGAGATGGAGAAGTCGCAGTCAGAGATGGCAGAGTTGGTCGACGGCGAGGAGCAAGGCCGGGCGGTACGCCGTTACAGCCACCTCGAGGACCGGTTCTCTGCCCTGGGGGGATACGCCGCAGAAAGCGAGGCAGCGCGGATCTGCGCCAGCCTCGGCTTGCCCGACCGCGTGCTGGCCCAGCCGCTGCACACGCTCTCCGGCGGTCAGCGCCGCAGGGTCGAGCTGGCCCGAATCCTCTTCGGCGCCTCGGACGGTGCCGGCGGCCATTCGAACACCACCCTGCTGCTCGACGAGCCGACTAATCATCTCGACGCCGATTCGATCACCTGGTTGCGCGATTTCCTCACGGCGCATGACGGCGGCCTCATCGTCATCAGCCACGACACCGATCTGCTCGCCGCGGTGGTCAACAAAGTCTGGTTGCTTGACGCGATCCGCGGCGAAGCTGATATCTACAACCTTGGCTGGCAGCGTTACCTCGATGCCCGAGCCGCGGACGAGAAGCGGCGCCGCCGGGAACGCGCCAATGCGGAGAAGAAGGCCGGCGCACTGATGGCGCAGGCCGACCGGATGCGAGCCAAGGCCACCAAGGCCGTCGCCGCGCAGAACATGCAGCGGCGGGCCGTGAAGTTGCTGGCCGGCGCCGAAACCGAACAGCGGGCTGAGCGAGTAGCGCGGATCCGCTTCCCGCAGCCCGCCGCCTG
Source organism: Mycobacteriales bacterium (assembly GCA_038276315.1). Classification (GTDB taxonomy): domain Bacteria; phylum Actinomycetota; class Actinomycetes; order Mycobacteriales; family Pseudonocardiaceae. The sequence goes on from JBBPZY010000075.1 coordinate 14,833, forward strand.
CGGGCGGACTCCGCTGACCGCGAGCGGGCTGACCAAATCCTATGGATCGCTGGAGGTCTTCAGCGGGGTGGACCTCGCGGTCGACCGAGGAGCCCGGGTGGTGATCCTCGGTCTCAACGGGGCCGGAAAAACCACCCTGCTGCGGTTGCTCGGCGGGATGGAGAGCCCGGATGCCGGCCAGGTCGACGCCGGCCACGGTGTGCGGGTGGGGTACTTCGCCCAGGAGCACGACACCCTGGATCTCGGTGTCACCGTGTGGCAGAACATCCGGCATGCCGCGCCGGAAGCGCCGGATCAGCAGCTACGCACCCTGCTCGGCGCCTTCCTGTTCCGTGGCGAGCAGCTGGACCAGCTGGCCGGCACCCTGTCTGGGGGTGAGAAGACCCGGCTGGCGCTGGCTGCCATGGTGTCCTCCGCCGCCAATGTGTTGTTGCTCGACGAGCCGACCAACAACCTTGACCCGGTTTCCCGGGAGCGGGTGCTCGACGCATTGCACCACTATGCAGGTGCAGTGGTGCTGGTGACCCACGATGCAGGAGCAGTACAAGCGCTGGCCCCCGAGCGCGTGATCCTGCTGCCGGATGGCACCGAGGATCACTGGAGCGAGGACTACCTCGATTTGGTGCAGCTCGCCTGACGAGGACACCCTCTGTTTACGCAGAGTGGTTGGTTGACAACCGCTTGATGACCTTCCTGGGCTGTGCCTATGGCGCATTCGGGCCCGCTGCAGCGACCGCTCACAGATCCATTCGGAGATCGTCTAGCGGAGATCGCTAACCTGGTCGATCATTGCCGCAAGGGCCGTGACCGGCCCATCTAGCGTCGGAAGGAAGGCGTTTCGAGGTGGCCGACCTGAAGAAGGGCAGCCGGATCACCGGCGTGGCCCGGGACAAGCTCGCATCGGAGCTGAAGAAGAAGTACGAAAAGGGCGCCAGCATTCGGGCGCTCGCGGAGTCGACCGGACGGTCGTACGGCTTCGTTCACCGGGTCCTCTCGGAGTCCGGTGTGACGCTGCGTGGTCGCGGCGGCGCCACCCGCACGAAGAAGAAGTAGACCGGCTGAGCGTCGGACGGATGAGCAGCGGCCTGATCGTGTTTTGTGTGCCGTAGGCGACACCTGATGTCGCGCAGCGCACATAAGCCGCGATCACGGAGCTGAGTTCGTCGAGCCAGTCGCCTATCGTGCCGAGGCGCCAGCCGCGCAAGTGGGCGCGAACCGACCGGAGTCGAATGGCGGTCCAGCGACGGCCGGAGCAAGGAACAACGGAGTGCTTACAACGTTGCAAGGGAGGCGACGACCGGGTCGCGCGGCAGCGGAGGACGGTTCATGGACAACTCGTGGAGTCTGCTGAACAGCTCGATGCGCCAGGGCAGCACGCCCCGCGCCCTCGCGCCGGGCACGTTGCGCCGGATCGTCACGTTCGCCAAGCCGCACCGTACGTCGCTGCTGATCTTCCTGACGTTGAGCACGGTCTCCGCAGTTCTCGCCGTCGCCACTCCGGTGCTGGCTGGACGGGTCGTCGACGCGATCGTCACGCACGCGGGTGCCGCGTTGATCGTCGGCCTGGCCGTGCTCATCGCGCTTTTGGCCGTGATCGACTCGGGGATCGGTCTGGCGTCGCGATGGCAGTCCTCAAGAATCGGCGAGGGGCTGATCCTGGACCTGCGCCGCACGGTGTTCGAGCATGTGCAGCGGATGCCGGTGGCGTTCTTCACTCGCACCCGCACCGGGGCGCTGGTCAGCAGGCTCAACAACGATGTAATAGGCGCGCAAACCGCACTGACCTCCACGCTGTCCGGAGTGCTCACCAACGCGATCCAGCTGGTGCTCACGCTGGGGGTGATGTTGACCCTGTCGTGGCAGGTCACCGTGCTGGCGTTGGTGTTGCTGCCGATCTTCGTCATACCGGCGCGGGGCATGGGTGCGCGGATGGCCGAGCTGCGGCGGGAGGCCTCGACGCACAACGCAGCGATGACCACTCAGATGACCGAACGGTTCTCCGCGCCGGGCGCCACGCTGGTCAAGCTCTTCGGACGGCCGGAGGTCGAGGCCGCTGAATTCGGCTACCGGGCCGCCCAGGTGCGTGACATCGGAGTCCGCAGCGCGATGTCGGCGCGGGTTTTTCTCACCGCGCTGACCACGGTGTCCGGGCTGGCACAAGCCCTGGTGTACGGGCTCGGCGGCTGGCTGGCGCTACGCGGCGACATCGCACCAGGGACTGTGGTCAGCCTCGCGTTGCTCCTCACCCGGCTCTACTCGCCACTGACTGCGCTGGCCAACGCCCGGGTCGACGTGATGACCGCGTTGGTCGCCTTCGAGCGGGTTTTCGAGGTGCTCGACGTCCGTCCGATGATCACTGAACAACCGGATGCCCGGGCGGTCCCGGTCGGTGCGGTGTCGGTGGAGTTCGACGATGTGCACTTCTCCTACCCGTCGGCCGACCAGGTGTCGCTGGCCTCGTTGGAGGAAGTGGCGACGTTGGACGCTCGGGGTGGCGCCGAGGTGCTCCACGGAGTGGGTTTCCGCGCCGAACCGGGGCAGCTGGTGGCGCTGGTCGGGTCCTCGGGCGCGGGCAAATCCACCATCGCGTCGCTGGTGCCGCGGCTCTACGACGTCGACGCCGGAGCGATCCGACTCAACGGGGCGGATGTCCGCGATCTGTCCTTCGCCGCACTGCGGGACACGGTGGGCGTAGTGACCCAGGACGGGCATCTGTTCCACGACAGCATCGCGGGCAACCTGCGCTTCGCAGCGCCGGATGCGCGAGATGAGCAGCTGTGGGAAGCGCTGCGGCGAGCTCGGCTGGAGCAGCTGGTGCGGTCGCTGCCCGACGGGTTGGACACCGTGGTAGGCGACCGTGGGTACCGGCTGTCCGGTGGGGAGCGGCAGCGCCTGACCATCGCCCGATTACTGCTGGCCCGACCTCGGGTGGTGATCCTCGACGAGGCCACCGCGCATCTGGACTCGGAGTCTGAGGCGGCAGTGCAGGCCGCGCTCGCCGAAGCGCTGCACGGGCGCACCGCGCTGGTGATCGCGCACCGACTGTCCACCATCCGCGCCGCGGATCAGATCCTGGTGATCGAGGAGGGCTTGGTTGTCGAGCGCGGCACACACGAGGAGCTGCTGGCGGCGGACGGGCGCTACGCACAGCTACATCACACCCAGTTCGCCGTCGTATGACCGTCCGTCACAGCTACTTATTTACTGATTGCGTCACAGTGCGGGCGTCGGGGCAACTGGGTAGCGTGGCGTGGGCCGGTCGATCCACAGGAGGTGTGGTCGTGACCTCAGAGGCACCGCCGCCCTGGGCGGCGCCGGCGGTCGCACCGCCGACCGTGCTGCGCAGTCGGGCAGAAGCCGAGGTGTACGTCGCGTCGGTGTGTTTCAAGCACGGACCGCCCAAGCTGCTCGGCGCCGAGCTCGAGTGGGTGGTGCAGCATTCCGGCAACCCCCATCGCCCGTTGCAGGCCAGGCATCTCGCCGACGCGCTCGGCGGCTACGTACCGAAGTCGCTTGTCCCCGACAGCCCCCAGTCCGCTCTACCACACGGCTCTTCCGTCACGGTCGAACCCGGTGGTCAGCTCGAGATCTCCAGCCCGCCCTGTGCCTCGCTGACCGAGCTCATCGCCACCGTGGAAGGCGATACCGCCGCACTGACCGATCTGCTCGATCCCGCGGGTCTGGTCCTCACCGGTTTGGGTTCCGACCCGCATCGCCCGTCCCGCCGGCTGATCGACATTCCGCGCTACGCCGCCATGGAGACTGCTTTCGACCGGATAGGTCCGATGGGCCGGGCGATGATGTGCTCCACCGCCGCGGTGCAGGTGTGCCTGGACGCGGGCACTTCTGCCGAGGTGGCGCTGCGCTGGGCCGCACTACACGATCTCGGGCCCGTGCTGCTGGCGGCCTTCGCCAATTCCCCCTGGCTGGGTGGTCGGCGCACCGGGTGGGCATCGTCCCGGATGCAGGCGTGGTTCGCGCTGGACCCAGCCCGCACTCAGCCCAGCCGGGTGCCTTGGGGCCTGACTGTGGGCTGGGACCCCGCGGTGGATTGGGCCCGCCGCGCGCTGGACACCCCGGTGCTGTGCCAGCGCCGTCCCTGGGGCGAATGGCACGTGCCAAGCGGGATCACCTTTGCCGACTGGCTGTCCGGGGCACTACCCGGGCGCCCCAGCACCGCTGATCTGGACTACCACCTGACCACGTTATTCCCGCCGGTCCGACCGCAGGGCTACCTCGAGGTTCGCTACCTGGACACCCAGCCAATGGGGCAGTGGCTGGTACCGGTGGCGGTAACCGCCGCGCTACTTGCCGACCCCGCAGTCACCGCGGCCGCCCGGGATGCCTGCGCGCCCACCGTCGGCTGGTGGCTATCGGCGGCCCGACGTGGCCTGCGTGACGACACGCTGGCTGCGGCTGCGATCGCGGTGTTCGAGTTGGCCTGCCAAGCCCTGCCCGCGCTCGATCCGCCACCCGAAGTACAGCTGCTCGTGGAGGAGATCACCGAACACCGGGTCCGACGCCGTCGCTGCCCAGCAGACGATCTCACCAGTGCCCTGGCCGGCTCGGCCGGATTCAACGGAGGGCATCCGCTGTGACCATGCCGACCACCGAGCGGGGCACCGCCACCCTGCGCGATCATCTCGCCGGTGAGCTCACCCGCACTCGCTCCCGCAGCGCCGCACTGACCGACGCGATCGATGACGGCGAGTTGATCTGCCAACACTCGCCCATCATGTCTCCGCTGGTCTGGGATTTCGCTCACATCGGTAACCAGGAAGAACTCTGGTTGGTTCGGGAGGTGGGCGGCCGCGATCCGGTCCGGGCCGACATCGACCAGCTCTACGACGCGTTCAAGCACCCCCGGCCCAACCGGCCCGCGCTGCCGTTGCTCGACCCCACCGAGACCCGACGGTACTTAAGCGAGGTCCGCAACAAGGTGCTCGACGTACTGGACCGCGCCCCGCTGGAGGGGCGCAGGCTGGTGGAGAACGGTTTCGCCTTCGGGATGATCGTGCAGCACGAACAGCAGCACGACGAGACGATGCTGGCTACTCACCAGCTTCGGGCCGGCTCGGCTGCCCTGCACGCCCCCCCACCTCAGCCGCAGCGCTCCCTGAGCCTTCCTGGCGAGGTGCTGGTGCCCGCCGGCGAGTTCACTATGGGCACATCCACCGAGCCGTGGGCGCTGGACAATGAGCGCCCCGCGCACCGCGCCTGCACTCGTGCGTACTGGTTGGACACCGTTCCCGTGACCAATGGGGAGTACCAGCGTTTCCTGGCTGATGGTGGCTACGACGACCCGCGGTGGTGGAGTGAGCGGGGCTGGGCGCACCGGTGCGAGGCGGGTCTCGTCGGCCCGCAGTTCTGGTACCTCGACAGCGGGTCGTGGTGGCGCAACCGGTTCGGCGTCATCGAGCCGGTTCCGGCAGACGAGCCCGTTGTGCACGTCTGCTTCTTCGAGGCGCAGGCCTATGCGGCGTGGGCCGGCAAGCGCCTGCCCACCGAAGTGGAGTGGGAGAAGGCCGCCCGGTTCGATCCGGCCACCGGCCGGTCCCGCCGCTTTCCCTGGGGTGATGAGGATCCCACCCCGGCGCACGCCAACCTGGGACAACGACACTTGCAGCCCGCTCCCACGGGCAGTTACCCGGCCGGCGCCTCCCCGCTGGGCGTGCACCAGCTGATCGGCGACGTGTGGGAGTGGACGTCTTCCGGGTTCTCCAGATACCCGGGCTTCGCCCCGTTCCCGTACCGGGAGTACTCCGAGGTGTTCTTCGGCGGGAACTACCGGATGCTGCGCGGCGGCTCGTTCGGCACCGATGCAGCGGCCTGCCGGGGGACCTTCCGCAACTGGGATCACCCGGTGCGCCGGCAGATTTTCACCGGTTTCCGTTGCGCCCGGGACGCCGACCCGGGGGACCTGACCTGACGTGTGTCGACACCTGGCCTACCTCGGGCCGCCGCGCGACCTCGCCACGCTGCTGCTGGCCCCGCCACACTCGCTGCTGCGGCAGAGCTACGCACCGGCCGACATGCGTGGTGGCGGCACAATCAATGCTGACGGGTTCGGCGCAGGCTGGTACCCCGACGGCGCCATCACCCCGATCCGGTACCGGCGGGCCGTCCCGTTGTGGGCCGACGCGACGTTCGCCGCGCTGGCCACCGAGGTGCGCAGCGGTGCAGTGCTCGCCGCGGTGCGGTCGGCCACCGTTGGGATGCCCATAGTGGACACCGCCTGCGCCCCCTTCGGCACCGGCCGCTGGCTGTTCAGCCACAACGGCAGGGTCGCAGGGTGGCCGGACAGCATGGCCACGCTGGCCCGCCGTCTGCCGGTGACCGATCTGCTCACGTTGGAAGCATCCACCGACTCCGCGCTGTTGTGGGCGTTGGTCCGCAGCCGGCTGGCGACCGGGGAGTCGCTGGGCTGCGCGCTGGGCACTGTTGCTACGCAAGTACTCCGCTGCGCCCCGGCTTCCCGGCTGAACCTGCTGATCACCGATGGCACCATGCTCGCCGCGACCACGGTGCACCATGCGCTGGCGGTGCGAGCCGGCAACGGGGCAGTGCTGGTCTGCTCCGAGCCCACCGACCCATCTTCGGATTGGGAACCGGTCCCTGACCGTCATCTGCTCACCGCGACATCGTCCGCCGTGGATGTCGTGCCGATCCCAAGCACCGCTGGCGATACGACCCCTACCGAGGAGCCATGACCGCACCCGTGCTGGAGATTCACCTGTCCGATTCCGAAACCGCTGACGCGCTGCATCACGATGTGCGGGTCGGGCTGTCCGCTGATCCGAAGTGGTTGCCGGCCAAATGGTTTTACGACGCTCGCGGCAGCGAGCTGTTCGAGAAGATCACCGTGCTGCCCGAGTACTACCCGACCCGTACCGAGCGGGAACTGTTGCAGCGCAGTGTGGGGCAGATCGCGGCGCGGGCGACCGTGGACACCCTCGTCGAGCTCGGTTCGGGCTCTTCGGAGAAGACCCGGTTGCTCCTCGACGCACTTGCCGCGACCGGGTCGCTGCAGCGTTATGTGCCGTTGGACGTGTCCGAGTCGGCGTTGCGCGGCGCGATGGCGGCGGTGGGGCGGGAGTATCCGGCGCTCGCGGTGCACGGTGTGGTCGGCGACTTCACCGAGCATCTGGAGCTGCTACCGGCCAGTCAGGGTGGGCGCCGGCTGGTCGCTTTCCTCGGCGGCACAATCGGCAATCTGCTGCCGGTCGAGCGGGCCGGCTTCTTCGCTGCACTACGCGCCGCGCTGAGCCCTGGTGAGCTGATGCTCCTGGGCGCCGGATTGGTCACCGACCCAGCAGTGATGGTGCCCGCCTACGACGACGCCGCTGGCGTGACCGCCGAGTTCAACCGCAACGTGTTACTCGTACTCAATCGGGAGCTCGGAGGGGACTTCGACGTTGATGCGTTCGATCACGTCGCGGCGTGGAACGCCTCCCACGGGCGGATCGAGATGCGGCTGCAAGCTCGCCACGCGATGACCGTACGGTTGCCCGCAGTCGGCATGACGGTGCACTACGCCGAGGGCGAGCAGATGCGCACAGAAGTCTCCACCAAGTTCCAGCGCGCGGAACTCGCGTCCGAACTGGCTGAAGTCGGCTTCGCCGACCAGACCTGGTGGACCGACTGCAACGACCGAGTCGCCCTCGTCCTCGCCGAGGCTGCCTGACACCGACCTGCCCGAGCATCCGTTCCGCAAGACTTGGAATGATTATCAGTTTCGTCTACCCTCGGCGTCAGGTTGCCACCTGTGTGGGTACCACCGTTCAGGTGAGGAGCCGCCATGTGAACGGAGCTGAAGTATTGCGTCGGGTCTTGTCGCCCGCTGGAGTGGCAGCGGCGGCGGCAACGCTCGCCGGTCTGCTGACGGCTTGTGCTACCGGGACCCCGGCCGGTAGCGGTCCGGCGGCCCGGTCGAGCGGCAACACGAAGATCGCGGTAGTGGCGGCGGAGAACTTCTGGGGCAGCATCGCCACGCAGCTGGGTGGCGAACACGTCGCCGTGCACAGCATCGTCGCAAGGCCGGACAGCGACCCGCACGACTATGAGCCGACCCCGGCTGACGGACGCGCCCTGGCGACCGCCCAGTACGTGATCGAGAACGGAGTCGGCTACGACCCGTGGGTCGCCAAGCTGGTCAACGCGAACCCGGCGCCAGCGCGGTCGGTGTTGACGGTTGGGGATCTGGTGGAGGTCAAGGAGGGCGGCAACCCACACCGCTGGTACTCCCCGGATGATGTACACCGGGTGATCGAGCGGATCGCCGCTGACTACAAGCGGATCGACCCGGCCGACGCCGGCTATTTCGATCAGCGCAAGCAGGCCTACGAGACGCAGGGTTTGGCCCGCTATAACCAGCTCATCGCCGAAATCAAGAGCAAGTACGGTGGAACCCCGATCGGCGCCTCGGAATCGATCGTGACGCCGTTGGCCGAGGACTTGGGGTTGACAATGGCGACTCCGGGGTCGTTCCTGAACGCGGTGAGCGAAGGCACGGGTCCGACCGCCGCTGACAAGATGACGGTAGATCAGCAGATCAGGACCAAGAAGATCAAGATTTTCGTATGCAACAGTCAGAACTCGACCCCGGACGTGGCGGCCCTGGTGACCGCGGCCAAGGCCGCCGGTATCCCGGTGGCAACAGTCACCGAGACACTCGTTCCGGCCACCGCCAGCTTTCAGGACTGGCAGGTCGCCCAGCTCCAAGGCATCGAGCAAGCACTGTCGAAGGCAGCCGCCCAATGACTACCCACTCGCTCAATTCCGACGTCCAACGGCAGCCCAGCAACACCGGCCCACCGCGACAGGAAGATCAACAAGTAGCCCGGTCAGTGATCACTCTGCGTGATGCGGCGGTCGAGCGAGGCGGCCACCGACTGTGGAGTGGGCTGGATCTGACGGTCGCCGCCGGGGAGTTCGTTGCCGTGTTGGGACCCAACGGGGTCGGCAAATCCACCCTCGTCCAGATCATTCTGGGAGCGCTACCCTTGATCGAGGGCGAGGTGCGGGTGCTGGGCGGCCCGGCTGGACAGGCCAACGAGCGGATTGGGTATCTGCCCCAACGCCGCAGCTTCGACCCATCTCTGCGGATTCGGGGTCGCGACATCGTACGGCTGGGCTTGGACGGGCATCGGTGGGGCCTTCCGCTGCCGCCCTGGTGGCCGTGGCCAGGCGCAACGGCGCGGCGCGCAGCCACCGCGCGCGTCGAAGAGGTCATCAACCTAGTCGGTGCCAGCGCGTACGCCGACCGCCCGGTCGGAGAGCTCTCCGGGGGCGAGCAGCAGCGCCTATTGATCGCCCAGGCGCTGGCGCCCGCCCCCGATCTGCTGCTGCTCGACGAGCCACTGGACAGCCTCGATCTGCCGAATCAGGCCGCCGTCGCCGCCCTCATCGCCAGAATCAGCCGTGCGCAACGGGTGGCCGTGATCATGGTGGCGCACGACGTCAACCCGATCTTGTCCCATCTCGACACCGTCGTCTACCTCGCTCCGGGCGGTTCGAAGATCGGCTCACCCCGCGAGGTGATCACCGGTCCGACGCTGACCCAGCTGTTCGGCACGCCGATCGAGGTGCTCACCGCATCCGACGGCCGGTTGGTCGTCATCGGCCACCCCCAACGGTGCGAGGGCCACGCCGGGCCAAAACCGTGACCCTCGCCGCGGGTCCGAGCTGGAACCCGATCACCGATCTGCAGCAGATGTGGTCGTACCCATTTATGGTCAACGCCTTTCGCGCCGGCACCATCGTCGCGGTGCTGGCCGGGGTGATGGGCTGGTTCATGGTGTTGCGTCGGCAGAGCTTCGCCGGCCATACCCTGTCGCTGATCGGCTTTCCTGGCGCAGCTGGCGCAGTCCTGATCGGTGTCGCTGCCAGCTACGGCTACTTCGCTTTCTGCCTGGCCGGCGCCCTGGTCATCGCAGCGTTGCCACGCGCTGGACCTGGTGGCTACTCCGAGGAGTCGGCGGTCACCGGCACCGTCCAGTCCTTCGCCCTAGCCTGCGGATTTCTGTTCGTCGCCCTCTACAAAGGACTTCTCAACGGCATCAACGCGCTGCTGTTCGGCAACTTTCTGGGCATCAGCGTCGACCAGGTGGGTCTCCTGGGCGTTGTCGCCGCTGTGTCGCTTGCCGTCCTTGCGGGGATCGGTCGCCCCCTGGCGTTCGCCTCAATCGATCCCGACGTGGCGACTGCCCGCAACGTCCCGGTGCGTGCCCTGTCGGTGGCATTTCTGGTGCTACTCGGTGCCGCGACGGCCGAAGCCAGCCAGATCACCGGAACCCTGCTGGTATTCGCCTTGCTGGTGATGCCAGCGGCGACCGCGCAGGCATTGACCCCGCGACCCGGCCGTGCGCTGGCCCTGACAGTCACAATCGGGCTGCTCGTCACCTGGCTCGGCCTGAGCGTGGCCTACTACACCGCTTTTCCGGTCGGGTTCTTCGTGACCAGCTTCGCCTTCGCCGGCTACGTGGCCGCGCAGGCGGTCCGCCATGCGCCGCCCCGGTGGCGGGCCGACAGCGCCGAAGCGAGCCCGACGCCAACGGGACTCGCGCGATGATCTGGCCGTCGTTCCTGCTCAACGCCCTGCTCGCCGGTACCGCCATCGCCGCAGCCGCCGGACTGGTCGGCTACTTCGTGGTGCTGCGGGCCCAGGTCTTCACCGGTGACGCGCTGAGCCATGTGGCGTTCACGGGTGCCCTGGCGGCGCTGGCACTGGGCGTCGACGAGCGGCTAGGGCTGTTCGCGGCGACCATTGGCGTGGGCGTCGCCTTCGGCGCCCTCGGCGGACGAGGCCGCGCTGACGATGTCGTGATCGGCAATGTCTTCGCCTGGATCCTCGGCCTTGGCGTGTTCTTCCTGACCCTTTACACGACCAACAACAGCGCCAGCAACGGCAACGCCGGCGTCAACGTCTTGTTCGGCTCGATCTTCGGCCTGAACCGCTCCGAGGCGGTCACCGCGGCCGTCGTCGCCGCCCTCATCGCCGCCGGCATGGTCACCATCGCGCGACCGCTGCTGTTCGCCAGCATCGACAACGCCGTTGCCGCCGCCCGAGGCATTCCGGTCCGCATGCTCGGCTATATCTTTCTCGCCTTGGTCGGCGCCGCCGCCGCCGAGGCGAGCCAAGCCGTCGGTGCGCTGCTGCTGCTCGGGCTGCTCGCCGCACCCGCCGGGACAGCTCAACTCCTCACCATCCGACCGTACGCAGCGCTGCTCATCTCCGCCAGCCTTGCGGTGGGGGAGATGTGGGTAGGCCTCGCGCTCAGCTACACCGTCCCGGCATTGCCGCCGAGTTTCGCCATCCTCGCCGTGGCCACCGGCGTCTATGCTGTTGCGCTGCTGCGCACCCGCAGCGCTCCCACGGTCGAAAGAACCCGTGCGATGCTGATGAAAAGTCCAAAAGAGGTCGGGTAGCCGAGCGATGTTTACCGTCAGTTGTTTACCCATCCGCGCGTGGGGCTATGCAGCGGCATGGCCAGCACCGACCCTGCCGAGATGGACGCTGTCGACATGTTCCCGCCACACGTTTTACGGGAGTACGCCTTTCTGGCTGACGGGGAACGCGGTGCGCTGGTAGGGCCACGTGGCGACGTCGTATGGATGTGCGCCCCACGTTGGGACTCCGAGGGGGTGTTCTCCTCGCTGATCGGTGGGTGCGGCGCTTACGCGATCACCCCGGCCGGGCGGTTCGTCTGGGGTGGCTACTACGAACAGGGCAGCTTGATCTGGCGCTCCCGGTGGATCACCGAGACCGGAATCATCGAGTGCCGGGGAAGCCCTAGCCTTCCCCGGCGACCCGCACCGGGTGATCCTGTTGCGCCGCGTCATCGCCGTGCAGGGTGCTGCCCGGGTCCACGTCGTGCTGGAACCGGCCGCCGAGTTCGGTCGTCAACGCCTGCGCGAGCTACACCGCGACGACGACGGCCGGTGGGAAGGTCTGATCGGCGACTTGCGCGTGCGGTGGACCGGCGGCGGGGCCGCAGACGTGCACGGCGAGGACCAGCGCGCGCGGTCGCTACGAGCCACTCTGACGCTGCCCGAAGCTGCGCACCACGACCTGATCCTGGAAATCTCCGGCACCACGCTGGATCCCGAGCCGCCGGATGCCGGCCGGCTGCGGAAAGGCACCGCGGCAGCCTGGCGAGAAGCGATGCCGAATTTCGGCGCGAGTATCGCCACCCGCGATGCCCGGCACTCCTATGCGGTGCTGCGCGGGTTGACCAGCTCCGGTGGCGGCATGGTCGCCGCGGCCACCATGAGCCTGCCGGAACGCGCCGAGGAGGGCCGCAACTACGACTACCGCTACGTCTGGATCCGTGACCAGTGCTATGCCGGTCAAGCCGTCGCCGCCGACGCCCCGCACCCGCTGCTCGACGACGCGGTCCAGTTCGTCGCCGAACGCCTCCTCGCGGACGGGCCCAATCTGAAGCCGGCCTACACCATCGCCGGCGGCCCGGTGCCCGATCAGCGCTCCCTGGATCTGCCCGGCTACCCCGGTGGGCGCGACGTCGACCGGCACCCACGTCAACGCCCAGTTTCAACTCGATGCCCTCGGCGAGGCGCTGCTGCTCTTCGCTGCCGCCGGCCGCCACGACCACCTCAGCGCCGACCACTACAAGGCCATCATCGCTGCGGTGGCCGCCATCGAAGCGCGGTGGCGCGAGCTGGACGCCGGGATCTGGGAACTGGGCAAGCGCCGCTGGGCGCATTCCCGACTGATCTGCGCCGCCGGACTACGTGCGATGGCCACTGCGGGCGCGTCCACCACGGACGCCGCTGTGTGGAGCGCGCTGGCCGACACCATCGTCGCCGACGCCGCCTCCGATTGTGTGCATCCCACCGGGCGCTGGCAGCGCGCGCCGGGCGACCCGCGTGTCGATGCCGCATTGTTGTTGCCGGCGATCCGCGGCGCACTGCCCGCCGCTGACCCCCGCAGCGTGGCCACCGTGGCGGCGGTGCGTGCCGAGTTAAGTGAAGACGGTTACGTCTACCGGTTCCGCCCCGACGCCCGCCCTCCCGGTGCGGCTGAGGGCGCCTTTACGCTGTGCGGGTTCCTGATGGCACTGGCCGATTATCAACAAGGCGATCGACTCGCCGCTCGAACCTGGTTCGAACGCAACCGAGCGGCCTGCGGGCCGCCGGGGCTGTTTTCTGAGGAGTACGACGTCACCCAACGTCAGCTGCGCGGCAACCTGCCGCAAGCCTTCGTGCACGCCCTGATGGTGGAAGCCGCCGTCCGGCTCATCTGACGGTGATTGTCGGAGGGATGGCGGCTATGTCGGATCAACAAGGTGGCGGTAGCACCAAGACAGTACTGATTGCGCTGGGCGCCAACGCGCTGATCGCGGTCGCGAAGGGCGTCGGCGGTGTGCTCACCGGGTCGTCAGCGTTGCTGTCGGAGGCGGCGCACTCGGTCGCGGACACGATGAATGAGCTGTTCCTGTTCGTGGCACTGCGCCGTGCGGACCGACCGGCCGACGAGGCGCACCCGTTCGGCTACGGCAAAGCCCGGTTCTTCTGGTCGCTGCTCGCCGCATTCGGGATCTTCGTTGCAGGCGGGATGTTCTCCTTCTTCGAGGGTTACCGGACGCTGACCGAGCCTAGCGAAGGGGCGACCTCCTTCGTCGTCGCGTACGTGGTGCTTGGGCTGGCTTTCGTCGCCGAGGGCGTCTCGTTTCTGCGGGCCGTGCGCCAGCTGCGCGGCGAGGCCCGCGCGGCCCGCCGGGGGGGCGCTGAGCTACATCTCCAGCAGCGACGATCCGACGGTGAAGACGGTGGCCAGCGAGGATGCCGCCGCACTGGCTGGCCTGCTGATCGCCTTCACCGGAATCTTGCTGGCCCAGCTCACCGGCGCGCAGGTCTGGCAGGCGATCGCCTCATTCGTTATCGGCGCGCTGCTGGTGGTTGTCGCCTACAGCCTTGGTCGCGACAACATGGGGCTGCTCATCGGCGAGTCGGCGGACCGCGGCTGCGCAGGCAACTGACCGAGGCCCTGCTGAGTTACGACGAGGTCGATGAGGTCGTCGACCTGTTGACCATGCGAATCGGTACCCGCCGACTGCTCGTCGCGGTCCGACTCGACTTCGCTCGACTGTCTCCTCCGACCAGATTGAGCAGGTGAGCACCCGCATCGACGACGGACTGCGCGCTCGATTCCCCGCCGTCGACCAGTTGTTCCTCGACGCCACCGCGCGGATCGATCGGCGGGCCCGCGAGCGCAGGCAGGCCCGCGAAGGACGCTGACGCGGCTCACCGCTTCCGCAGCCGCGACATCGCGCTCGCCACTCCCGCCATCCCGGCTCCCGCCACCATCGTCGAGAGCAGCCGGGCATGGCCCTGTTCTCCCGAACGTGACCCCGGCCGCCAGGTAGAGCGTTCCCGCACCCTAGTCGGCTGTGCCGACGGCACAGGCGAGACGATCCTGATCGCTGCTGCGGTGTACGCCGGCGCGGGCCGGTTCAACATCGTCGTGCTGGGCATCGTCGCGGTGATCGCCGCGGACGTCGGAGACAATGTCGGGTTCGCCATCGGCCACTATGGCGGGCGCCGGTTGGCGTTGCGTTACCGCAGATACGTTTTGTTGACGGAGAAACGGCTTGCTCGCGCCGAGGGCTTCGTCCACCGCCACGGCGGCAAGGTGGTCACCGGTAGCCATGCCGGTGCCCACCCGTTGCTCGATGCCGCCCAGCTGCAGCGGGCGTTGGCCGGGGAGGTGTCGTTGACCACCACGGTGACCGGTGACCGGATCCGGCTGCTGGCCACCACCGCGACCCTCACGGGCGGGCGGCGGGTGGTGGTGGGCACCGGCACCGACGTGTCCGACGACGCGGTGGGCGACGTGCAGACCGCCCTGCTGGTCGGCGGACCACCCGCGGTGCTGCTCGCCGGCGCGGGCGCCTGGTTGCTGGCCGGGGCGGCGCTGCGCCCGGTGGAACAGATGCGCGTCGAGGCCGCGGCGATCAGCGCCCGAGACACCGGCCGGCGCCTCGCGGTGCCCTCCACCCGCGACGAGATCGCCGCGCTGGGCGCCACGCTCAACGGGCTTCTCGCCCGGTTGCAGGAGGCGCTGGAACGCGAACGCGGTTTCGTCGCCGATGCCGGTCACGAGCTACGGACTCCGCTGGCGATCCTGCGCACCGAACTTGAGCTTGCGGCCCGTCCCGGCCGCAGCTGGGAGGAACTCGTCGAGGCGGTCAGCCACGCGGGGAATGAGACCGATCGATTGATTCGGCTGGCCGAGGACCTGCTGCTGCTCGCCCGCGCCGATAACGCCCAGACCTTCCTGCGTCCCGGGCCGCTGGCGCTACCCGACCTGCTGGCCACCGCCGCCCGCGGCGCCCGCACCCGCGCCGCCGAGCGCGGGGTCAGTGTGGTGGTGCACAGCCCCTCCCCGCTGAGCGTTGCGGCCGACCCCGACCGGCTGCGTCAGGCGGTGGACAACCTGCTGGACAACGCCACCCGGCACGCCCCGGCCGGCAGCGTGGTGGAGATCACCGCGACCAGCAGCCCCACCGGCACGGTCACGGTCGAGGTGGCCGACCGTGGACCCGGCTTCCCCGAAGAGTTTCTGCCGCACGCTTTCGAACGCTTCCACCGCGCCGAAACCGCCCGCACCCGCGACGGCAGCGGGACCGGACTGGGCCTGTCCATCCTCCAAGCCATCGCCCAGGCCCACGGCGGGCAGGCCACCGCCCGCAACCGATCCGGCGGCGGCGCCGCTGTGACCCTCGAACTGCCCACCGACGCCGCGCCGGATCACCCTCAGCACCGATCCTGCACCTGATATGGCCAACAGCGGTCAGCGATGTCGACGCGCTCCACCCGGACGACGCCACGGCGCGATATCACAGCTCTCGTCGCACCAGTGACGGGGTGGTCGTCATCCGCGCGGCCCTGGTCGCCGCGGGCCGTGATCAGCACGACGACCACCAGCGTGAGCGGGATCAGGATCACAGGTCGTGGGTCAGCGTCCCGGCGGGCCGCGCGGCTCCGCTTTCTGGCCTTCCCTCGCCCTTGCCCACCGCGGCGCACCTCACGCTGCCGTCGCCTGCTCGGCGATCTCGGTGGGCTGGGTCGCGGTCTCGTCTCGCCGGGTGATGCTGAGGTAGGTGACCAGGCTCACGATCGTGACCAGGAATGCCGCAGTGATCAGGCCTTTGCCCAGTCCGAGGCCGCCGTGGCCGGTGGGCTGTGAGAGGTAGTCGCCCAGGGAGGCGCCCAGAGGGCGGGTCAGGATGTAGGCGATCCAAAACGCCAGGACCGCGTTGAGTTTCACCCCGAAGTGCGCGATCGCCACGAGGCCGATCAGCGCACCGAACATCAGCGCCGAAGGCCAGTAGCCCAGCTTCAGCCGCTCCGCCACCAGGTCACCGGCCGCGGTGCCCAAGGCGAAGGTGAACAGGATCGCCAACCAGTAGAACGCTTCCCGTCGGGTGGTGTAGATCGAGTGGATGGACAGGGTCTTCTCCCGCGCGTACCACGCCGCGAAGGTCACGGCCAGCGCGACACCGAATACAATGGTGGTGGTCTGCAGCGCGATCCCGAAGTTGTCGACCAGGTTGTCGGTGATCAACGTGCCGACGACACTGATCAGCACGACCGCGAGCCAATAGATCCCCGGCACATACTTCCGGGATCTGAACTGGAACAACAGCACCACAATCAACGCCGCGCCCACGACGTAGCCGGTGCCGGTCAACCCCAGACCCAGCTTGACGTTCAGGAAATCCGCCGCGGTTTCACCGACCGTGGTAGCGAGGATCTTGATGATCCAGAAATAGATCGTGACCTCGGGAACCTTGTTCAGCATGTCGCGGGCCCGCGCGTGAGACGCGACCCGCTGCGGAATTATCGTCATGAACTTCACACTGCCAGCCCCACGATGTGAGCTTCATGAGAGCGAACCCAAACCGTGTTTATCCCCACACCTCAGCCGACCCAATCGCCGGAATTGTTCCGTGGTGTCGGGGTTCGTCTGCTGTCCGATCCGGCATGGCCGCGGTGGGATGCCGGTTGCGCGAAGCTGCTGGTCGGCCAGGTAGATCCGGACATCGGGTCGGTAGTTATCGCCAGCATCCGCCGGAATCCACGGCAGTCCGCGCGGGTGGCGGCTGGGATGCCCCTGGCCTGGGGTGGCCCGCCGGATGACCGGGGATGAAGATGAGTGTCTTCTCATCGTCGCGACATCGGTCTCTCATCACGGGGGGGCACCATGAGTTGTGTTCGGTGGTGAAGGAGTCGTAACAACCGAAGATGACCAGCCACCGAGCCCCAGTGGCTGCATCTGGTATTGGTCAGCGTCTAGCTGATCGACTCGACAGCCACAGAAAGGATGCCAGATGTCCCTGCGGGATCAGGCCATGAAGATTATCGACAAGAGTAGAACTTACGCCGCCGAGCATGAGGACACGCTCGCCGGTGGTATCGAGCAGGCCGAAAACCTCGTCAACAAACAGACCAGCGGCCGCTACCGCAACCGTATTGCGCAGGCCGGCGGAAAAATGCAGGCGTACATCGAGGAACTTCCCCGAGCAAACTCCGAGAATGAGGCACACAACATGACACGTAACGTCAACGCGGAACCGACTGTCAACGATCTCCGTCCGATGCTCGCCCCGGGCGTGGAAAACGAGCCGATGCTGCTGTTGGACACCACCGGCAGCATGAGTTACCCGGTCACCGAAAACAGCACCGTGCAACGACGCCAGGTGATCGGCGAAGCCATCGGGCGGATCGTGGAGGTGATGGGCGCCAAGGATTCGCAGGCCGCCAAGGAGCAGGCCCAGGGTGACGACGCTGGTGGTCTGATGACGGTGACCTTCGCCGGTGGCGCCGCCGAGAGCATCGGCGACCTGAGTCCGACCAACTGGCGCAACAAGTGGAACGCGATTCGCTGGGGCGGCGGCACCCAGATCATGCCCGGCTGGGAGGCCCTCGTCGAGACCTATCTGACCGAGTTCGGTGACCTGCCCAAACAAGACCGCCCACACCTGCTGGCCCTGGTCATCACCGACGGGGAGGCCGATGACACCACCGCGTTCGCCAAGACACTGGACCAGACCAAGGCAGGCACCTACGTGTGCGTCGCCGTACTGGGGTTCGGTGGCGAGCACGACGCGGCCCTTGCGGCCTACCAGCAGGTCGCCGCCAGTAACGATCACGTGCGGGTGGTGACCTTCGGCAGCGAAACCGACCCGAGCGTGATCGCCGACGGGGTGCTGTCCCTCATCGGATCCTAAGCAGGTCGATCAGCACGGAGGCGGTCGGCGCCCCCAGGTGGTGGCGGCAATCACGCCCGCACCGGCGGCACCGGCCACCCCAAGGGAGCCACCCCGAGGGAGGTAGTCGATGCGAAGGGCGCTGCTGGTTTGTCTCGTGGGCGCCGTTGTGGTCCTGGCCGGTTGTTCGGGCCAGGGTCAGACCGCTGGCCCCACCACGGTCGCGCCGGGGAGCGCGGCGACGGGAGCGGCACCGACCGCGGGCGCCGGCCCGACAACACCGGAGGCCGCGCCCGGCGACATCCCGGACACCACGGTGTTCGTGCCCTACCAGCCTGGCTCAGGGTTGTATGCGGTCAAGGTGCCCCAAGGCTGGGCGCGGACCAGCTCGGGTGCCACCACGACCTTCACCGAGAACCTCAACTCGGTGGCGCTGGACTCCCACCCGGCCCCGGCCGCGCCGACCGTCGCGTCGGCCAGGGCCACCGAGGTGCCGATGCTGGCGTCGGCGGTGCCCGGTTTCAGCCTCCTTGATGTCACCACCGTGACGCGCACCGCCGACGCGGTGGTCGAGATCCACTACCAGGCCGACTCGGCGGCTAACTCGGTTACCGGCAAGACCACCCGCGACGACGTCGCACGGTATGAGTTCTTCCACAACGGCACCGAGGCGATCGTCACCGTGGCCGGCCCGGTGGGCGCGGACAACGTCGATGCCTGGCGCACGATCACCGACTCGTTGCGGTGGCTGCGGTGAACGACAGGGTCAGCGTCGGCGGCGGTGTCGCGCTGGAGGCGGTGCAGCTGTACCGGTTCTACCGGGCCGGGGAGGAGGAGACGCTGGCGCTGCGCGGGGTGTCGCTGCGAGCCCAGGCCGGTGAGCTGGTCGCGGTCGTCGGCCCCTCGGGGTCGGGCAAGTCCACGCTGCTGGCCTGTCTGACCGGGCTCGACGAACCCGACGGGGGCACGGTCCGGGTCGGCGGGGTACGGCTGAGCCACCGCAGCGAGACCGACCGGGCGGCGATGCGGGCGCGCTGGATCGGGGTGCTATTCCAGTCCGCGAATCTGTTGGAACACCTCAGCGTGCGACGCAACATCGAGCTGGTGCAGCGCCTGGCCGGTCACCGGGACCCCCCACGGGTCGACGCGATCCTGGCCGAACTGGGTCTGGCTGGCCGCGCCGACGCGGTGCCCTCCCAGCTTTCCGGCGGCGAGAGCGCCCGCGCCGGGCTCGCGGTGGCGCTGGCCAACGCCCCCTCGGTGCTGGTCGCTGACGAGCCGACCGGCGAGTTGGACTCGACCACCGAGCACTCCGTGCTGGCGCTGCTGCGCGCCCAGGCCGACCGGGGCGCGGCGGTGGTGATCGCCTCACACAGCGAGGCCGTGGCCGCCGCCGTGGACCGGATCGTGACGCTGCGCGACGGCGCGCTTGCCCGATGACCCCGACAGATCTGGTCGTCGCGACGGACCTGACCCGGGTCTACGGCAGTGGCCCAGGAGCGGTGGTGGCGGTGAGATCGGTGAGCTGCCGGGTCTCACCCGGGGCCCGGATCGCGCTGACCGGAGCGTCCGGTTCGGGCAAGACCACCCTGCTGCATCTGCTCGCCGGGCTGGATGAGCCCACCACGGGCGAGGTGAGCTGGCCCGGTCTGCGCGAGGACCCGCCCCAGCGGCCCCGTCGACTCGGTGTGGTGTTCCAGGGACCCAGTCTGGTGCCGCCGCTGGACGTCGTCGAGAACGTGGCACTGCCGCTGCTGATCGCCGGCGTCCCCGACGCGGTCGCCACCGGCCGCGCAGTTGAGGCGTTGACCGAGGTCGGGATCACCGAGCTGGCCACCAAGTTGCCCGAGGAGCTCTCCGGTGGGCAGGCCCAGCGCGTCGCCGTGGCCCGGGTGTTGGCGATGGAGCCCCGGCTCATCCTGGCCGATGAGCCCACCGGCCAGCTCGACGCCGCCCACCGCGACCAAGTCGTGGACATCCTGCTGGCGGTCGCCGAGCGGCTGGCGGCCGGGCTGGTGGTCTGCACCCACGACGAGCGGGTGGCCCAGCGGTTGGCGCAGCGGTGGCGGATGCGCGACGGCCTCCTGGTCCGCCCAACCCCCGAGGCCTCGACATGCTGACCCTGACCTGGTTACGCGGGCTGCTCAGCCGGCGCGGTGGCCGGCTCGGCGCGGCGGCGGTCGGGGTGGCGGTCGCGGTGGCGCTGCTCGCCTCGCTGGGCAGTTTCCTGGCCTCGGCCAAGGCCAGCATGACCGCACAATCGATCCAGCGCGTCGCGGTGGACTGGCAGATACAGACCCAACCCGGCGCCAACCCGGACACCGTGCTGGCCACCATGGCAGCGGATCCGCGGGTGGCCCGCGCGCTGCCGGTGGGGTACGCGACGGTGACCGGGTTGTCCGCCACCTCCGGCGGCAGCACCCAGACCACCGGCTCCGGGGTGGTCCTCGGGCTCGGGCCGCAGTACCCGGCCACCTTCCCCGATGAGCTGCGCTACCTGACCGGGGCGCACCACGGGGTCCTGCTGGCCCAGCAGACCGCGGCCAACCTGCACGCCGGCCCCGGTACCCCGATCACCATCCACCCCGGTGGCGCCCTGGCGCCGATGACGGTCACGGTGGCCGGGATTGTGGACCTGCCGCAAGCCAACTCGCTGTTCCAGAAGGTCGGCGCGGCACCCGGCGCGCAGCCACTGGCCCCACCGGACAACGTGGTGCTGCTACCCCACGCGCAGTGGCACACCCTGTTCGACCCGCTGGCCGCGACCCACCCGGACCTCGTCACCACCCAGATCCACACCCGCAACACCCACCAGCTGCCCAGCGACCCGGCCGCCGCGTACACGGTCGTGACCGGGGCCGCGCACCACCTGGAGGCCACCCTGGCCGGCACCGGCCTGGTCGGTGACAACCTGGGCGCCGCGCTGGACGCGGCCCGCTCGGACGCGCTGTACGCCCAAGTGCTGTTCTTGTTCCTCGGGCTGCCCGGAGCGATCCTGGCCGGGCTGCTCACCGCGATGATCGCCGCCACCGGGGCCAGCCGGCGGCGCGGCGAGCAGGCGCTGCTGCGCGCCCGCGGCGCCACCCCAACCCAACTGCTGCGGCTGGCCACGGTGGAGGCCACGCTGACCGGCCTGGTCGGCGGAGTGGTCGGGATCGGGCTCGCCGCGCTGGTCGGCGCGGGCGCGTTCGGCTCACCCTCGTTCGGGGCCGGCACCCCCACCGCGCTCGGGTACAGCCTGGGTGCGGTCACCGCCGGGCTGGTGATTGCGCTGATCAGCGTGGCCGGACCGGTCGCCCGCGACCTGCGCGCAACCACCGTGGTCGCGGCCCGCGCCGCAGTCGGCCGACCCGCGGCACCGGGATGGCTGCGCTACGGCCTGGACCTGTGGCTGATCGCGATCTCGCTGGTGGTGTTCTGGCTGACCAGCCGCAACGGCTACACCCTGGTGTTCGCCCCGGAGGGAGTGCCGACGATCTCGGTGAGCTACTGGGCGCTGGCTGCTCCGGCGCTGCTGTGGATCGGCGCCGGGCTGCTGGCCTGGCGGCTGACCTACCTGCTCCTCGGCCCTGGCCGGCCACTGATCACCCGAGCGATGCGACCGGTCGCGCACGGGCTCGCCAGCACCGTGGCGGCCACCCTGTCCCGGCAACGCACCCAGCTCGCCCGCACCGTCGCGATCATCGCGCTGACCGCGGCGTTCGCGATCTCGGTCGCGACCTTCGACGCCACCTACCGCCACCAGGCCCTGGCCGACGCGGTGCTCACCAACGGCGCGGCGGTCACCGTCACCGAGCCAGTCACCGCGAACGTGCCCCCCGCCACCGCGGCGCAGATCGCCACGGTGGCGGGGGTGTCCAGCGTGGAACCACTCCAACACCGCTTCGCCTACGTCGGCGCCAACCTCCAAGACCTCTACGGCATCCAACCAGCCACGATCCTGAACACCACACTGCTGCAGAACTCCTACTTCACCGGCGGCACCGCCGC
The DNA here is from genome assembly GCA_038276315.1 of Mycobacteriales bacterium. GTDB lineage: Bacteria > Actinomycetota > Actinomycetes > Mycobacteriales > Pseudonocardiaceae. The sequence continues at coordinate 37,053 of JBBPZY010000075.1, forward strand.
CCAACTCATCCACCGCCTCGCCGCGCAACCCGATGCGATCCTGGTCAGCCAGGAAACCGTCACCGACTACCAACTGCACCCCGGCGACCTGATCCGACTGCGGCTGATCGACACCCGCAGCGGGCACACCACGACCGTCCCGTTCCACTACGTCGGGATCGTCGCCGAGTTCCCCACCGCGCCCAAAGACAGCTTCCTGGTCGCCAACGCCAGCTACATCGCGACCCAAACCGGCAGCACCGCGATCGGAACCTTCCTGATCACCACCAACGGCACCCCACCGCCGGTGGTCGCCGCCCGAGTACAAGCCCTCCTCGGTCCCAGCGCACACGTCACCAACATCACCACCACCCGCAACATCGTCGGGTCCAGCCTCACCGCCGTGGACCTATCGGGGTTGACCACGGTCGAACTCGGATTCGCCCTCGCCCTCGCCGCCGCGGCCACCGGGCTGCTCCTAGCCCTCGGGTTCACCGAACGACGGCGCACCTTCGCACTCGCCCGCGCCCTCGGTGCCCACACCCGGCAATTGGGTGCGCTGGTCTGGGGCGAGGTCCTGATCGTCGGAGTGACCGGCGCCGCGTTGGGAACACTGATCGGGTGGGCGTTGACTGAAATGCTGGTCAAAGTCCTCACCGGGGTCTTCGACCCACCACCGCAATACCTCACCGTGCCCTGGACCTACCTCGGCGCCCTAGCAGCGCTGGCGGCCCTGTGCCTGTCGCTGGCCGCACTACGGACCATCACGGTAGCCCGACGACCCGCCCTTCACGTACTGCGCGACCTCTGACCAGCATCCTCGACACCCACACTGCCGTGATTCCTGGTGATCCACCCAGAAGCGGATCACGAAAGCCGCTTGTCCTCCGCCGATGGAGGTGAGCCACCGCGAGGTTCTGACCCGCGATGGCTCAGATCGGGTGGCAGGACCCCCAACGAACAAGTTGTCACCCAACTTAAGCCAAGTCGCCACGAAGGATCCGCTCATTTCGGCGCTCGACCTGGGCGAACTGCGCCAGCGGCTCAGATTGAGCGGCCAGGATCAACGAGTAGCTCAGGTTCGACGGAAGTGGCTCAGTTGTGCTGACGAAGGACACCGCTGACCCACAGCCCCGAACGCTACGCCGCACCTACTTCACGGTTCCGATACCGTGAAGTATCTGAAGTAAACTCGCCGAGTGGCTTCCGATACTTCAGCTCCAGCGGGATCACAGGCCCCGGAAAAGACTTCCGATACTACGGAGCCTTCCCTTGACGAGGTGACGTCGCGGGTTCGGCGGCGACCGGGCCGGCTCGCAAGTTAAAGTCGTGCGCATGCAATCACGTTTTTCCCTCACTGAGCTCAACCCGGACCTGTACCGCCGGATGGCTGCGCTCAGCTCCTCCGTACACAACTGTGGGTTGGACCATCAGCTGCTGGGATTGATCACGATGCGCGCCTCGCAGATCAACGGTTGCGCATATTGCATCGACATGCACAGCAAGGATGCCCGCGCGAGGGGTGAGACCGAGCAGCGGCTGTACGCCCTGGCTGCCTGGCGAGAGACCCCGTTCTACAGCAAGCGGGAGCGGGCCGCGCTCGCGCTGACCGAGGCCATCACGCTCATCACCGACGGCCACGTATCAGACGACGTGTACGAGGAAGCTCGCCGGATGTTCGACGAGGAGGAGGTCGGTCAGATCCTCTGGGCCGCCGCTGTTATCAACACCTGGAACCGGTTGGTCATCGCAAGCCGCTCAGAACCTGGCAGCTACCAGCCCAGCGAACCCCGCTGATCCGCTAGGTGCGGCGGGCCATGTCGCGTAATACGTATTGCAGAATGCCGCCGTTGCGGTAGTACTCGGCTTCGCCAGGGGTGTCGATGCGCAGTACGGCGTCGAAGTCCACGGGATCGACCCCTTCGCGGGTAGCTTTGATGTGCACCGTCGCTGGGATGGAGCCGTTGTTCAGGGCGGTGACGCCGGAGATGTCGAAGGCCTCGGTGCCGTCGAGACCCAGCGACGAGGCCGATTCGCCTGCCGGGAACTGCAATGGAAGCACGCCCATCCCGATCAGATTCGAGCGGTGGATGCGCTCGAAGGACTCCGCCAGCACCGCGTGCACGCCGAGCAGTCGGGTGCCTTTGGCCGCCCAGTCCCGCGAGGAACCCGAGCCGTATTCCTTGCCCCCGACGATCAGCAGCGGGATCCCGTTGGCGGCGTAATGTTGAGCCGCGTCGTATATGGTAACCGGCTGGTCACCGTCAAATTCCGCAGTGAAGTCGCGGGTGTAGCCGCCGCTGATGTTGTTGAGCAGTAGGTTGCGCAGCCGGATGTTGGCGAACGTGCCCCGTATCATCACCTCGTGATTGCCCCGGCGGGATCCATAGGAGTTGAAGTTTTTACGCTCCACACCTCGCTCGGCGAGGTAGCGACCGGCGGGCGAATCCGCCTTGATCGTCCCGGCGGGGGAGATGTGGTCGGTGGTCACCGAGTCCCCGAGCAGGACCAACACCCGCGCGGCCGAAATGTCCTGCACCGGCGGCGGCTGCGCTGTCATTGCCTCGAAATACGGGGGCTTTCGGACGTAGGTCGACTCCGCATCCCAGGTGAAAGTCTCGCCCTCGGGCGTAGAAAGTGACCGCCAGCGAGCATCGCCGGCGAAAACGTCCGCGTAGTCGTTGGCGAACATCTCCTGGCTGATGGTGGACTCGATCACCTTCTGGATTTCCTCCGGCGCCGGCCAGATATCCGTGAGATAGACCGGGTCGCCGTCCCGGTCGCGCCCCAGCGGGTCGCTGGCGAAGTCGATGTCCATCGTTCCGGCCAGCGCATAGGCGATCACCAAGGGAGGTGAGGCGAGATAGTTCATCGTGACATCCGGGTTGATCCGGCCCTCGAAGTTGCGGTTACCGGACAGCACGCTGACCACCGCGAGGTCGGCCTCATGGACCGCTTGGGAGACCTCTTCGGGAAGCGGGCCAGAGTTGCCGATGCAGGTGGTGCAGCCATAGCCGACCAGGTGGTACCCAAGCTTTTCCAGGTACGGCCACAGACCGGCCTTCTCGTAGTAGTCCGTGACCACCTGGGAGCCCGGCGCCATCGACGTCTTCACCCATGGCTTGACGGTCAGGCCCCGTTCGACGGCGTTGCGGGCCAGTAGCGCAGCGCCGATCATCACCGATGGGTTTGATGTGTTGGTACACGAGGTGATCGAAGCGATCACCACTGCACCGTGGTCGATCTCGTAGCCAACGCCCTCGGCGGGCCGCACCAGCGTCGGGGAGCTGGCCCGGCCGGACGCATTGATGGCGGGCGAGATCGTCTGGTAGGGAGCACCGGCGCCGTTGCCGCTGCTCACCGCAGGTGCATCGCTGGCCGGGAAGGATTGGACCCCGGCCTGGTCGACCGTGGAATCCGTGGCGCACGTGTAGCCGACGAGCGCGCGGCGAAACGCCATCTTGGCCTCGGACAGCGAGATCCGGTCCTGCGGACGCTTGGGCCCGGCGATGGAGGGGACCACCGTGGACAGGTCCAGCTCGAGGTACTCGGAGTAGGTGGCCTCCCGGTGCGGGTCGTGCCAGAGGCCCTGCTCCTTGGCGTAGGCCTCGACCAACGCCAGCTGCTCGGCGGGGCGGCCGGTCAGCGCCAAGTAGCGGATGGTCTCCGCATCAATCGGGAAGATCGCGCAGGTAGAACCGAACTCGGGGCTCATATTGCCGATGGTGGCCCGGTTGGCCAGCGGCACAGCAGCCACGCCCTCACCGTAGAACTCCACGAACTTCCCGACCACGCCATATCGCCGAAGCATCTCAGTCAGCGTGAGCACGACATCGGTAGCGGTTGCCCCCGGCGGGATGGATCCGGTGAGCTTGCAGCCGATCACCTGCGGGATGAGCATCGACACCGGCTGGCCCAGCATCGCCGCCTCGGCCTCGATTCCCCCCACGCCCCACCCCAGCACGCCGAGCCCATTGACCATCGTGGTGTGGCTGTCGGTACCCACCACGGTGTCGGGATATGCCTGACCGTTGCGGATCATCACGGTGCGGGCCAGATGCTCGATGTTGACTTGGTGCACGATCCCGGTTCCCGGCGGGACCACCTTCAATTCGTCGAAGGCACCCTGACCCCAGCGCAGGAAATGGTAGCGCTCCCAGTTTCGCTGGTACTCCAGGTCGACATTGCGCTCGAAAGCGTCGGGACGGCCGAACACATCGGCGATCACGGAGTGATCGATGACCAGCTCGGCCGGCGCCAGCGGATTGACCGCGTGCGGATCGCCGCCCAGAGCTGTGACCGCTTCGCGCATCGTGGCCAAATCGACCAGGCAGGGCACTCCAGTGAAATCTTGCATAATGACCCGAGCCGGGGTGAACTGGATCTCAGTGGACGACTTCGCTTGCGCGTCCCAACCGGCGAGCGCCGCGATGTGTTCGGCCGTGACATGCGCACCAACAGTCCCTGATTCCCAGCGCAGCAGATTCTCCAGCAGTACCTTCAAGCTGTACGGCAGGGCGCGCCACTGGGTACCGAGACGCCGGTCCAGCTCGGCCAACCGGAACACCTCGTAGCGGGCGGATCCGACGGACAGGGTGCCGCGGGTGCCGAAGCTGTCGGCGCTAGCTGCTGCGTGGGTCACTGACACCTCCTCGGGAGAGGGCTAGGCCGGTGCCCTCCACTGTGACTCTACGTCTGGGCATCCGCCGGCGTGATCAGTGGGCGCGGCCTTAACGATCAGGTGAAGCGCACGAATCATCGTGGTAACACGTCATACCCTGGGGCACTTGCTTAACGAGAACACGCCGGAGGTGGCAACCATGCGGGTGCCTTTGACCGTCGCCGACTTCCTGGCCCGCGGCGAGACGGCGTTCGCTCAGTCGATCGCGGCGGTCGACGATCCCGATCAACCGGCTTCACCGGTGCCCACGTCGACCTTCCAGGAGCTGGGCGGCAGGGTCCGCGCCTGGCAGGCCGGCCTGGACGCGCTCGGGGTCGGGGTCGGGCAGCGGGTGGCCGTGGTCAGCCACAACTCGACGCGGCTGCTCGAGCTACTGCATGCGGTCCCGGCCAGCGGCCGCATCTGCGTGCCGGTGAACTTCCGGCTGCGCGCCGAGGAGGTGGACTACATCGTTTCGCACAGCGGCTCGTCGGTACTGCTGGTCGACCCGGAACTCGACGACGCCCTCAACGCGGTCACGGTCCCGCACCGTTTCGTGCTCGGCCGCGAGACCGAGGAGCAGGTGATGCGCTTCGACACCGAGCCGCGCCCGTGGGCCGAGCCGGATGAGGATGCCACTGCGACGATCAACTACACCTCGGGCACCACGGCTCGACCCAAGGGAGTACAGCTGACCCACCGCAACATCTGGATCAACGCCGTCACTTTCGCCATGCACACCCGCGCCTGGGAACGCGACGTCTACCTGCATACCCTGCCGATGTTCCACTGCAACGGCTGGGGCATGCCCTTCGGGCTCGCCGGGTTGGGAGCCAAACAGATCGTGCAACGCAGGATCGACGGTACCGAGATCCTGCGCCGGATCGACCATCACGGCGTCACGCTGATGTGCGGCGCGCCCGTGGTGTGGCACGCGGTTCTGGAAGCCGCCGCGAGGTGGGATGGCGAGATTCCTGGGCGTGGCCGGGTACGGCTGGTCTGCGCGGGCGCGCCACCGCCGACCAGGATGATCCAACGCGTCGGCGAGGAACTCGGTTGGGAGTTCATGCAGCTCTACGGGCTAACTGAGACCGCGCCATTGCTGACCTTCAACCGCAGCGGGGCCGCCGATGATGAGCTGTCCGCCGCTGATCGCGCCCGCAAGCTGTCCCGGGCCGGCGCCCCTGCGTTGGGCGTGCAACTGCGTACCGCCGAGTCCGGGGAGGTGCTGGCTCGCTCCAATGTCGTGATGGCCGGCTACTGGGACAGTCCGCAGGCCAGCGGCGAAGTGCTCGTGGACGGTTGGTTTCACACCGGCGACGG
>JBBPZY010000076.1:0-15035 GCA_038276315.1 Mycobacteriales bacterium
CCCGCCCCCCCGACCGCCGCGCCGTCGGCCGGGGGCGGTGCCGGGCCCAGCCCCGCCCCCGCGGCCATGGAAACCGCACGGGCACTGACGTAGGACAGCGAATAGAACACGGAATAGGAAAGCTGCACGACGAACACACCGCCGGGCACGGAGCCGGCCAGGGCAAGCAGGACGTACATCGCCGCGGCCGGCCACGCCGCCACACCGACCGAACGCACCAGCCGGCGGCTGACCGCGCGGGCCTCGGAGTCGTGCCGCCAACCCATCGACGGCCAAGTCAGTAAGCCCACCCGCGCGGCGCCGAACAGCTGCAGCGCCGCATGGAGCGTGACGGCGGCAGTGCTGCCCACGCCGAGCGCGATCACCAGATCGATCGGCACCTGCTCGACGTCGAGGCCGGTTCCGTAGTACCAGCCGGCCAAGACGACCGTCGCGATCAGGATGATGTTCTCCGCGGCGGGCGCGCCGGCAGCCAACGCGAAGCGGCCGCGGGATTGCTGAGCGGCCATGCCCAGGTGCGCCACGATGTACAGCAGAACTTGAGGTGCGACGAGCAGGACCAGCACGGTGGTGAGCCACAGACCCTGTGCCCGAGCAGCGGGATCCGGGATCCCGAAGGTAAGCGTCCAGGCCACCGCCGGAGACAGGATCATCAGCAGCGCCACCAGGGCGCCGGAAACACCGAGCAGCCACCCGGCCGCCCCACCGAGTACCTCCCGGCCTCGCGCAACGCCGCCGGCACCGATGGCGCGGACCACGCCGGGCACCAGCACCATCGCCAGCACTGGGCCGGCGACCATCGTGAACACCAGGTTCGGGACGACGTAGCCGGCCTGGAAGGCGTTGGCGAAGTAGGTTGGTCCTAATACCGCTCCGATCACCACAACACGCAGCAGCCCGGTGGCCCTGCTGAGCAGCGTCCAACCTGCAACGGTGGCCGAGTTCCGAGCTGTGGTGGTAGGGGTTGAGTCTTCGATCGCTGTCACCGTTGAGGCGGCCACAACCGGACCCTCACGGCCTGATCCGGCGCCGGGCACCCATCGCCACGACCCCACCGGCCACGATCAATCCGACCAGCGCACCGGTGCCGGCCGCGATCAGCGGCTGCGGGAACACGGCGTCGGGCATCGAGTACGGCGGTGTCAGCAGCTGCGCGTCCGGCCCGTCCTGGCCGGTGAGTTTGAGCGCATCGATCCGACCCTGGATCGCCTTTTCCAGATCCTGAGATGCGGTGAGCTGGGTCCGGGCATCGTTGAGGGCGGTTTGCGTGGCGGTTCCGGCCACCACCGCGGTGGTGAATTGCTGCACCTGCGTCTGGAGCTGGGTGGTGTTGGTGTGGGCGTCCGTCAGCTGGGTGGCGAGGTTGCGAGACACCCCGGTGGGCTGACCGATGAGCGTCATGTACCCGTCCATGATGGCCTGCAGCGTCTGCATTGCGGCCAGCTTGGTGGCACCGTGCGCCTCGACCTGGATGACGTCGCTGTTGTCCAAAACCGACACGCTTACATTTTTGGTGAGATCCTTGAAGTCCCGACCCTGCTTCTGCGCGACCGGCCCGAGCACGGCCCGGCTCTGTAGATACACCAATTGGGTGGACAACTGGCGATCCTGCTTGAGCGGGTCGCCGCCGCCATGCTGGTCCCCCCCGGTGGAGTAGAGGACCTCCGCGCGGGCACCGTAGGTCTTCGGCAATACCAGCGCGCCGACCAGGCCGGCGGCAGTGCCCAGCAGGATGATCGTCAACGCCAGTATCACCAGCCGCGTCGTCAGCCAGCCACCACTGCTGTCGTCGTCGGGAGGGCTGTCGAACCGGCTCTCCGAGCGCTGCGGCGGTACCGCGCCGGTCTCCTGCGGGCCAGTCCCCGGGGACTGCTGCAGTTTCTCCTCGTAGCCCATCGAACGTCCATTCGACTCGCTAGCCCCGTATTGAAAGACATGGGAAACATCGCTCACAGCGCACCTCCGAGCACATCGCAGACCCGCGCAACCTGCTCGACAGTCAACGTCGGGGACATCGGGAGGGATAGGATCCGGCCGGCCGCGCGCTCCGCTACCGGAAATTCATGGGTCGCCGGCTCATGCAGACCAGCCAGCGCCGGCTGCTGATGGCAGGGGATCGGATAGTGCACTCCCCAGCCAATACCAGCCGCGGTGAGCGTGGCGCCGACTTCGCTGCGATCATCGACCTGGATGACCGCCAAGTGGTACACGGGTGCGGCGCCCGGCTGCACCGACACTGGAGTGCAACCTCGCGGCAGCATCTCGCGGTAGGCCGCCATCGCCGCGGCGCGCCGGGCATTGCCGGCGTCCAGTCGCGGTAATTTCGCGGAAAGAAGCGCCGCCTGCAGCGTGTCGAGCCGGCTGTTTCGCCCGGCCAGGTCGTGCAGATAGCGATCGGTCATCGACCGTCCGTGATTGGCCATGCTGCGGATGCGGTCGGCCAAGCCGAGATCGCTGGTGACTACCGCCCCGCCGTCGCCCAGGGCGCCGAGGTTCTTACCGGGATAGAAGCTGAAGCCAGCGGCGATGCCCACGCTTCCCGCGCTGGTCCCCCGGTGCCGGGCGCCGTGGGCCTGCGCGGCGTCCTCGATAAGGGCCAGCCCGTGCGCCGCGGCGATCGCTGAGATCGGCTCAGGATCGACCATTTGGCCGTAGAGGTGTACGGCGATGATCGCGGCGGTCGAGCTGTTGACCGCGGCTTGCACCGCGGCTGGGTCGATCAGCAGGGTATCGGGGCACACGTCGACGAACCGGGGCCGCGCCCCGGTCGCGCATACCGCCTCGGCCGTCGCGATGAAGGTATTCGTCGGGACGATTACCTCGTCGCCACGCCCGATTCCGAGCCCGGACAGGATTAGTTCCAGCGCATCGGTTCCGTTAGCCACCCCGATGCAGGCCTTCGCGTCACAGTAGGTGGCGAATTCGTCCTCAAAGCGCTCGACCTCTGGGCCGCCGACGAAGTGGCCGTGGTCCAGCACGGTCTTCCAGGCGAGATCGAAGTCCTCGCGCAGCCCGTTGTTGACGCCTTGCAGATCAAGAAAGGGAACGCTGGACGCGCCGGTCATGAGGCCACCTCCCGCACCCGTTCCGTACCAGCCGGATCGATGCTGCCAGCGACGAAGGCAGGGCGCCCGGTGGCCTCCGCAACATCGGTAGCGGCCAGCACCCGCACGATGTCCAGCCCGCGCTCGCCAGGTGTGTTGGGTTTGGCGCCGGTACGGATGCAGTCGATGAAATGGCTGTCCTGGACGAGCAGCGGCTCATTGAACTGGATAAACGGCGAGACGATGTCTCCGGTCCGATAAGAAACCGGCATCGCGTGCGATTCACCATGGTCGTCGGGATCGGTCGGGTCGACGCCGATGTCGTAAATGCGGATACGCTCATTGTCCGACATGTCGTTGTAGACGACCATCTTACGTTCACCGACGACGGTTACCCGCCGTTCCTTGCACGGATCCAACCAGCTGACATGCACGAATGCGTGGGTGGCCGCCTTCTCGAAGTCCAGTCGCAGGTACGCCACGTCAGCGTGGCGGTGTCCGACATGCCGTTTGGCCCATACCCAGGTGGACCGGGGCACTTCGCCGAGCAGGAACGTCGCGATCGAAATGTCGTGTGGAGCGAGGTCCCAGATGACGTTGCAGTCACGCTGGTACTTGCCCAGGCTCAGCCGAGCGGCGTCGATGTAGAGGACCCTGCCGAGCTCACCGGAGTCGATGATCTCCTTCAGTTTCCAGACGGCCGCGTTGTACTCGAAGGTATGCCCCGCCATCAGGTGCACACCGTTGACCGCCGCGGCATCGACCATCTCCTGCGCATCCTCGACGGTCGTGGCCAGCGGTTTCTCCACCAGAGCGTGCCGTCCCTGGCGCAGCGCTTGCAGCGCGACCTGGGCATGCGCGGCCGGCGGGGTCGCGACGACCACCGCGTCCACCCGTCCCAACACCTCGCCGAGACGCAGTGCTGATTCAGCCTGTGGGTAGTTTCGCCTCGCCTCCGCGATCCGCTCCGGATCCTCGTCGACGATGGTCACCTGCACACCCGGCATGCTGCTGAGCACTCGCATGTGCTTGGAGCCCCAGTAGCCATAGCCCACCACAGCGACGCGAACATCGGGACCGAAGGTCGTGAGACCTCCCGGTTCGCCGCCAGCTAGGTGTGCGGCCGGTTGGGCGGTACTTGCAACGAACTTCATCGAGACGGGCCCCCTGCCGTGACTCGAGATGTCTGCCGACAACTGAATGTTCTGCAACTCGTACGGAAGTGAACACGCCTACGGGCCCCCACGGGTCCCTGCGTGCCGTACTCACCCTCTCGTACAGTGGGTTCGCCCCCTCCCACACTGCGTATATCTATTGACCACTGCTAGGCGTTACTCGGTTACTGTAACACCTGCAACGTTCACCCGAATGGTCCAACCACGTGCCACAGCGTGTTGAATGCTGATAGTCACAGAATGATTACGCAGCGGAGTCACCGCTGTTCCGGTAGCCGGCTAAGCCCTCGCCGCAAGCTTCGCCAGCCGCTGCGGCGTCGGCCAGCGGACGTTCCAGACCCAGCCGAGCTTCTCGAACAACCAGATCACTCGGGCCGAGATGTCGATCTGCCCACGGAGCACGCCGTGCCGCGCTGACGTCGGATCGGCATGGTGCAGGTTGTGCCAGGACTCCCCGGCGGAAAGGATCGCCATCGGCCAAAAGTTCGCGGCCTTGTCACGGGAGTCGAACGGCCGCTTGCCGATCATGTGGCAGACCGAGTTCACCGCCCAGGTGACGTGATGCAGGAACGACACGCGCACCAGGCCAGCCCAGAACAGCCCCGTCAGCACGGCCCACCAGGACCAGGTCACCAGCCCGCCGATGACTCCCGGCAGCACGAGCCAAATCCCGGTCCACAGCCAGAACAGCTTGCTCACCCGCACCATGGTGGGGTCGGCCAGCAGATCTGGGACGAACCGGCGCGGGTTGGACAGGTCACGGTTGAACAGCCAGCCCATGTGGGCATGCCAGAAGCCCTTTGCCACCCCCATCGGGGAGGTACCGAACAGCCACGGCGAATGCGGATCGCCCTCCTTGTCGGAGAAGGCATGATGGCGTCGGTGGTCGGCGACCCAATGCAGCAGCGGCCCCTGCATGGCGGTACTGCCCATCACCGCCAGACCCACCCGCAACCACCGCTTCGCCTTGAACGCGCCATGGGTGAAGTACCGGTGGTACCCGACAGTCACGCCGAGCAGGCTGATGAAGTAGCTGACCACGAACATTACGACGTCCACCCAGCCCAGCCCCCAGCCCCAGGCGACCGGCACCGCGACCACCAAAGCCAGCATGGGGGCGAGCACGAAGAGGTACACCAAAACCTGGGGTCCCCACGTTCGCTGCCCCGAAAGACTCGGCTCGGGCCCGGTACGCTGCTGGTCGGCGTCGGCGGTCAACGTCATCGGCCGGTGCTCCTCATGTCGACAGGCGCGGACGGCCGCCACGCCAGGGCTGCCATTCATGCTCACACCCATGGTGAAACCACAGGTGACCCTCACGGCACACCTAGCCTGCACCCTAGATTATCCACCGGAGCGCGTCACGACACGCCACATAGTGCTGGGCGTGTCTAGCGTGTCGACACTAGGCACGATGGCTCATATCCCCGAACCCGCTCCGTTGCACAGCTCTCAGTGTCCCGAGCTCAACAACAGAGCAGTCGAGGCGCCGTCCTACAGCGCTGCTGTTTAGTTCGGGGGCCTCAGCGACTCGGGCTATCAGAGTCTGTCATCAGAGCGCTGGGAGGGCTGAGATGATGCCAGCGGAGCGCTCGTGTCACGATGTGCCCGCGGGCTTGGTGGCCCGCTCGTCCGCCGTAGTGTAAAGGCAGCACTTCGGATTTTGGTTCCGATGGTCCAGGTTCGAATCCTGGCGGCGGAGCGCTGGTCTGCGGAGTCGCCGGCGCACAGCGATCACGTTCGCCGGCCGGGGTCGGCTGGATAAGCGGACAAAATCCACAGGATGGCTATCAGGTGAACAACGAATGCGGCGGTGTTAGCTCACCGCGCCTCCTATCCCCGTAGGATCCGGCCTATCCAAGCTGCACCCGGATCGGGAAAGGACGGGCCGATGCTCCCAGACGGGAGCCTCACGACGGCGATCGTGCTGGCCGCCGGCGAAGGCACCCGGATGCGCTCGGCGATCCCCAAGGTGCTGCACCCGCTGGCCGGGCGATCACTGCTGGAGCACGCGGTGCGGGCGACCGCCGGCTTGGCGCCCGAGCACCTGGTCGTGGTCATCGGCCACGGTCGAGACGCGGTGACGGCCCACCTGCAGGCGTTGGCAGCCGCACTGGGACGCGAAGTGCGCACCGCCGTGCAAGCCCAACAGCTCGGCACCGGCCACGCGGTCACTACTGCGCTGGACGTCCTGCCCGCCGGGCTGTCCGGGACGGTGCTGGTCAGTTACGGGGACGTGCCGTTGCTGGACACCGCCACGCTGGCCGGGTTGCTCGCCGCGCACCACCGCGCCGGGCACGCGGTGACCGTCCTGTCCGCGGTGGTGGCAGACCCGACCGGCTACGGGCGGGTGCTGCGCGACGGCTCGGGTGCAGTCACCGGCATCGTCGAGCACCGGGACGCCAGCGCGGCGCAACGCGCCATCTGCGAGATCAACTCCGGCGTGTTCGCCTTCGACGCTGAGGTGCTGCGCGATGCGCTGGGTCAGCTAGCCCCCGCCAACAGCCAGGGCGAGCTGTATCTCACTGATGTGTTGGGCCTGGTCCGCGCCGGCGGACAGGCGGTCGGCGCGGACCAGTGCGCGGACCCGTGGTTGGTGGCCGGAGTCAATGATCGGGTGCAGCTGGCCGCCCTGGGTGCGGAGTACAACCGGCGGCTGCTGGAACACTGGATGCGAGCCGGTGTCAGCGTCATCGATCCGGCCACGGTGTGGCTGGACGCCGACGTCGCGCTCGCCCCGGACGTCGTGCTGCATCCGGGGGTGCAGCTGCAGGCCGGGACCATGGTGGGTCGCGGCGCTACGATCGGACCGGACTCGACCCTGTCCGCGTGCACCATCGGCGCGGGCACCACCGTGGTTCGCAGTCACGCCATCGGTGCGGTGGTGGCCGATGGAGCGCAGATCGGTCCGTTCGCCTATCTACGGCCGGGCAGCCGGATCGGCGAGCGGGCCAAGGTCGGCACCTTCGTGGAGACCAAGAACGCCGAGCTGGGCGCTGGCGCGAGAGTGCCGCACCTGAGCTATGTCGGGGACGCGACGATCGGCGAGGGCAGCAACATCGGCGCGGCCACCGTGTTCGTCAACTACGACGGGGTGGCCAAGCACCACAGCACCGTGGGAGCGCACGCGCGGACCGGAGCTGACAATATGTTCGTGGCCCCGGTGACCATCGGAGACGGTGCCTACACCGCAGCCGGTTCGGTGATCACGCAGGACGTTCCGCCAGGGGCGCTGGCCGTAGCCCGTGGGCGTCAGCGCAATGTCGAAGGATGGGTCAGCCGGCAGCGCCCGGGAACGCCGGCCGCAGATGCAGCGAAACTGGCCCAGCATGCGCAACCGTCCGACCGGACTTACGGTGACCAGACGCGGCAGGAGTGAGCATGACCCTTTCCACGATGTCGGCGATCCCGAAGAAGAGCTTGATGCTCCTCTCCGGGCGCTACCACCCCGAACTGGCCGAGGAGGTGGCCAAGTACCTCGACATCGCGGTCACCCCGCAGTCGGCCTACGCCTTCGCCAACGGGGAGATCTTCGTCAGGTTCGAGGAGTCGGTCCGCGGCTGCGACGCCTTCGTGGTGCAGGCGCACGCCGCCCCGATCAACGACTCCATCATGGAACAGCTGATCATGGTCGATGCGCTCAAGCGCGCGTCGGCCAAGCGGATCACCGTCGTGATGCCGTTCTGGGGCTACAGCCGTCAGGACAAGAAACACCGCGGCCGCGAGCCCATCTCCGCCCGGCTCATCGCCGACATGTTCAAGGTCGCCGGCGCGAACCGGATCATGACGGTGGACCTGCACACCTCGCAGATCCAAGGCTTCTTCGACGGGCCGGTGGACCATCTGTTCGCCTTGCCGTTGCTCGCCGATCACATCAAGACCACCTACGCCGGACGTGAGGTGGCCGTGGTGTCGCCGGACTCCGGCCGGGTGCGGTTGGCTGAGCGGTGGGCCGAGACACTCGGCGGCACGCCGCTGGCGTTCATCCACAAGACCCGCAACCCCCGCGAACCCAACAAAGCGATCGCCAACCGGGTGGTCGGCGACATCGAGGGTCGGCTCTGCGTGGTGATAGACGACATGATCGACACCGGTGGCACGGTGGCCGGCGCCGTGCGGGCGCTGCTCGACGGCGGCGCGACCGACGTGGTCGTCGCCGCTACCCACGGGGTGCTGTCGGAGCCCGCTAGCCAGCGGCTGTCCACCTGCGGCGCCCGCGAGGTCATCTTCACCAACACCTTGCCCATCCCGGACCACAAACGCTTCCCCGGGATGACGGTGCTGTCCATCGCGCCGCTGCTGGCCCAGGCGATCCACGCGGTCTTCGACGACGGCTCGGTGACGAGCCTGTTCGACGGCATCGCCTGACAGCACCCTGGTGGCGACCCGGTGCACGCGCCCCGCCTATACTCGACGCGTTGCCCCGGCGAGGGAGAGCCTGACGCTCTTCGTGATCGACGCGGCGTGCAGCTTCGCGCGCCAGCTCAGCGATCACGAGGCAGCCGCCGCCGACCCACCGACTTCGATCTCGCCCACGCCTCGAAGCTGCTAAGGAGTCCAACCGTGTCCGAGGTCCGTCTGGCCGCTGAGCCGCGCACCGAGTTCGGCAAAGGCGCCGCCCGCCGCACCCGACGCGCCGGCAAGATCCCCGCGGTGCTCTACGGGCACGGCAGCGACCCGCAGCACGTGGCGCTGCCCGCGCTGGAGTTCGCCAGGGTGATGCGCGAGCAGGGCAGCAACGCCGTGCTCAGCATCGACCTGGACGGCCAGCCGCAACTCGCGCTGACCAAGACCGTCACCGTGCACCCGATCCGGCGCCACATCGAACACGTCGACTTGCTGATCATCCGGCGCGGCGAGAAGGTGGTGGTTGACGTCTACCTCGTCGTCACCGGCAACGCCGCCCCGGACACGCTGGTCACTCAGGAGCTGGTGAGCCTGCAGGTCGAGGCGGATGCGATGTCGATCCCCGACGAGATCGAGGTCTCCGTTGAGGGCGCCGCAATCGGTACCCGGATACTGGCCAACGAGGTCCCGCTGCCGCCGGGGGTGGAGCTGCGCACCGACCCGGAGTACCTCGTGGTCAACATCGTCGCGGCCCCGACCACCGCAGACCTCGAAACCGAGACCACCGGTGAAGAAGCGGTGCCGGCCGGAACTGGGACTGCGGACGAGCCGGCCTGACGGGGGCCTTCGACCACGCCGTGACCGTTGAGGCCAGCACCGACCGGGTCGCCGGGGAACTCGCGCTGATTGTGGGTCTGGGCAATCCGGGTTCCGGCTACGCCGGCAACCGGCACAATGTCGGATTCATGGTGCTCGACGAGCTGGCCCATCGCGTAGGTGGGCGTTACAGCTTGCACAAGGCTGGGGCTGACGTGCTGGAAACGCGGCTGGCCGGGCGCCGGGTACTGCTGGCGCGCCCGCGCTCCTTCATGAATATCTCCGGGCCGCCCGTCGCGGCGACGGCGCGGTACTACAAGATCCCGCCGACCGACGTGGTGGTCATCCACGACGACCTGGACCTCGACTACGGCGTGCTGAAGCTCAAGCGGGGCGGCGGCGAGGGTGGCCACAACGGGCTTCGGTCGATCTCCGCTTGTCTGGGAAGCGGGGATTACCTGCGGGTACGTTTCGGTATCGGTCGGCCGCCGGGCCGGATGGACCCGGCTGACTTCGTGCTCCGCGACTTCTCCGCCGTGCAACGCCGTGAACTTGACCTGCTGGTGGACCGCTGCGCCGACGCCGTCGAGCAGCTACTCACCCAGGGTCTGGCCGCCACCCAGAACCAGGTGCACTAAAGCGTCCCGCAAATCTTTGAGTCGGTGGCACGAACCCTACTGCCGCCGAGTTCGACGTCAGCGGGGTACGACTGTGATCAAACAACGCGTACCAGGCGCGCGGCTGAGTCGCGCGTCGGCGGTCAGCAGGCTACATCCCAGGAGCTCAGCGAGCGCGACGTAGGAAGCATCGTAGGCCGACAGGTTGTCGCGGAGTTCCCAAACTCGATCGAGAAGGGCGAACATGGGATAGCGCAGCACCCCCAGATGTCGCCAGGTGTCCAACGCCGTCCAGCCCGCATCGCCGCCCAGTTTCTGTGCAGCGACCCGGCGACGCAGGCCACTGGCGACTTCAGGATCGATGAGGTGCGGAGCGTGCAACTGCTCGCTACCCAGAGCATCGCGTGCGGCGCCGGCGTTGAGCAGCGCCGAAAGAGCCGCCGAGGCATCGATCACGATCACCTCTCGGCTCGTCCGGCGTCCACGTCGTCGAGGACTGTCGTGACAGCCACCCCGAGGTCGGGCAGTGCACCGAGCAGCGCGGGATTGTCGGCTCTACGCGACACCTCAGCAAGCTCTCTCACCGCTACCGCAGCCACCGATGTCGAGTCACGGGCGGCGAGCCGCTCCAAGCGCTCAACGACGTCGTCCGGCACGTTGCGCAGGTACAGCGTTCTCATGTCGCATAATGCTAGCAGTTCGCTTGCTCACTGCCACGGGGAATCAGGATGACACTTCCAAGGAGTAGCGCGACCACACGATCGATGTCAGGGCAGGTAGTCGGCGATGCGGTCGCGGACCGCGGCGCGGCGCAACTTTCCCGACGGTGTCTTGGGTAAGGCGGCCGGCGGGAGCACCACCACGGCGGCGGGTCGCAAGCCTATTGCATCGAGCACCCGCGAGGTGACCTCCTTGCGCAGGATTCGCTCCGCGTCGGCGTCGCCGGCCTGTTTGGACTCAACGGCCACCGCGAACGACTCCCGCCGGGCGCCGGCGTCCATTCGCACGGCCGCCACGTTGCCCGGCCGGACCCCGTCGACTAGCCCAGCGGCGCGCTCGATGTCGAGGGGATAGATGTTGCGCCCGCCCATGATGATGACGTCCTTGCGCCGCCCGCAGACCACCACCTCGCCCTCGATGAGGTAGCCCTCGTCGCCGGTGTCCAGCCACCCGTCGGGATCCTGGGTGGGTAGAGACCCGGCCGTGGTCAGGTACTGGCGGGTCACCGACTCGCCGCGAAGTTGGAGCCGGCCGACCTCGCGCTGGCCGAGCGGGCGACCGTCGTCGGCGACCACCTGCACCTCCATCCCGGGCATCGGCGGTCCCAACCGGGGGACGGTCCGGACGTCCGGGTCCGATGGCCCGGCTACGACGGCGTGGCGCCCGGTCTCCAGAGCGTCGGCGTCCACGGTGTCCACCTGCATGCCGATCCCCAGCGGGGCGAACGAGACCGCGAGAGTGGCCTCGGCCATCCCGTAGGCACACACCATGCAGGTTTCCGACAGCCCGAACCGCGCTCCCGCGCTGGTGAAAGCCCGTACCGCCGCCGGTTCGATGGGTTCGGCACCGTTGAGTGCGAAACGCAGGCTGGACAGGTCGTAATGCTCGTCGGTGTTGGCCAGCCGCCGAGCCAGCAGGGCGTAGCCGAAGTTCGGCGAAGCGGTGATCGTGCCGCGGTACTTGCTGATCAGCTCGGCCCACAGCAACGGGCGGGACATGAAATCCGTCGGGGTCACCTTGACCAGCTCCAGCCCCAGTGCCATCGGGACGGTGAGCAGCCCGACCATCCCCATGTCGTGGAACAGCGGCAGCCAGGAGACCATCACGTCATTGACCGGGTCGAGTGCCCCAGCTTGCACCATCGCGGTCATGTTGGCGTAAAGGTTGCCGTGGGTGATCCGGACGGCCTTGGGTTCGGCGCTGGAGCCAGAGGTGAGCTGCAGCAGCGCAGTGTCGTCCTCGCCCACCGGTACCGGCCCGCTGAGCGGTTCAACGGCCGGATCATCGAGGTCGGCGAGCATCAGGTAGCTGATCCCGCGCTGATCCAGCAGCGGGGCGAGCTGGTCGAAGGGCGGCCCGAGCAGTACCAGCTTGGCATCGATCATGCTGAGCACCCTGATGGTGTCCGCTGCCCAACTCGCCAGATCGGCCCGATGGGTGGGTTGGTGCAGCATGGTCACGCTGCCACCGGCCAGCCAGACGCCCTGCACCGCGGGAGCGATCAGCGCGGGGTCGCCGGCCAGCACCGCCACCGCGTCACCGTGTTGCGCACCGGGTGCAGCAGTGCCCACCAAGTACCCGGCGGCGCATAGCGCCTTGTGGTGGACTTGCGTCCAGGTGACACGGCGCGGCTGGGTGGGCTCCCCGGTGGTCATGCCGCGGTCCGACCGGGTCGGTGAATCCGGCACGCAGTGTGCCACCAGAGTGTCGAGGAACCTGCTCACAACCGGCCACCTTACGGCTGTGCTGGGCGAACCCGCACCCGATGGCGGTCAACCGGCGGCGTCGGCGACTTCCAGCCAGCGCGTCTCCAGATCGTTCTTCGCAGCGAGGACCACCCGCAGTTCATCATCGAGCTCCCGGAACGCCGCAGGGTCGGCGGCCTGCTGGGTGATCCGCTGCTGGAGTTGCGCTTCCCGCCCGGACAAGCGCTCCAACTGACGTTCCAGCCGAGCCAGTTCCTTGCGGGCGGCCCGCAGCTGCGCGGCTTCCTTCGGTGCCGCCCCAGAAGAAGCCGCCACAGTAGAACCTGGGAGATCGGCCGGGAGGCTATCGCGCCGGGCTAGGTATTCCTCGATGCCGCCAGGCAGGTGGGTGATCCGTCCATCACCGAGTAACGCCACGACGGTGTCACACACTCGATCGACGAAGTAGCGGTCGTGCGACACGACGACCAACGAGCCCGGCCAGCCGTCAAGCAGATCCTCCAGCTGCTGCAACGTGTCGATATCCAGATCGTTGGTGGGCTCGTCGAGCAGCAACACGTTGGGCTCAGCCATCAACAGCCGGGTCAGCTGCAGCCGCCGCCGCTCCCCGCCGGACAGATCCGCCACCGCCGTCCACTGCCGCGACGGGGGAAACCCGAGCCGTTCGGCCAGCTGCGAAGCGGACAACTCCCGGGGACCCAACGTGATGCGGGAGGCGACCTCTTCCACCGCCTCCAGCACTCGCAGCGATTCGGGGAGATCCTCCAGCTCCTGGTGTAAGTGCGCCAGGAACACCGTCTGGCCCTGCACGCGGCGACCGGCGTCCGGCTCCAGCTCCCCCGCGAGCAGCCGCAGCAACGTCGTCTTACCCGAACCGTTGATTCCGACCAGTCCGATGCGCTCCCCCGGGCCGATTCGCCACGTCTCGGCGTCCAGCAACCGCCGACCGGCGATCGTCACGGTGACGTCCTCGAGCTCCAGCACGGTGCGACCCAGCCGGCGCCGGGCGAAAGCGAGCAGCTCGACGTTGTCCCGCGGCGGCGGGACATCAGCGATGAGCGCCTCGGCGGCCTCGATGCGGTAGCGCGGTTTGGAGCTGCGCGCCGGCGGCCCACGGCGCAGCCACGCGAGCTCTTTGCGGGCCAGATTGCGCCGGCGATCCTCCGCCGCGCCAGCTAGTCGGAGTCGCTCGGCCCGGGCGTAGACCCAGTCCGCATAGCCGCCGTCGTAGCCGTCCACCCGACCCTCGGTGACCTCCCAGGTATGCGTGCATACGGTATCGAGGAACCACCGATCGTGGGTCACCACCACCACCGCGCAGCGTCGCGCCAGCAGATGCTCGGCGAGCCACCGCACCCCCTCGACGTCGAGGTGGTTGGTCGGCTCGTCGAGCATCACCAGGTCGAGCTCGGGCACCAGCGCGGCGGCCAGCGCCACCCGGCGCCGTTCCCCACCGGAGAGTCCGGCCACTGCCCGGTCCAGTCCCAGTGCCGTGATCCCCAGGCCGTCAAGGATCCCGCGCACTCGGGTGTCGGCGGCCCACTCATACTCAGCGGTGACGCCCAGCGAATCCAATACCGCGTGGCGCACGGTGGCGTGCTCGGGGAGTTCGATCCGCTGGGTGAGCACCGCGGTGCGCAGGCCCCTGTTCTGGCTGACCCGACCGGTGTCCGGCGCCTCGAGCCCAGCAAGCACCTCGAGCAACGTGGTCTTACCACCGCCGTTGAGTCCCACGACGCCGATCCGATCGCCCTCGTCGACGCCGAGCGACACATCGGATAACAACGGACGGATCCCGTAGGACTTCGAGACAGCCTCGAGATTGACCAGGTTGGTCATTAGGCGTGAGCCAGGGGTTCGTGGGGCGGCACTGGGCGGGAATCCTCCACGATCCGGGCACCGGGCACCGGGCCGCTGGCTACCCGGACGGTGCGGCACACGCCGGCTCCGGCCAGCTCGGCGGCGACCCGGACCGCGGCATCGCCGTCGGTGCACAAGAACGCACAGCTCGGCCCCGATCCCGAGACGATCCCGGCCAACGCCCCGGCGTCGACCCCGGCACGCAGCGTGCGGCGCAGCGCGGGGCGCAGTGACACCGCAGCGGCCTGCAGATCGTTTCCGAGCAGCAATGCCAGCCGCCGAGGGTCCGCCGACGCCAGCGCCTCCAGCAACGACTCGACGTCGCCGAGCCGCTGTAGCGACTGGGGAGCAGCACCGTGGCGCAGCCGGTCCAACTCCCGGTACACCTCCGGTGTGGACAGGCCGCGGTGATCCAGCGCGATCACCCAATGAAACGTGTGCCGCGCCAGCACCGGCACCAGGGACTCACCGCGCCCGGTGCCCATCGCGGTGCCGCCGCACAACGCGAATGGCACATCGCTACCCAGGTCAGCGGCCAGTACGGTCAGCTCTTCGCGACTGATATCCAGGCGCCACAGTCCGGCCAGGGCGACCAGAGTGCCCGCCGCGTCGGCGCTGCCGCCGGCCATGCCGCCGGCTACCGGGATTGCTTTGCGCAGGACCACCCGCACCGTAGGCCGTCGTCCGACGCGCTCGGCGAGCAGCAGGACCGCGCGCCACGCCAAGTTGCGGTCGTCGGTGGGCACCGTC
>JBBPZY010000077.1:0-23877 GCA_038276315.1 Mycobacteriales bacterium
GGACCTGGCGCCACCGGTCGAGCCCGGCGGCCATGGCCTCGTAGTCCAGGGCATCGTCGTCGGGGTTCACCACGACGCACCTCCACTCACGCGGGCCACCTCGCGAGCAGTGCGCCGCTGCGCGGCCATCTGCGCCACGTCTACGCACCCACCGGACTCAGCGGCCTCGGCTGCCAGTCGCTCCACGGCCGCCGCCGGGATCACGTAGCGGGTGCGGATCCGCACGGCTGGAAACGCGTCGTCGCGGATGGCGCGGTAGATCGTCGCCGGGGTCACCCGCAGGACCCGGGCGGCCTCCGGGACGGTGTAGAACGCCGGACTCTCGGCGCCCTTGTTGTTGCTGTCCATAACTGAACTCCCATTGAAAGCATGATGTCATCGGCTTATTGAACTGATTTCAGTGCTTGATGGCGTGCGGAATGCCGAAACGGCGGCCGGCGATACTCTTCGGCGCTCAGGGCGGAGCGCGGAGGAATAGGTGGCACAGGACTGGGCGGCGGTCGCGAGAGCGATCGATGCGAGGCTTGCCGAGCTCAATTGGCGGCAGCGCGAGTTGGCTGAGCGGTCTCAGGTATCGGTGGCCATCGTGCGCGAGTTGCATCGCAACACCGCTCAGCGCCGTCGTAATGCCCGGACGCTGGAAGCGCTGTCCGTCGCGCTGGGTTGGCATCCCGAGCATCTCGACGCCGTGCTGCGCGGTGGCACTCCGCCCGATCGCGGCCAGTCGGCGACTTCGCCGGTTGATCCCGTCACGTCCCGGCTGACCTCGATCGACCGTCGCCTCGCCGCCATCGAGCGGCGCCTTGATGACTTGGCGGCCCGCGATGGGTAGGCCAGCCGGTAACCGGCCCCTTGTGGTGTGGGTGATTCCTTGCATGGCACTAGAAAACGCCCAATGGGGGCTGCTTCGTAATTGGCGCCAGTTAACAGCCGGACCATTAACCACCATTAACCGGGCAGCTCAGGACCGATTTATTCGGCGGCGGAGCGGGCCATGATGACGTCGCTGCAAACCGTACGCAGACACCTGGGCTACACCGCAGCCCAGGTGATCGACCTCGTTACCCGGCGCGCCGCCGCGCTGAACCTGCCGATCGCGAACCGGGCGAGCATGAAGACCAAGCTGTCGCGATGGGAGAACGGGAAAGAGCAACCCAGCGAGATCTACCGGCGGCTCTTCCGCGAGATCTACGGCCGTACCAACGCTGAGCTCGGCTTCCCCGACGAACCGGAAGAAGACCCTGAAGCAGCCGAGCTACGATCCCGGCTCGCCATGGCCCGCACCGTCGACCCCGAGATCGTCGACGTCTTCCGCCACCAGGTCGACCACGCCCGCCACGTCGACCGGCGCTTCGGCGCCCTCACCCAACTCGACCAGCTCCGCACCCAGATCGACCAGGTGCACCAACTACTCAGCTACCGGGCCGGGCCGCAGCGGCCCGCGCTGGCTGCGGTATTGGTGGAGGCATCCACGCTCGCCGGATGGCAAGCACTCGACCGCGCCGCGCTCGGCCAAGCGTGGACCCACTACGAATGCGCCAAAGCCGCCGCCCGCGAAGCGGAATCGTCCGCACTGCTTGCCCACGCCACCACCGAGCAAGCCTTCGTGCTCATCGACCTCGACGAAACCACCGCCGCCGTCGACCAACTCGCCCACGCCCGCACCATCGCCAACGGCACCGCCACCCCCCTGCTCGGGGCCTGGCTAGCCGCCGCGCACGGCGAAACACTCGCCGCCGCCGGTCACGCGGACGACGCGCGGCGAGCCTTCGACACCGCTTCCAGCCTGCTGCCCACCGATCCTGTAGACCCCGCGCTGCCGTTCCTGTTCCTCGGCGACTCCCACCTCGACCGCTGGCGCGGCAACGCACTCGCCCGCGTCGGCGCGCCCGACGCCATCGACCAACTCACCGACGCCCTCGCTCGCCTCCCCGGAGACTTTGTCCGGGCACGAACAGGTCTTCTTGTTGACCTCGCCTACGCCCACGCCGCTGCCGGCGATCGCGATGCAGCCCTCGCCCACGCCAGGCAAGCTCGCCTGCTTGCGGGGCAGCTCAAATCCGACCGGCAACAGCGGCGGTTGAGCCGGCTCGTGCTACCCGGCAGCGGTGGCACTGCCACGGGAGGCCAGGTAGTACAGCAGCGCGACCAGGGTCCCCGACCCCAGTAGCTCCCCGCGCTGCGCGAGCTCCCTCACCCGCGATACCGATACCCCCTCCACCCGGCCAGCTTCCTCGGTGTCGGTCGGCTCCCCGATCCGCTCAGCACCACGCCACAAGAAGACGTCGACCGGCGCCGTGACCTGCCCGGGCAGTGGCTCGAAGCTCACCAGATGCTCCGGCTCACCAATCGGACGCCACCCGCTCTCCTCCTCCGTCTCCCGCGCCGCAGTGCCCCCCGCGTCCTCGCCCGAATCCACAAGACCGCCGAGCAGCTCATACCCCCACTGATCTGTGACGAACCGGTATCGCCACAACATCAATGCCCGATCCTGATCGTCCACAATGAGCGCGATCGCGATGCGCCCCAGGTGCACGACGTGGTAATCCCACCGCGCACCGTTGGGCGCCCCGACGTCGACCAATCCCAGCCGTACCCACCGGTTGTCGTAGATCGTCTTCTCGCCGAACGTCTGCCACCCACCGCGCTGCTCTGCCACGGCCAGCAGCGTATGCGGAATCGAGAAGCCGATACGTCGGTGGTGTCGAAGGTGACGATCTCCTCTGAGCAGTGATCAGGGTCAGCTCTGTGTCCATCTGGGCGGTCTCAGCGATCGTCTTGCGTCAGTGTTACCTTCACCGACGAGCGCACCCGTCATCAGGTTGACCAGCCGACGACGGCATGTCGACGGCGGCATGGCCAGCTGTAACGGCGGCCTAGTCGATAGGGATACCGGTAGGGGTCGCCGCCAAGCCTGAGCCGATCAGATAGCCGGGAGGGTGCACCGTGGCGCAAGCTCGCAGGACCAGGGTGCCCCAGCCTGGCCCGCCGCCTGCGCAGAAGCGTTGGTTTCAGGAGCGCCCGTCCGAGTATGCCTGGGAGCAAGATGGGCTGGACCACATCAAGAGCTTGATGCCCAAGGCTGAGCCCTACCGGGCATGGGCGACCTTCTCCTTCACCGCCGCGTCCGGCCGGATCAACGAATGTGACGTGTTCATCGCAGTGCCTGGTGGCTTGTACCTGGTAGAGCTCAAGGGGCATCCAGGTCACGTGGTAAACAATGGCGAGACTTGGAGTTTCCGCGAGCCGGAAAGCCGTCGAGTTCGGACGCTGCGCAACCCATTACACCTGACTGACTTGAAGTCCAAGGAGCTGAAGAACCGCCTGCAGTGGGCAGCCAACCAGTTGGGCGTCAGCGATCGCATCCCACGCGTAGAGCCGGCGATTTTCCTCTCAGCCCCGAATCTGAGCTCGGAGCTGGACGAGGTCCAGCAGACTCGGGTATACGGCAGGGACGATGTCGCCAGCAGACTGGCGTGGATTTGGCGGGACCTGCTGGCCGGGCCGCCGCAACGGGAATCCCAGCGAATCACCCCGGAATTCTCACAGCATGTGCTGCCGAAACTGATGGCGAAGATCGGTATTCGGGCCTCGACGGCGCATCTGCGGTTCGGCGACGACTGGATACTCCAACCGGAGCCGCTGGACGCTGGTCCGACCTGGGAAGATCGGCTTGCCGAGCGCAAGGGCATCGTGCGTGAGGAAGGTCGGGTACGGATTTACCTCACTGCCCAGCAGGCCACCGAGGAGGCCAAGCATTCGGTCACCCGGGCAGCGCAGCGCGAGTACCAGGTGCTGCAGGGCATCACCCACCGCGGCATCGCCCAAGCAGTGCAGATCCGGGAACACCAAGGCGGCCCGGCGATTCTGTTCCATCACAAGCATTCCGATCTACGACTGGACGCCTTTCTTGCGGTCCACGGTGAACGGTTGACGCCTGAGATCCGACTTGACATGGTGCGCCAACTCGCCGAAGCGCTTCGCTACGCGCACAATCGTTCGCTTTACCACCGCGCACTGGCTGCCCGCTCGGTATACGTCTCGGCCAAGGACGACGGCTCGGCTCCGGTGCTGCGGATCACCGACTGGCAGACAGCAGCCCGTGACTTCGACACCACCAGTCTGCCCTCGATCGGCGGCAGCTCGCTCACCGGCGAGCACATCGGGATCGCTGCCGAGGTGTACCTCGCCCCTGATTCCGACACGCTCTATGCCGACCCTGTCGATCTCGATGTCTTCGGCCTCGGCGCGGTCGCCTACCTGATCCTCACCGGACAAGCGCCGGCAGTGCAGCGCAGCACGCTGATCGACCGCGTGACCACCGACGGCGGCCTGCACCCATACGCCGTGGTCGACGGCCTCGCGGATGCTCTCGACGACCTGATCTTCCAGGCCACCCGGGCTGACGTTGCCGATCGACTCGATTCCGCGGACCGGTTCCTCGACAAGCTCGATCTGGTCGAACAAGACTCAGCTGCCCCCGAATCCGGCACACCAAGCGTCGATCCGCTCACCGCAATTCCCGGCCAGAACGTCGATGGTCCGTGGTGCGTGGAACGGGTCCTGGGCACTGGCGCCACGGCCCGCGCGCTGCTGGTTGAGCGCAATGCGGAGGACGAAGAGGGTGAGCCCCGACCGGAACGCCGGGTGCTCAAGGTCGCGCTGGACGAGCAGCGAGCGGCACGGCTGCGGGCCGAAGCTAAGGCGCTGGCCCTAGTCGGTGGCGGCGTGGTGGTGCGGTTATTCGGCGGCCCGCGAGAGCTGGGCGGCCGGACCGTGCTTGACCTGGAGTACGCCGGTGCGGAATCGCTCGGAGCGCGGCTTCGAGCCAACGGCAGGCTCACCTACCATGAGCTGGAGCGCTTCGGCAGCGATCTGTTCACTGCCCTGGATCAGTTGGCGGCCAAGGGCGTACGGCATCGCGACCTGAAACCGGACAATTTCGGCGTCTTCAGACGCGCCGACCGGTCCTGGCAGCTGATGCTGTTCGACTTCTCGCTTGCCGGTATCTCTGAGCGTGACATCTCCGCGGGCACCCGCAGCTACCTGGATCCCTTCCTCGGCACCGATCGTCGGCCGGCGTTCGACGATCACGCGGAGCGCTATGCGGCAGCGATCACCCTGCACGAGATGGGGTCGAACACCCGCCCGGTGTGGGGAGACGGCATCACAGACCCGCGCACTACCCGGGACGAAACACCCACGATCGCCGCCGAGCAGTTCGAACCTGCGCTGAGCGAAGGCTTGACCGCGTTCTTTCAGCGGGCCTTGAACCGCGATGTGGACCACCGCTTCGACACCTTCAGGCAGATGGAGGACGCCTGGCGGGCGGTGTTCAGAGCGGCCGATGCCGCCGCCCCCGCCACCACACCAGCGACGATCGGTGCGAACACGGAGGGCCTTGAGGGGAAGCGGGATGCGGCGGCGGATGCCGCCGAGCTCGACACCCTTCTGGACGCCGCTGGGCTGTCGCCGCGTGCCGCATCAGTGGCGCACACCTTCGGCGCGACGACGGTCGGCGAGCTGCTGGACGTTCGTCTGCACGAGATCGCCAAGGCCCGAGGCGCAGGGGCGGTGATCCGCAAGGAGCTCAACCGGCGCCATAAGCAGTGGACAGCGAAACTGCGTCAGCCGAAGGCGGAGCAGCACATTGCGCACCTCGAGCCGGGCGTAGCCGCATCACCAGGTTTGGAAGTCGTGGCCCGGCTGAGGGTCACCGATATGGCCGCGCGGCTCAACCCGTCGTCCGTGCCCAGGGGCTCGAAGAAGAGCGACGTGGTCTGGCTGACTTTGGGCCTCCCCCGGCCCGACTGCGGCAGCGGGCGCGGCGGGGCCCAGCTGCCGTCGCCGTGGCTCACTCAAGGCGGGATAGCCAAGCGGCTGGGGATAACTCAGGCCAGCGTGTCTCGCCATCACCAGTCGGCGATCAAGGAGTGGGCCGCCGCAGCCTGGCTCGTCGACGTGCGTGACGAGCTGGTCGAG
This sequence comes from Mycobacteriales bacterium, assembly GCA_038276315.1. Classification (GTDB taxonomy): domain Bacteria; phylum Actinomycetota; class Actinomycetes; order Mycobacteriales; family Pseudonocardiaceae. The sequence goes on from JBBPZY010000077.1 coordinate 5,983, forward strand.
ATGGTTGCCACAGCAGGCCGGGTGATGACCGCGCAGGAGCTGGCCGCCGCCCTGCGGGTGCGCCATGGTGCCCCCGACGAATATCCGGCGGAGCGCACGATCGCCGAAGCGTCGGCGGTGGTGCGCGCAGCCGTCGAGGCGGAAACCTGGCCGGACGGGTACGAGAACTCCATGGCCGAGACCGAGCCGCGTCTTGCAGTGCTGCGGCGAGGCCAGCGGGTGCTAGTCGCCCTGGAGTCGCTGCACGGCACTGACGATCCCAGCGCCCCGGAGCTGGCCGACTATGCATTCTCCCTGGGACGCAAGGCCGAAGAACTGGCCGGCCGAGACCCGTTACCGGGCCGGGGTGCCGTGGTGCGCGACCTGCGAGCCGTCCCGGCACCGGAGGGCCTTGCCCCGCTGGCCGATACCCGGCTCGTCGCGCTGGCGGCGGCGGTCTCGAACCAGGTTGCGGCCTCCCCGCGGCTGGAACTCTACCCCCGCGCGCTGGACTTGACCCGTGCACTGCGCATCTCGCAGGCCGCAGCCGGGGTGCGGCGGGACGTCGGTGTCACGAAGGACGATCTGTTGGCCAGGGTGCGAGCCCGGTTCCCCGACCTGACTATCGACGACCGGATGACCCATGTGCAGGTCGAGGAGGCTCTGCAGACTGCTGGTTTCTCACTGGAGTACGACACCGCCACCAAGCAGTTCCGGCCACCGGCTCCGGAGCTCGGGCGGTCGGCAACGTTCTCCAGCACGGCGATGAGCGGGCACGGACGGATGGTGGTGGCGGGACTCGACCCGCATGCCGTCATCGCTGACAAGCTCGCCACCGCGGTGCAGCGGGGCGGCTTCCTGGCGTTGACGTTGCGGGGCCACCATCTGCCGGGAACGGCGCGGGCAATCTCCCGCACGTACTCGGTACTCCCGGTGGATCTCACCCGTGAGTTCCTCACCGAGTTTCGGGCACTGACTGCCCAGCGCGGCCAGGACTGGGGCAAGGTGCTCACCATCGACGCCCGATTCGCCGAGACCGGCCAGGTCTCCCGCGGCCTCGCCTCCTACCTGCGGGCCGTCTGGGCGCAAGTCGAGCACCGCCTGCTGTGCTTGGCGTCAGACCGAGACACAGTGCTGTTCGTACATGACGCCGGACTACTTGCTCGGTACTTCGACCAAGGCGGACAGGAGTTGCTCACCCGGCTGCAGAACGCCGCACGGCGAACGCCGGACGTCCCGCACGGGTTGTGGCTACTGTGCCCGGGGGAGTCTGCGGTGGACACCCCCACGCTCGACGGTCAGCTTGTCGAGGTTCTTGGTGAATCCGAGCGGGTCGCCCTCGACAGAAAGTTCCTGGCCGAGCTCGGGGACAAGCCAGGCACGGCAGCGTGAGCAACCCGAGCAGGTTGGGGAAGGACGGTGGCAGTGGCCGCGCGTGGAACTGAGCTGCCGGAGCTCATGAAGGATCTGCGCAAGCAGGTCAGCGCGCTCGAAGAAGACCTGCGGGCGCGCAGCGACGAAGTTGACGACTTCGCGGGTGCGCTGCGGGGCGAGTACGACCAGGCACGGGAAGCCAAGCGAACCGCAGTGGGCTATGGCGAGTGGCGTGATGGGCGGGTCACCCAGGCAGCCGCAGCCTGGGTGCTGGCCACCGCGTTCGTCCGGTTCTCCGAGGACAACGGCCTGATCGAGTGGCCGTTTCTTGCCGGGCCCGGCGAGCGACTGGCCGATGCGGAGGAACGGCATGCCGCCTTCTTCCGGGAGCACCCGCAGCTCAACGACCGTGACTGGCTGATCGCCGCCTTCGACCACCTGGCCTCGACCGGCCCGACGGCAGCTGGGCTGTTCGACCGGCGACACAACCCGCTGTGGGAGCTGACACCGTCCTTCGAGGCCTCGACCGCGCTATTGACGTTCTGGCGACGGCGTGGCGCCGACGGGGAGATCAAGTACGACTTCACTGACGAGTTGTGGGACACCCGCTTCCTCGGAGACTTGTATCAGGATCTGAGCGAGGACGCACGCAAGACCTACGCGCTGCTACAGACCCCGGAGTTCGTCGAGGAGTTCATCCTCGACCTGACCCCTGGAGCCGGCAGTCGAAGAGTTCGGGCTAAACCCGATTGTCGAGATCGGCGGTGTGGGCGACGACGCCGGGACAACCTTCCACGGCCTGCGCACGATTGACCCGGCCTGCGGGTCTGGCCATTTCCTGCTCGGGATCTTCCACCGATTGCTTCGCAAATGGCGGGATGCCGCGCCCGGCGTGGATGACTGGGAGCTGATTCGGAGTTCGCTGGAGGCGGTGCACGGATGCGACAAGAACCCGTTCGCGGTATCTATCGCGCGCTTTCGGTTGCTTGTGGCCGCGATGCGGGTAGCAGGGGAGACCCGATTGGACCGGGCGCCGGTGTTCCCCCTTAACGTCGCGGTGGGTGACTCGCTGTTACACGGCCGTGGTGCGCCCGCCGTTCAGCTGCAAGCCGAGATCCGTGACGGCGAGTTGAAGGAGCCCGATCCACACACTTACCGTACGGAGGATGTCAAGGAATTCATCGACTCCTGCGATCTGTTACGCCAGTCGTCGTACCATGTGGTAGTCGGCAATCCGCCTTACATCACAGTGAAGGACAAACAAGAGAACGAAAACTACCGAGCTTACAGAGCCTGCTTCGGCAAGTACGCACTCTCGGTTCCCTTCGCCCAACGGCTGTTCCGACTGGCGATCCGCACGAACGGCTCTGCCCGTGATGCCGGGTTCGTCGGGCAGATCACCGCGAACTCTTTCATGAAGCGTGAGTTCGGCAAGAAGTTAATCGAGGAGTTCTTCTCGACCGTCGACCTTTCCCACATCATCGACACCTCAGGAGCGTATATCCCAGGCCATGGAACGCCGACCGCGATACTGATTGGGCGCAACCGAACCGCGCGACAGGCCCAGAGGATTCGCGCGGTGCGCGGTGTGCGTGGCGAGCCGTCGCAGCCAGAGAACCCATCACGGGGGCTCGTCTGGTCCGCCATCGTCGAGCAGATCAGCAAGCCCGGCAGCGAGTCCGAGTGGATCAGCGTTGAGGACGCAGACCGTGGCGGTTTCGCTACGCACCCATGGTCCCTTAGTGGCGGCGGCGCAGGAGACCTCTTTAATCTGCTTGATTCAACTATTCGTTCACGGCTGACAAAGCGACTCGTGCGAATCGGCTTCTACGGTGTAATGGGAGCCGACGATGCGATGACTGCGCGAGTCAGCATATTCGACCGGGCTGACACCGAGGACCCCTTCCATAAGCCGCTTGTGATTGGCGATGAGGTGCGAGACTGGGGCGCGTGGTCTGGGAATAACGCGTTTCATCCGTACGACGAGTCTCGTGAACTTGTCGACTTCGGGAAGATTCCTGGCCATGCTAAGCGTCTGTGGCCTTTTCGTACTGAGCTGGGAAACCGGGCGACGTTCACTAAGGGCACCTACTTCAGCGACGGCCGACCCTGGTACGAATGGCATCAGCTTCCGAAGGATGAGAAGGCACACCGGTGGTCGATTGTGTTTGCTTTTGTAGCTACACACAACCACTTTGTGCTGGACCGGGGCGGGAAGGTGTTCAAGCAGTCCGCGCCGATGCTCAAGTTACCGATGGGGGCGAACGAGGAGGACCATCTGGAGCTGCTGGGGGTGCTCAACTCATCAACAGCATGCTTCTGGCTGAAGCAGGTGAGTCACAACAAAGGACGTCCGGGAGCCGAGCAGGCGGGTGCAGACGAACCATGGGAACACCGGTACGAGTTCACTGGCACGAAACTCCAGGAATTTCCGCTGCCAGCCGGATTGCCGCTTGACCTTAGCCGAGCGCTAGATGGGCATGCGCAGCGGCTTGCTACCCGAGAGCCGTCAGCTGTCTGTGCCAGGGCCGTGCCGACTCGGGCGAGCCTGGACGCGGCACATACCGAGCATGAGCGCATCGGAGGGCGAATGGTCGCGCTGCAGGAGGAGTTGGACTGGCAGGTGTACGGCTCTTACAATCTGCTTTCGACGACCGAGATCACCCAGCTCACCGCTGGCGACCTTGGCGCCGTGCCTGAGCTGAAGCCGGGTGAGCGGGCTTTCGCGATCGTATTGGCACGACAACAGGATGCTGGCGAGACTGACACTTCGTGGTTCATCCATCACAATCATAATTTCAAGCCGGAAACGGAGATTCCGGGGCGCTGGCCGGAGAATTATCAGCGGATTGTTCATGCTCGGATTGAGGTGATCGAGAAGCGGCGGGATATTGCGCTGATCGAGCGGCCGGAGTGCAAGCGGCGTTGGGCGGCCGAGACGTGGGAGAAACGGGAGAAGGAAGCCCTGCGGACCTGGTTGCTGGACCGCTGCGAAAACCCCGAGTTGTGGTTCGCGCTGCGTGACGGCATCCAACATCCGCGCACGCTGACGGTGAATCAACTCGCAGACCTGTTTCGCACCGATGCGGATATGCAGACCGTAGCCAGGCTCTTTGCCGCTGACCATCTCGGCAAGCGGGACCTTACGCTGGCCCAGGTGCTGGTCGAGATTACCGCCGAGGAGCACGTGCCCTACCTCGCTGCGTTGCGCTACAAAGACGCTGGCCTGCGCAAGCGTGCGGAGTGGGAACAGGTGTGGGAAATGCAGCGCGAGGAGGACCGCACCGGCGAGCGGCTGGACATTCCAGTGCCGCCGAAGTACGTGCCCGGTGACTTCCGCAAGACCTCCTACTGGTCGCACTGCGGGAAGCTGGATGTGCCCAAGGAGCGGTTCATCTCCTACTCCGGCGCCAACCCGGACGCCGACCCGACGATCCTGCTCGGCTGGGCGGGCTGGGACCATAAGGATCAGGCCCAGGCGCTGGTCAATGTGGTCAATGACCGCACCGAGCAGGTCGGCTGGGGCACCGAGAAGATCACCCCGCTGTTGGCGGGTCTACTCGAACTGCTGCCCTGGGTGCACCAGTGGCATGCTGAATATGACGCCGACTGGGGCGGCAACCCCGCCGAGGAATACCAGGCGTACCTCGACGAGCAGCGCGCCAAGCACCAGCTGACCGTGGCGGACGTGCGCGATTGGCGCCCCACAGCGGCCACCCGAGGCCGGCGGGCGGGCGCGATGACGAAGATCGTCCGTAAATCAACGACCGGACAGGACGAGCAGCAGTGAGCGAAGGAGAGATCTTCCTCCGCGATGTCATCGACATCCCCGAGTCGGTGCACGCCGGGGACTTCAAGGTCGAGCTCTCCGGCGGCTTCCGCGATACTCAGGCGCGCGTCGAGGAGTACGTTGTCACCGATCAGCTGCGTCAGGCGTTCAGCAAAGCGCTCGGCATCGTGCGAGCCGCCGTACGAGGCGGCAGCTCGTACGCCGCCTATCTGCACGGCTCGTTCGGGTCCGGGAAGAGCCATTTCCTGACCGTGCTGCACGCCATACTGAACAACGACCCGGCTGCGCGGGCCAAGCCCGGCTTGCAGTCGGTGATAGCTGACCACGATAGCTGGCTGCGCGGCCGCAAGTTCCTGATGGTGCCTTATCACCTGGTCGGCGCCACCGATCTCGACTCCGCGGTTCTCGGTGGCTACGTCAACACGGTGCGCAGGTTACACCCCGGCGCGCCCACGCCACCGGTCTACCGGGCTGACGCGATGCTCGCCGACGCTCGGCGCCAGCGGGAGTTCCTGATCGACGACGCCAAATTCGTCGAATGGTTGGGCGCCAGCAGCACATCTGATCTCGACGCTACCCAGGACGAAGTCGACGACCTGGATGTCATCGACGCCGTACCGGTCTCCGGCTGGACCTCAACTGAACTGGACCGAGCCTTCACCGCCCATGCCGGGGATCCGCTGCGTGACGGATTGGTGTCCGCGCTGCTCGCAGGACCGATGTCCGCTTACATCCGGGGCGCAAGCGGTGACAAGGACGCATTTATCCCGTTGGAGAACGGCCTGTCGGTAATCAGCCGGCACGCCGAGAAGCTGGGCTACGACGGCCTGATCCTATTCCTCGACGAACTGATCCTCTGGTTACAGGCGCATATGTCGGATCAGCAGTTTGTAAACAACGAGATCAGCAAGCTGGTTAAGCTCATCGAGTCCGGAGATGCCGATCGAGCATTGCCGATCGTGTCGTTCATCTCCCGGCAGCGCGACTTATCCCAACTGGTCGGCGAAGACGTCATGGGCGCCGACGTGAAGAACCTGGAATCCCAGGTCCGGTACCTGGCCGGTCGCTTCGACACGGTCAACCTGGAAGACCGCAATCTGCCTGCGATCATCAAGGAGCGGGTCCTCAGGCCGCGGCCGGATGCTCGCGCAGCTCTCGACGCGGCCTTCGCCGGAGTCGAGTCGGCGGGCCCGACCATCAAGGACGTGCTGCTGGACGCCCATGGTGCCACCGGCGCGAACTGGGCGGACTTCCGCGCCGTCTATCCCCTATCCCCGGCGCTGCTCAACGTGCTGGTCGCGCTGTCCGGGGCGTTGCAACGTGAGCGCACCGGTCTGAAGCTGCTGCAGGAGATGCTGCGTCGCCGCCGCGGGGACATGCGGCTCGGTCAAATCATCCCCCTGGGCGACCTGTGGGATGTGCTCGCCGACGGAACCGGCGAGGCGTTCACCGATCGGCTGCGCAAGGAGGCCGAGGCCGCCCATCGCTTTCACACCAGGGTGTGCGCCCACCTGCTAGAAAAGTACGGCAGCGCCGAGGACGAGCGGTTCCGCGCCGACGACCGGTTCGTCAAGACGTTGCTGCTCGCGGCGCTGGCGCCTGATGTCTCCGCGCTGACGCGGTTGACAGGCACGCGGCTCGCCGCGTTGAACCACGGCTCCATTCGATCTCGCACCGTGGCGGCCGGCTCGATGGTGGTCAACCGGCTGCGCGAGCTCCAGGCCGAGTTCGGTGAACTCCGCTCAGATGGTGACGAGGATCCGGTGTTCACCCTGCATCTGTCCGATTTGGACATCGAGCCGCTGCTGGATGCGGTGGGCGAGCAGGACAACCTCGGTGCTCGTCGAATCTGGGTCAAAGACCAATTGTGGGCGCGCTCGGGATCAAGGACGCCGACGAATTCGTCTGTGAACGCGAAATCGTGTGGAGCGGCACCCGCCGCACCGCGGAGTTCGTCTTCACCAATGTGCGGGATTCCCAAGACCTGCCGGATACGCAGTTCAGCCCCAGCGTCGAAGGGCGCGTCCGGTTCCTCCTGGACTACCCCTTCGACGTTCCAGGCAAGCATCCCAGCGATGACGCCGGGCGGGTGCACGCACTGATTCGCGACAACGTCGAGGCGGCAACCGTGGTCTGGCTGCCGCACTTCCTGTCCCGTCAGAAGGCCGCTCAGCTCGGCCGATTGCTCAAGATCCGCTACCTGCTGGAACGCGACCGGCTTGACGACTACGCTGCGCACCTGTCCACCGACGACCGGAACCGGGTGCGCCACCAGCTACAGGCTCAACGCGACAACCTGACCTCGCAGCTGGCCGCCGTGTTGCGGCAGCTCTATGGCATCGCCCAAGCCGAGGATGCCAACGTCGGCTCGCGGGTCGGCGCGGACGGCCACCTGCTGTCGTTGTACCGGGGTCACCGCCCCACCCTGCTCGGCGGCGCCAGCTTCGAGTACAACGTGCTGGCCCTGGCCGATGGCCTGTTCGACATGAAATACCCCAAGCACCCGAACTTCGACCCAACGGGTAACCGCAAACCGGTCACCACGGGAGAATTGAAGACCGTGTTGGGCTGGATCACCCGCGCCATGGAGGACGGTGAGAAGCGGGTCGTGGTGGACAAGCACCAGCTCGCGTTGGCCAGGCGCATCGTGCACCCGCTGGAACTGGGCGAGGTGCACGACGGTCCGATCAACCTGGGCACTGCCTGGCGGCAACGGCTCGACCAGTACGCCGTGCAGATCGGCGCACACGGCGACTATCGCGTCGAGGACATCCGGGAGTGGATCGCGGAAATCGGTTACACCGGCCTGGACAAGCCGGTGAGCAGCCTGATCATCGCCACCTATGCGATGCTCGCCGATCGGGCCTGGTTGTACCACGGATCGCCGGTACAAGAGGCGCCGGAGCTGGAACGGATCGGTACCGGCTACGTACTGCGTGCCCAGGAGCTGCCCAGTGAGACGGAGTTCAGCGCGGCGCGGAAGCGGGCGGGCAAGCTCTTCGGCGTGCTCGTTCCCGCCATGCTGCTCGCCCGCAACGTCAACCGGCTGGCGGGCGAGGTGCGTGCCAAGGTCACCGACCTGGAGTCGCCGGTCAACGGCGTACGCCGATCGCTCGACAAACACGGAACGACGCTCGGTTTGCGCGAGCAGGTGGACCCCTCAAGGGTGGTGACCGGGTGGTATGCAGCCGACATGCTCGCCCGGCTGTCCGGCACACCGGACGCCACATCGCTGGTCCGTGTGTTGGCCGGTGCGTCGTACCCGATCACCGACGAGGTGCTGGGAACGGCGATCTGCTCCGCTCCGGCCGTGCTCACCGCGCTAGACCGGGCCGACTGGACGCTGCTGGAGTCCGTGCACGGCTTTACCGGGCGTGGCGACGCACTCGGCGACCAGGCCGAGCGGTTGGTGGCCGAGGTTGCCCAGGCGGCGGCGAACGACGAGTTCACGTTGCCGCTGGCGCCGGTGCTGAGCGGGATGCGGGATCGTGCAGTGGCGTTGATCAACGAGGCGGCTCGGCTCGCCAGGGTGACGCCATCGGTCCGGCCCGCGCCCCAACAGCCGGCGATTCCCGAAGAGCGAGCAACTCCCGAGACAACAGGACCGGGCAGGCCCGGTCGCCCGGCCCGCTCCCGCCTGCGAGTGCAGTCCAGCCAGATCGAAACCGCGCTGGCGGGGATCATCGCCGACCTGCAATCCGAGATCCGTGACTATGCTACGGCCAACCCCAGTGTGGAGATCGAGATTAGTTGGCGCGCAGTTGACAGAGACAGCGCGGGGGCTGGGGGGACGGACTCCTGATGGCAGCACCACCCGCCGTCAACCGCCGCATCATCGAGGCTCTGCTGGGCGTCGAGCTTGCCTCCGCAACTGGCCACCGCCTGGTGCTCGTGCACGGCAGCTACGAGGATCCGTCGGCCGCCGAGTTCACCACCGAGATCGCTGGCGTGCCGCGCCGGATCCGGGTCACCGACCAGCCGTCGGTACTCGGCATCGTCGAGGCCTGGCAGGAACATCAGGAGGTGACGGCCGGCAGTGATGACGTGCTGGTGGTGACAACCGGGGTGGACGACGCCCAGTTGGGCTGGGACCTGCGCGGGCACGCGGTTCATCGCTCGACACGTACAGTGGACCGCGCTGAGATCGTCAAACACAGGTTCGGGGCGGCTGAGGTCGACCCACGGATTCGCCGCGAGGATTGGCTCATCGATGCCCTGCTCGATGCGGAGCCCACGAGCGGCTGGCCGCGTTGTGGTGCGGTACTGACCAGGGACACCGCGGTCCGGACATTGATCGAGGCCCGTCTGCGCGCCCCTGCGCTCAGCGACGGTGGCCTCGACGCCGACGCGTTGCTCGACTGGTCGCGCACCTCAGCGGGTCCTGCCCGATTCGCAATGCTGTCCGACGCGGAACGCGCGGGTTTGACCCGATGGCTCACCGAAACGGTCGGTGACGGTGCGCCCGTGCTGCTGGGGCTGGCGGCAGTCGGTCGAGGAGCCGATGCCATCGCGCTCGGCCTGGTCGGCTCGGTACTGACCGGTCCGGCTGCTTCCGCGGAAGCAGCGCTGTCGTTCGGCGGGTTGTTCGGCGGGCTTCGATTCCGGCCAGCAGAGCTGCGCTCGTTCACCGAAGTGGTCGAAGGCACCCTGGAGCGGTGGGTCACCGAGGCTAATTCCCCCGCGCTGGGCAGTGGCAACGGCGGCGGGGCTCGGCAGCGTGTCCTCGACGTGGTCGAGCGAGCTGATGAGCTTGCGGCGGTGGCGGACCTGACCGAGGTGCTGGCGGCGAACCGTTTCCTGCCATCTGGCTTCCAGGCCCGGTTGCGGAAGGTGGCAAGTGCGCTGTCGACCCGGCCCGGCGCGGCAGCGGCGACGGCCGCCGAGACGGCCCTCCGCGGGCTGCTGGAACATTGCCTGGCGACGCTGTACCCGCAGCGGTTGCACGCCGCTCGGATGGCAGTACGGCTGGTGCGCTGGCTGTCCACGTCGGACCATGCAGCGGACTCGGTGGCCGCAGGAGTCCGCGCACACTTGAGCGAATGGGGCTGGGTAGACCGCGCGCTGACCGTGGTGTGGGCGGGGGATCCGGTGGGCGATCCGGTCGTTGGGCTGGCCTACCGGACGGTCTACGAGGCAGCTCGGGCCCGGCGAGACGACCTCGATGAGACCTTCGCGCAGCATCTTGCGGTGTGGACGAGGTATGCCTCTCCGCATGCGCCCAGTGGTTGCCTGCTGGTTGAGCAGGTCCTGGAGCAGGTCGCGCTGCCGCTGGCAGCCCAGCGCGCTCCACTGGTCCTGCTGCTGGACGGGATGAGCAGCGCGGTAGCTGCTGAGCTCGGCGAACAGCTCATTCGCCGAGCATTGATCGAGGTGTCACCGGAAGAGGGTCACCGCGCGGTGGCGGTGTCGGTCCTCCCCTCGGTGACCAGAGTCAGCCGCGCCAGCCTGCTCACGGCGAGCTTGACCATTGGCGACCAATCCGTGGAGAAGGACGGATTCGTCGCGTTCTGGCGCAAGCATCGCCGGGACGCCGCGCTGTTCCACAAAGGGGAGATCGGTGGCTACGCCGGGCATCGGCTGTCCGAGTCGCTCATCGATGCGCTGGCTGGAAACGGCGTCGTCGGCGTGGTGCTCAACACTATCGACGACGCCTTGCAGCACGGGCGCGAGGGCGATCGCACCGAATGGCATTTGGAGGACATAACCTACCTCCCGGAGCTGCTGAACGCGGCGCGCGGTTACGGCCGTCCGGTCGTGCTGGTCGCCGATCATGGGCATGTGCTGGAACGGTCGGTGATGAATCTAGGTCCGGTGGCCGCGTCGGGTGTTGAGTCCGCTCGCTGGCGGACCGGCGTGCCCGAGCAGGGTGAGGTGGAACTCGCCGGACCGCGAGTGCTCTATGGGCACGGCCGTATCGTCGCGCCGTGGCGAGAGGACATCCGCTACACCCACCGCAGGTCCGGCTATCATGGCGGTGCGTCGCTGGCCGAGATGACTGTGCCTGTGTTGGTGCTGCTGCCGTCAGCTGAGCTGGTGCCGTCCGGATGGTTCGTGCTGCCGCCGGAGTCGACCGTCCCTGCTTGGTGGGCGTCGCGACAGACTCTGGAGCCGATCCACCCCGATGTCATTGCGGGGGCAGGTTCAGTGGGGACTCCGGCTAGACGCAAGACCAAGGCCCTGAAGCAGCCCGAGGGCGTGGACGGGCTCTTCGCGGTCGAGGACGTCACCGGGATTGCTCCACCGAGCACCGCCGGGGACTCGCCTGCGACCGTGGGCGCGCGGGCGGTCGCGACCGAGGTCTACGCCGCCCAGCGAGCCTTTGTGCGCAAAGCCCCGGACCGGCCGGTCGTGGCCGCGGTCATCGATGCGCTGGTCGCAGCCGATGGAACCCTGTCGCTCACCGCCGTGGCCAATGCTGCGGGACGAGCTGGACGCAACCCAGACGGCTTCGCAGCCACCCTGCAGCGGCTACTCAATGTTGAGGGCTATCCGGTTGTCGGTCTTGCCGATGGCGGGCGCACCTTGAAACTCGATCTGGAACTGCTCCGGCAGCAGTTTGGTCTCGGCCGTCCGTGACCGCGCACACCCAGGTCAGTGCCGTCCGGCGCCGCGAGGTGGTGGATGCTTTGCGGCGAGGAACCGTGCCGCAGGCCGGGCTCGACCTGCTCGCGGTCGGCCTTGATCGCTTCGTCGCCGCGCTCGACGACGACGTGGCGACCGCGGCCCGGGGCGGAGCGGCGTTCCACGCGATCCGGGGGGAGTACGGCTCCGGAAAGACCTTCTTCGCTCGCTGGCTCGCCGAGCGGGCCAAGCGCGCTGGGCTGGCGACGGCCGAGATTCAGATCTCCGAGACGGAGACCCCGCTGCACCGCTTGGAAACCGTCTATCGGAGGTTGACCGAGCGTTTGACCACGGCGACGCATCAGCCGAGCGCGCTGCGCCCCTTGATCGACTCGTGGTTCTACACGTTGGAGCAGGAGGTCCTTGACGCCGGCGAGGTTGACGAGCAGGACGCACAGGCACTGGCTAGCGGTGTCGATCTCATGATGGAGCAGCGGCTTGCCGAGGTCGCACGCACGACACCAGCGTTCGCCGCCGCGCTGCGCGGCTACCGAAAGGCTCGCAGCGCCGGAGATCCGGCAGCCGCCGAGGCGCTGATCGCCTGGCTGGGCGGGCAGAAATCGGTCGCCGCCGCGGCCCGCCGGGCCGCTGGCGTGCGCGGGGACCTTGACCACTTTGCCGCGCTCGGTTTCCTGCAGGGACTGCTTACTGTGCTCCGTGATTGTGGACATCCGGGACTGCTCATCGTACTGGACGAGATCGAGACCCTGCAGCGGGTGCGCGGCGACGTGCGGGAGAAGGGGCTCAACGCGCTGCGGCAATTGCTGGACGAGATCGACCACGGGCGGTTTCCCGGGCTGTTCCTGGTGATCACCGGCACGCCGGCGTTCTACGACGGTCAGCAGGGCGTGCAGCGCCTCCCACCGTTGGCACAACGGCTGGCCACTGACTTCACCACCGATCCGCGGTTCGATTCGCCGCGGGCGGTACAGCTCCGGCTATCCGGCTTCGATCTGGAGCGCCTCCGCGAGTTGGGCGGTACCGTGCGGGAACTGTACGTGGGCGTGGCTAAGCATCCGGAGCGGATTGCCGCCCGGGTAGATGACCCTTATTTGGCCGATTTGGCCGTCGCAGTGACGGGCGGGCTTGGTGGCCAGGTCGGCGTAACACCACGGATTTTCCTGCGCAAGCTGGTTGCCGACGTGCTCGACCGGGTAGACGAGTTCGAGGATTTCGATCCGCGCCAGCACTACAAGCTCACTCTGTCGAACGCCGAGCTGACTGACGTAGAGCGCAGCGCTGCGGTTGGGGCTGATGGCGTCGATCTGGACCTGCCGTGACCGGCGAGATCTCCCGGCTTCACCCAGTGCTGATGCACCACATCGTCAACACACTGGGCTGGCGGTCGTTGCGCCCGCTCCAGGAACAGGCCGTCGGCCCGTTACTGGGCGGCTCAGATGCGCTGCTGCTGGCGCCGACCGCCGGGGGCAAGACCGAAGCCGCCGCGTTCCCGCTGTTCAGCGCTATGGAAGAGCAACGGTGGGCGGGAGTATCGGTCATCTACCTCTGTCCTCTCAAGGCACTGCTGAACAACCTTTTGCCGCGGCTCGAAAGCTACGCCGGGTGGCTTGGCCGCCGAGTCGCGCTCTGGCACGGGGACGTGACTCAAGCCGCCCGACGGCGGATCCTGCGCGATCCACCGGACCTGCTACTCACCACGCCCGAGTCGCTTGAGGCGATGCTGGTGAGCGCCAAAGTGGAGCACCGGCGATTGTTCGTCGATCTGCATGCCGTCGTGGTGGATGAGGTGCACGCCTTTGCCGGTGACGATCGAGGTTGGCATCTGCTCGCCGTGCTGGAGCGGCTGACCCAGGTAGCCGGAAGGCCCCTCCAGCGGGTGGGGCTCTCCGCGACGGTGGGCAATCCGGCGACGCTGCTGGAATGGCTGCAGGGTTCGGCGCAGGGCAGCAGGCCCGCGCTGGTGGTCGCGCCCGGTCTAGCATCACCTGGCCCAGAGCCGTCCGCGACGATGACATCCGCGGCCCCGCCTCCTGGCGACGTCGAACTCGACTATGTGGGCTCCGTCGGGAACGCGGCCACTGTAATCGCGGCCCTGCACCGTGGAGAGAAGCGACTCGCCTTCTGCGATTCGCGGCGCCTGGTCGAGGAGCTCGGCCAGGCGCTGCGGGCCGCGGGAGTGGTCACTTTCCTGTCGCACGCTTCGCTGTCGACCGACGAGCGCCGCCGCGCCGAGCAGGCTTTCGCCGAGGCGCGGGACTGCGTGATCGTCTCCACCTCAACCCTGGAACTAGGCATCGACGTCGGTGACCTAGACCGGGTCATCCAGATTAATTCTCCGGGCGCCGTCGCGGCTTTCCTGCAACGCCTGGGCCGCACCGGTCGCCGTCCCGGTACCACGCGTAACTGCTTGTTTCTCACGCTGGGTCACGATGCTCTGCTGTCGGCGGCAGGGTTGCTGCTGCTCTGGGGCCGTGGGTACGTCGAGCCGGTGACCGCGCCGCCGCAGCCCCGCCACATCGTGGCGCAGCAAGTTCTTGCGCTGTGCCTGCAGGAAAAGAAGATTGGCCGCGGGTTGTGGCACCAGTGCTGGAACGGCCTGGCTCCATTCGATCGCTCCGCCGACCCAATCGTCCGCCATCTGCTCGCCGAAGGCTTCCTTGAACAGGACGGTGAACTGCTGTTCATCGGTCCGCAAGCGGAGGCGAAGTTCGGCCACCGGCACTTCATGGGAATGACCGCGGTCTTCACCGCGCCACCCCAGTTCACCGTGCTGTCTGGGCGCCAGGAAATCGGTCGCACTGACCCGGCACTGTTGACCGAGAAGGTGGAGGGGCCGCGGCTACTGCTGCTCGCCGGTCGTAGCTGGCGGGTCACCTGGATCGACTGGAAGCGGCGGCGGTGTTTCGTGGAACCGGTGGAGGGGATCGTCGGCAAGGCTCGGTGGCTCACCGGGGTCGGCACCGGGGCGAGCTTCGCACTCACGCGCGCCATCCGGGACGTGCTGCTTGGTAGTGACCCACCGGTCAGGCTCACGCAGCGGGCGCAACGCTCCCTCGCGGAGACCCGAGAGGATGCGTATGCGTCGGTTCATCCGGGTGGAACAGTCATTACTCGACACCGCGAGGACGTCCGATGGTGGACGTGGGCCGGGTATCGAGCCAATGCCACCCTGGCAGCCACGCTCAGCGGACTAACCGACTCCAAGCAGCGGTTCGACGACGACGCGATCCGCCTTCGCGCCGACCTCACCCCGGCGGTGTGGAAGGCCGGAACCACAGACGCAGCCGAACGACTGTGCCTTCCCGAAGTGGACGAGCGGGCTCTGAAGGGCCTGAAATTCAGCGAGGCGCTACCGGAACGCCTGGCCATCGCGACCCTGGCGGCCCGGCTTGCCGATCTCGACGGCGCGGCCCGAGTGCTGGCGGAGCCGACTCGCTTTGTCTCGTTGGCGAATTAGCACCTCGTAGATGCACTTGGATCTACGGACTGTCAACCGATGTGCCGGTCGCCAGCCGGTTTCTCGGACCGGATAACGACGACTCAGTCACCGTCGTCGGCCGGAAGGTCGTCGGGGTCTTGCGGGTCGTCGGGCTCTTCTGCAAAGGCTTCCGGCGCCTCATCGCCCCCGGTCAGCTCACCTGCGTCGACGTCGCGCTGCGCACGCTTGCCCATGGCCTGTTCAACCAGCTCGAGTAGAGCCTGACGGCGGCCGAGGAAGAAGCGGTCGAAGTCGGCGGAACGCAGAGCGTCGGTGTCGATTAGGTGCGCTCCGACAATCGCGTCGAGTTGTTGTGCGTTGATGCCCGCCGCGACTTCGAGCTTGGGCAGGTAAATCGCAGGAGATGCACCGCCGACGAAGCGGTTGGTCTTCGTGGCCAACGGCGTCTTGTTGACGATGCTCTCGCGCAGGGCGGGGGAAACTCGGTTGTCGTCGCACCACTTCTTGGGAAAGATATGGTGGACGTCGACGCCCAGGGCCACATACTGGTTGCGGTCGAACGTCTTGTGGAACTTCCAGTCCTTCGCCCCGGTCGCCATGAGCAACGCGTGCAGGCCCTTGTAAGCGGCGGACTGCCGGGTCCGCAGCGAGAGTAGACGGGATTCGGCGAAGGTCGCGCCGGATACGGTGACCGGGATCTGTGCACCGGAGTCACCGTTGGTCGCCTGGATTGCCCAGGTCGGCACCTGGTCGACATCGCGGGCAAACCGGGTCTCGGTGGCGCCGCCGTACAGCTCGCCGATAATTCCGCACCAAAACCACTGGCGCAGGCGGCTGCGGACCCCATGAACGTCCGCGTCCTCACCGAGGATGACCCGGATCACCGCCAGCGGGACCAGCTGTGTCGGGTATGGGATGTCGCGGGCGCGATGGATGTGCTCATCGTGCAGGAACTGGGCTACCCACACCAGCGCTTCCCGGACCTTGTTCGCCCACTCGAGGTATTGGACAAGTTCAAGCCGTAGGACGTCCTCCTTGCGGGCGGAGGTGAATGACGGTCCATGAGCGGTGACGAGCAGCGTTACGGCCTGCAGGAAGTCGGTGTTGCGGATGCCGCCCAGGACAGGGTGCGCGGCGATGACCTGTTCGGTGAGCTGCCAGTCGTCGTTCAAGCGGAAGTCGTCCCCGTGCTCGGCGAAGTACTTGGCATCCCCGGCGAACGTGGCCGTGAGCAGCTCGAAAACGTTGAGGGGAAGCCCGCCGGTGTTCACCTTCTCGAAAACCGTAGCTACCGCGCCCTTGGTGGTGGTCTTGTCGAGCTCGATAGCGGGAATCTCGTAGCTCTGCATTGGCGTGAGGATCTCGGCCTGGAAGCGCTGGATGAGCGCGGTCCGTTCGGCAACATCATCCGCTGCCCCGGGAAATTTCCAGAGCCAGTTGAGCAGTCCGGGCTGATCGTAGATCAGCCGGAAGGGGAAGTAGCCGTGCTGACGCTCCTTCTCGGATGTCGACAGATCGAGCCGGATGTCCTTGCCGAAGTTGGTGCGCTCGATGCCGTCGCCGGGCACGGACACGACTGAGTCGTCGAGCCGCGCATGGTCTTCGACGGCCTTCTTGATGTCGATGTAGAACCGGCGTCGGACTTGCTTCTTCCGAGGGTCCTCGGTGTCGACGACCCCGTCGCCGCTCAGGGACTGATAGAGCGAGGTCAGTCGCTGCTGGCCGTCGAGCAACAGGAGGTCAGGCACCGCGGCGGTGGCATGCGGTGGCGTTCCCTCGATGGGCTTCGGCTTGAACCGCACCTGGTCGTTGCTGGTCTGGAGGAGCATCAGCACGCCGAGCGGGTGGCCGAGCGTCACGGTGACTAACAGAGCCCGGATCCGCTCCTCGTCCCACTTGTAGCTGCGCTGGAAGTCGGGGAGCTGGATGGCGCCGTCGCCAGCCTGTTCCAGAAGCTTGGACAGCTTGTACTGCGGTGTCTGGAACCCCACGTCACTCCCTACAGAGGTCGATCGTTCGAGCACGTGCCGCACAGGGAGGCATATCGACGTCCTCCACTCGACGCCACATCCTGGTAGCACTCACCTGTGGACTGTCACGTTATCGCCCTGACAGGTGGCCGACGCAGTGCCCTTGGCGGGCGGCCCAGCCTGTCTCGGTCCCGCCGCCTCGGTCAGTCGCTGGACGCGATGTGACGTGAGTCGATGTTTGAACGAAGCGTGTTGAGGTCTGTCCACTGAGTTCGGCTGGAAATAGCATTACGAATTTTCCCGCTGGCTGCTCAGCGACCGGAGGATGGACGCCGTCGTCCAACCACTGCCTACTCCGCGCCGCCGAGTCTCGTGGACGTCGTCCATTGGACTGTCCATTAACTCCAGTCCTCTGAGTGCCGCAGGTGCTTCGGCGGCGGAACCATGGCAAGCAAAGTACCAGGTAGTCCTACTCCTATTAGGTGAACTTCGCACTACGGATCAGAAGGTTGGGAGTTCGAGTCTCTCCGGGCGCGCCAAATTCATTGTTTACACCGCTTCTGACCAGCGGCGAAGCAACAAAAGAAGATCAAAACAGGCAGAGCCGATGGATCTTGTACATTACGCTGTCCATTAACCGCGTCCACGCACCCGGAACGAAACCACGCCGTGGTAGTCCTGCTCCGTCGTTTCCGGCAGCGCGAGCGCCAGTGCCCGTGCTTCCTCCAGGGCGCTCATTCTCCGGACACTACAGCAGTTCA
>JBBPZY010000078.1:0-8813 GCA_038276315.1 Mycobacteriales bacterium
CATCAACTACACCTACGACGGCTACTGGTGGTTGATCTACCCGCCAGGCGTGGCCATCGTGATCGTGGTGGTCGCGTTCAACCTCATCGGTGACGCATTGCGCGATTCGTTCGAAGTCCGGCTGCAGAAGAGGTGATCCCGGTTAGTCCTGTCGTGACCCTTGACGGTCTGCATACGGACATCGCGTTGCGCAAGGGCACGGCGCACCCCGTAGGTGGTGTGTCGTTGACCGTCGGCAAAGGTGAGAGCCTCGGCATTGTCGGCGAGTCCGGCTGCGGTAAGACCATGACCGCGCTATCGATCATGCGCCTGTTGCCGCCTGGCGGGCGCGTCACGCGCGGCTCGATCAGGCTTGGCGACACCGACCTCGCCACGCTTGACGAAGCCGGATTGCGTAAGATCCGCGGCAACCGGATCGGCATGATCTTCCAGGACCCGATGACATCGCTGAACCCATGCATGACCGTTGGCGACCAAGTCTCGGAAACCGTTCTGCTGCACCGCGAAGTGACCCGCGCACAAGCGCGTGAGCGCGCCGCGGAAGTGCTCGACCTGGTCGGGCTGCCGCGAGCCAAGGAACGGCTGGACTCCTACCCGCACCTGCTGTCCGGCGGGATGCGCCAACGCGTGGTGATCGCGATGGCGCTGGCCTGCGAACCGGAACTGCTGATCGCCGACGAACCGACAACGGCGCTGGATACCACCATCCAGAAGCAGATCCTCGAACTCATCGACGAGCTGCGCGGCCGTCTCGGTATGGCGGTGATCCTGGTGACCCACGACCTCGGCGTCATCGCCGGATACACCGACCGGGTCGCGGTGATGTACGCGGGAAAGATCGTGGAGACCAGCTCGACCCGCGACCTGTTCGCCAACCCGCGGCATCCCTACACCGAAGCACTATTCCGTGCACTGCCGGAAAATGTTGACTCCGACCGCAGGCTTTACGCCATTCCGGGCCTGCCTCCGGACCTGTCGAACCCTCCGCAGGGCTGCCGGTTCGCCGCGCGCTGCGCCTATGCCACCGAAGAATGTCGGGCCCAGGAACCGGAGCTCACCGGGGACGGGCACCCGTTCGCCTGCTTTCATCCGCTCGGGTCGAAGGAGCAGGCCACACCGAACCCACACACTCCCCTTGCTGTAGCCGCGGACGCTTCCGTGCTACTGGAGGTTCGCAACCTGGTACGCACGTTCCCGGTCACCTCGAACGGTGTGCTGCAAAGAAGGATCGGTGCGGTCAGCGCGGTGGCGGACGTGTCGTTCACCGTCCGTACCGGAGAAACCTTCGGCCTCGTCGGCGAATCAGGCTGTGGCAAGAGCACCATCGGCAGGCTGCTCGTGGCCGCGGACAAACCGACATCGGGCTCTATCAGGTTCGACGGCGCCGAGATCAGCGGCAAGTCCAACCGCGAGCTTCGCAGATATCGCCGCGACTTCCAGCTGATGTTCCAGGATCCTTACGCATCGCTGGATCCGCGCATGAGAGTGCGCTCGATCCTGCGCGAGCCATTGGCCATCCAACATCGCGGGTCCGCCGTGGAACAGGAAAAGGTCGTCGCCAAGCTGCTCGACGAGGTCGGGCTGCCCGGCGCGGCGCTGGACAAGTACCCGCACGAATTCTCCGGCGGGCAGCGTCAACGCATCGGTCTGGCGCGTGCGCTAGCCTTGCGCCCCAAGCTGATCGTGGCCGACGAGCCGGTGTCGGCACTGGACGTTTCGGTGCAGGCGCAGATCCTGAACCTGATGCGCGACCTGCAGCACGAACATCAGCTGACCTACGTGTTCATCTCCCACGACCTATCCGTGGTGCGATATCTGTCCACCACCATCGGCGTGATGTATCTCGGCAAGCTCGTCGAGATCGGTCCAGCCGAGCAGGTGTACACGTCCCCGGCGCACCCATACACCCGAGGATTGATCGATACGATCCCGCTCGCCGACCCCGAACATGAACAGCACAAGGACAACGCCGGAGTGCGCGGCGAGCTGCCGTCGGCGATGAACCCACCGTCCGGTTGCCGGTTTCGTACACGCTGCCCGCTGGCCACCGAAAGGTGCGCCGCCGAAGAACCGCCAATGCGCCAGTTCAGCGACCAGGGCCATCAAGCCGCCTGCCACTACCCGCTACAGCAAAGCCATTGAGGTCACCGCCCGCGCCTAGCGGGGCATGGCGATACACAATGCTCACCACCAATTAATCGATCAATATCACCCTGGTAGTTCGAACCAGGAGAACTGCGCCCCGTCCCGAACTGTCGGGCTGTGCCGGCCTGCGGGCGCCGGCGGTTGTCGCACCGGAGTTTCCGGTGGACGGGCTGCCTGCGCTGCCCGCACCGTCGTGGAACCTTGGCCACCTTCCGCCGCGTAGGTTCGACCATGAAGGCGCGCCGCAGCGGAAAGTCGGTGTTGCCCAGCCTGACCAACCCGTTGTGGGTCAGGCCCCGCGGCCGGGACATCGGCGTTGATTCGCTCGCGACGAAGCTCGTCGTAGATCGGCGTCTGACTCACGGAACGACACCGTAGGGCCAGATCTGCGGGCGGCGCATCAACACGCTGTGTACCGATGTCGACTTTCTGTAGATTGCATGCCAACGCGGTCCTAACCCGTAAACGTGTACCACATCGACAACGGCAACCGCATGCTCGCCTACCATCGCTGGCTCTCCGGCGTGGGGCGGGATGTGGTTATGGTCGTCAGCCTCCGTGAACGGACCTTCTCTGATCACAGCTACGCGCTC
The DNA here is from genome assembly GCA_038276315.1 of Mycobacteriales bacterium. Classification (GTDB taxonomy): domain Bacteria; phylum Actinomycetota; class Actinomycetes; order Mycobacteriales; family Pseudonocardiaceae. The sequence continues at coordinate 2,739 of JBBPZY010000078.1, forward strand.
GGCTTCCCCGGGCCAGGCCACTGGCACGAAGTGTTCAGCAGCGACGTCTATGATCACTCCACCAATCCGTGGGCCCAGGGCAACCCGGGTGGCGTCGATGCCAATGGCGGGCCGATGCATGGCATGGGCCAGTCTGCGTGCATCACCATCCCCGCGAACAGCATCGTCGTGTTCGCTCCCGACCACGGCGATTGAGGCCGGTAGTTGACCATGGCGAAGGGTTCATGCTGGCTCTCGACGATGTGTTGGCTCAGTAAGAGGAAGGCGTACCTGAAACCGGGTGTCGCCCGGTTTGGAGATCACCCGCATACTGCCGCCGTGCCGGTTGACCACGATGCGCCAGGACACGTCCAGTCCTAGGCCAGTGCCTTCCCCGACGGGTTTGGTGGTGAAGAAGGGTTCGAAGATTTGCTGGTGCATATCATCAGGTACCCCGGGGCCGGTATCACGGACTTCGACGAGCAGCTGCTCCCCGTCGCGCGCCGTATGCAGTGTGAGGGTTCCTGAACGGCGCATGGCGTCCACGGCGTTGTCGATGAGGTTGGTCCATACCTGGTTCAGCTCGGCGGCGTAGGCGGGGACCTTCGGCAGGCTGCAGTCGTAATCCTTCACAACCCTGACCTGGTCACCGATCTTTCGACTCAGCATGATCAAAGTCGAGTTGAGGCCGTCATGAACGTCAACGGATTGGTGCGGCGAGCGATCCATCTGAGAGTACTGCTTGGCGGCGCCGACCTACGCGGAGATGCGACCGGTGGCGTTCTCAATCTCGCCCAGCAGCGCCTCGGTCTCTACCGTGTAAGCCAGCCACCGGACAGCACCGTCGAGGTAACTGGCGCCCAGTGCATCTGCAATACGCTGCAAATCGTCAACGCCGACACCGCCGGCCACGAACGTCGGCGCGATCTCCCACCCGGAGGTGGCGCCGTTGTCGTCGAGCCAATCGGTCAGCTTGTCCTCCAGGTCGCTGGTCTACAGCGGGGACAGCTCCGGCACGGTGGGCATCCGCTCGACGATCTCTTCCTGGATGGCCGTGAGGTGCTTGAGCTCCTCGGCTCCCAGCTCGGACCCGGCGAGCACAGCGAGTTTGTGCCGCATCCCGGCGACCCGTTCGCGCAGCGCCGCGGTCGCCCGGCCCGCAGCCGCCGCCGGGTTGTTCAGCTCGTGCGTCAATCCAGCAGTTAGTTTGCCGAGTGAAAGGAGCCGCTCACGCTGACCGACCAGCTCATCGGCGTTGCGGAGCCCGACGAACATCCCCTGCAACAGATGCGTAGCCATGGGGTACCACTGGCGGAACACCACGGCGAAGTCGGCAGCCGGCAGCCGGCAGCACAGCGCTGTCCGCGGGGTGCGAACTGAGATCGTGTAAACCTGTGAGACCTGATTGCCCAAATAGAATTGCGTGGCTCCGGCATACACGCCGGGCTGATCACCGTGGGTGATCTCGACGTCATCGCCTCGGACCAGCTCGGAGAGGGTGATCGCGCCGGACAGCAGGATGTAGAACCACTCCGCGGGTTCTCCCTCGGTGGCGATCTCCGCGCCGGCGCCATAACTCTCGACATGGCCGTGCTCGGCCACCCACTCCAACTGCTCGTGCTGGAGATCCTCGAACAGGAACAGCGTCCGCAACGTTGCTGGACTGATGCGCTCGGGGGTGCTCACCGATCCTCCAGGTAGCGATGCACCAGGGTGACGGCCATCGCGCCCTCCCCCACCGCGGAGGCGACCCGCTTCACCGACTCCGCCCGAGCGTCTCCTGCCACCAACACCCCGGGCAGGCTGGACTCCAGGTAGTAGGGGTCGCGCTCGACCGGCCACCCGGGGGGCCGGCGTCCGTCGATGAGCAGATCAGGACCGGTCAGCACGAAGCCTCGGGAATCCCGACGCACCGCCTCGCCAAGCCACTCGGTGCGAGGTGCTGCACCGATGAAGATGAACAGCGATCCGGGCGGGCGCCGTGTCTCCTTGACCGCTGCTGCGGTCACACAGCGTCAGCTTCTCGAGGTGTGCTGGTACGCACGATGACGTTATCGATTCCCTCAAGCTGCTTGATCAGAGCGGGAGAAGAACACCGCGGCCTGCCCCGCCGAGTTCGCGCCTCCGACGATGTAGACGTCTTCACCTTCGCACGAAGGTCCCTGGGTCATCGCCGATCCGTAGTACACACCGCGCCCGGTGAGCTCGGCGATACCCGGCGCCTCCAGCGTCCGGTACGACACCCCGGTGGCGAGGATGATCGCATGCGCGGCAAGTTCGGTACCGTCGCCGAAGCACACGATGCGGGCGGAACCTCGGGCTTGCAGCCCAATGACCTCACGAGCCGACAGCATCTCCGCGCCGAACTTCTGCGCTTGGCGGCGGGCGCGGTCGGTAAGTTGGGCACCAGACACCCCGTCGGGAAATCCGAGGTAGTTCTCGATCCGCGAACTCTGACCGGCAGGACCCCCGGTAGCCGCCCGTTCCACCAACACGGTACGCAGGCCCTCCGAAGCGCCGTAGACCGCCGCGCCGAGCCCCGCGGGACCAGCTCCCACGACGACTAGATCATAAAAATCAGCCGCTGGCTCGGTCGACAACCCAACCGCGGCAGCGATCTGGGCATCCGCGGGATTCCGCAACACCGCACCGTCCGGAGTGATCAATACCGGAACGTCTTCGACGGCCGCGGCCGCAGCCTGCAGCAACCGCCGCCCTTCCCGTTCGTCGACGCTGTACCACCGGCAGGGAACGGAATTGCGGGCCAGGAAATCCCGTGCCCGATAGGATTCGCTGGACCAGCGATGCCCGACCAGCTTGGTCTCCGCCACCGGCCGGTCACCCAGCGCACGCCACATCTCGATGAGCGCGTCGACGACGGGGTAGAGCTTCTCCTCCGGCGGTTCCCAGGGCTTGAGCAGGTAGTGGTCCACGTCCACCACGTTGATCGCCTGTATTGCGGCGTCGGTGTCGGCGTAAGCGGTGAGCAACGCCCGGCGCGCCAGCGGAAAGAGGTCCATGGCCTCTTCGAGGAACTCGATGCCGTTCATGCGTGGCATCCGGTAATCGGCGAGCATCGCGGCAACCGGCTCGCCGCGCAGCTTCAGCTCCCGCAGCGCCTCCAGCGCCTGGGCCGCCGAGTCGGCCCGCACCACGCGGTAGTTCTCGCCGTAGCGGCGGCGCAGGTCACGAGCCACTGCACGCGACACGCCAGGGTCGTCGTCAACCGTGAGCAGCACCGGCTTGATCATGTCGAAGCAGCCTGTCGCGCCTTGGTGATCCGCAGACCCACGACCATGGTCGAGGCTTCCTCCACGACCGTTCTAGTGTGATCGGTCACCGACCCTCCCCGTCAGGTTTCTGGCTCAACGGCTTCTCACATCACCCGGAACCATCCTCTCACCGCGCAACGAGCCGGGCCGTAATGCCACGCTAGCCGTACTGGTCCCGTCTGCGAGACACGTTTTCCCGAGCATCCCGGAGCCTGGGTCACGTGGGCCATGATCGAACTGATGGCTCGCCGACTGGTCCTGTATCCGTCGCAAGCCCTGGCGATGATCGATTTCTTCACTCGTTCTTAGGGCAGGCGTCCACGATGCTCAAGTAGTTCTAGGTCGGGCCACACATCACACAATCGAGTCGGCTGCGCCGCCGCAAGGCTAAGTCACGCAGGGTTACACAATCTTCCGTTTTTTGTGAGTCATCTACAAATGTAGAGACTTTTCCATAATTCGATCTACGGAAAACTACATAACTCGGACAATCTGGACTCGAGGCCGTAGCAGACTGCATAACCTGGACTACATCAAAACACTGCGTACATCATCTGAACTACGTGGAAATGTAGTAAATACATGAGATTAACTACGTGAAAATGAGAATACTAATTCCCGAGCACCGGAATATGCTAGTAAAACAACTGAGCATGAAAGTCTGACACTAGCGTCCCACGTGTGCCGGCTAAATTACCCGCTGGCAATTTATTCGGTTCCGCACGCTGCGGTTCGCTCGACCGCCTAGGTCGACGTTAGACCCTCAGGCCGCGAACCCGTATCGCCCGTAAAGAAAGGGGCAGACGATATGTCCCCATCTTACCCCGGTCCGTCCTCTTACGAGGAGAGGCCGGACGATGTCGGCCTCCCATCGCTGCTGCGCCCGCTAGCGCGGCACCGCGCCTGGCGGCTCGAACGCGCACACCAGCGAAACAAGCAGGAGCTTGCCTGGCGCGTGCAGGACGTCCTCGCCGGATGCGGCCTGGTCCAGACCGACTACAGCATCTCCTGCGGCCGTGTCGTCCACATTCCGGAGGTGGTCTCGGTGGTCATCGGCCCCGTGACAAGCGTGAAGATCCGCCTCGTGGTCGGCCAGATGCCCAAGGACTTCACCGCGAAAGCCCAGGCGATGGCATACCACCTCGGAGCGGCCGAAGTCCGCATTGTCGTGCTCGAACCTCCCTTCCTCCGGCTGGACTGGCGGTTGCGGATGGGACAGACCCAGCTGGCCGGTTGATGGTGTGAATGTCGAGCTGATGCCTCCGGCATAGGTCGGTGACTCTGCGCGACTTGAGGTTCCCCTCCCGCCACTTATGACACAGTTCCGCGAGTTGTGTCATAAGTGGCGGGAGGCAACTCTTGGTGCGCCCGCTCCAGCGCGGCAGCCCGCGACGCGACCCGCGACGCATCACCGCTCGTGGTCGGCGAATTGTTGACCGGCATCGATCTCGGCCTGGCGCGCGTTAGTGCGGCAGCGCCTCAGGATGCACCCCCCACCGCCGCGCCACACGAACAAACCGCGCCCCGCGGCTGGCCAGCAGCCTGCGCATCTCGACTCCATCCTCCGATGGATATCTCCTTGGTGACGGCACGACCTGATCCTTTCCAAGGTACAGAGCCCTCCATCAGATCCGGGGCGGTTCAAGCGTCAACACCCACCCGCACCGAGGTGCCGGTCCCAGCGTCGTGCTACTCCGAACGCGCCAGAGGGCGCTTCGAACCGGAGGCTCGTGTCGAGGTATGGGAAACTCCTCGCCGCCCACGTAAGGTCAGCAGGAAGTGCGGTTACATCACCTAGCGCTGAGACGTCGGGTCACCGATGGATCGATGCGCCTCGACGAGGAGGCGACGGTGGATGATCCCTACGGCGATCTTGAGGCTGACCTGGTCGATCTTAGCGACTTGAGACTCGCTGACCTTCGCGCGCCGGGGGACGCTCCGCTGGCCCACTCCCTGCGCAGAATCATCGAAGAGAGTCAGGACGAAACTGCAGTTGTCGTCTCCGGATTCGAATCGAGCATCGAAGTCGAAGGCTTCAGGTGCGCGTCTGATGGAGGGTGAGGGTGTCGGATGTTTATCCGCTGACTGCCCTCCAGAGCAGGCCTGTGCCGATTCGCGAGTTCGTTCTTAAGATCGCCAGTCGCTGCAACCTGGCTTGTGACTACTGTTACATCTACCAGATGGCCGACCAGACCTGGCAATCCCGACCCCGGCTGATCACGACGAAGACCATCGATGCTGCTACGAGCCGTATCGGCGAACACGTCAGTCGGCACGGCCTGCAGCAGGTCGCAGTGATTCTGCACGGTGGCGAGCCGCTACTCGCCGGTCGTCGTGCGCTTGAATACGTGGCCGGCGCCGTACGCAGGGAACTACCCCCGGGCGTCCTCATCGATCTACGGATTCAGACGAACGGTGTACTACTTGACGACGAGCTGTTTCGTACGCTGCGTTCACACCATATCCGGGTCGGTGTGAGCATCGACGGCGGGCAAGCACACCATAACCGACACCGACATCGGCCTGATGGGAGCGGGAGCTATGCGGCTACCGTACGCGGACTTCAATTACTTGGTCAAGCCGAGAATCGCGAATTGTATGCTGGTCTGCTTTGCGTGGTGGACACGCGTAACGACCCCGTGGAGGTCTATGAAGCTCTACTTGAATTTTCACCCCCAGCGTTGGTAACTATTCAGCAGGGTGCGGCGGCTGGTGGGAGCCAGGCGCCGGTGGTGAATAGTTGCTCGAAGGCGTCGAGGCTGGTGATGCCCCACTTGGTGGCGGTGGAGACGTAGGAGCGGACGATGGCGAAGTCGGCCAGTCC
>JBBPZY010000079.1:0-2632 GCA_038276315.1 Mycobacteriales bacterium
ATTCATGGACAACTTCGACCCCGCGACGGTCTTCAGCTCGATCGACCACGGTGGCCGCTACGCCTACGGCAACCAGCCCCGGATCGCGCAGTGGAACCTGGCGCGGCTGGGTGAGACGTTGCTGCCGCTGATCGACGGAAACACCGACGCGGCGGTCGAGGCCACCACCGACGCGGTGAGCTCGTTCGCCGAGCGCTACGAGGGCTACTGGACAATCGGCATGGCCGCGAAGCTCGGTCTCGACGCGCCGGACCGACCACTGATCCAGGACCTGCTGGCGCTGCTGCACGCGCAGCACGTGGACTTCACGCAGTTTTTCCGGGCGCTGTCGTCGCACCTGTGCGGACGCCCGGCACGCTCTCTGTTCACCGAGCCGGAGGCGTTCGACGCGTGGGCTGGGCGGTGGCAGGCCCTGCTGCCACCGGACCGAAACGCCGCAACGGCAGCCATGGACCAGGTCAACCCGGTCTACATCCCGCGCAACCATCGCGTAGAGGAGGCGCTGAACGCCGCCACCGACGGTGACATCGCGCCGTTCCGCCGCCTCGTCGAGGTCGTTGCCCGTCCGTTCATCCAGCGTCCAGGCCTGGAACGCTACGCCGAGCCGGCACCCACGAGCTACGGTCCCCACGTCACCTACTGCGGCACCTGAGCCGTGGCGTTCCGGTAGCCAGGCGGTCTGCGTCATCACCAGGTCAAAGTGGTCGTCGATGCTCGGGCGACCACTGGGCAGCCCCGCGTTCCGCAGTTGATGGGCACATGAGGGGCGTCGGCATGTGGCCGGTCCAGCTCCAACCACGACGCGACTGGCACCTACCGCACCGCTGGCCCGAACACCAGCATGTACCCGATCTGCACCTACTCAAGATTGAAGGACACCACCGGTGACGCGAGCGCGATCCTCGCCGTCAACGTCAGCAAAGGTCCGGCCACAGTCACCGTGAAGAGCTCGGACGGCGCGTTCCAATCCCTCGGATGCTCCACCTGGACCAAAGTGGGGTGACTGCCGATGCAACGCAGCCGGCCCGGACTTGGCGAACCGTAGACGCCAGGGCCGGGCCGTTTCATCAACCAGCCACCCTTGCCCCTGACCAGCAGTCTGACGCCCCGAGGTATTCCCGTCCTTACCCGGCTGACCGACGCCCCGGTGGGCACGATGACCGTCATGGTGACCGAGGGCTGGCTGCGGTGCATGGCTCGTCAGCCCCACAATGCTGCTACGACTGATTGCGACGATCAAGGCGAGTTGGGTGGCCTGACCAGCGCCGGATGATGAGGGTCACCGGGCTCTCGATCGACCGGCTGGACCTAGCTGACCCTAGCTGGAGATGAGACTTAGACGTTCCTGCCAGGGTCTACAACGGGTCGTGGCCGTGCCGCGATTACCTTGCTGTCGCCCAGGACCGCGCCCGCGAGTTCCTCGCCTCCGGCGGTCATCTCGGGAACCGCGGTGCAACCAGCGCCACTCGGTTGTCTAGTCGTTTGACTTGGCATAGTCTAGTTATTAGACTTACACTCGTGAGGCCGATGTCGACCAAGGACGTGCGCATGCTGCTGCGCTCGCTCGGGTGCGTGGAAGGTGGCGGCAAGGGCTCTCACGAGAAGTGGACCGCCCCCGGCGGGCACAGCACGACGCTGAAGGCGGGCGTCAAGGCCCAGGCCCCTGGCACGCTGAGGAGTATCCAGGCCGCGCTGGCGTCGGAGTTCGGGGACCGTTGGATCGAGGAGGGACAATGAGCTATACCGTCCGCGCTGAGTGGGATGAGAGCGGCTGGTGGGTTGTCACCGTCCCCGCCATCCCCGGTGCCATCACTCAGTGCCGCCGCCTCGACCAGGTGCCCGTGGACGCAGCCGAGGTCATCGAGATCCAGACCGGCAAGCACGTCGATCCCGCCGAGATCGACGTGCAGTGGTGGGTACCTGGCGAGGCGGGCAACGCCGCCGAGCGCGCGGCGAAACTGCGCCAAGAAGCCGCGCTGCTCGTCGAGCAGGCGACCGAGGAGGGCCGCCGGGCGGTGCACCGGCTACGTCAGGCCGGGTTCTCCTACCGGGACATCGGGGGAATGACCGGGATGTCCTACCAGCGTGCCCAGCAGATCGGCTCGTGCCGATCCGGACGCTGATGGGTAGCCGAGCTGGCGCATGGCGTTCTGCGTGGCGGCGTGGGCGCTGGGCAACCAGGTGGCTACCTGCTGGACGCGCTTGCCCTACCTGGCGCTCAACCTCGCCGACTCGCCCCAGTCACCCCTCCCCGTAGCCGCAGGTGAGGAACTTACCCAGCTCCTCGCGCTGACTGTTGGCCAACGCGTTCATGGGGTAGACGACGATCGCCTTGACGCCCCCGACCTACTGACCTGGAAGATCCGTTCGCATTCCGGATGTAGCACTCCGTCGCGGCAGGGCTGTTTCAAGATCGCGTACGACGTTTCGATAGTTGCATCTCGCCCGGTCCCGGGCTGGCGGTCAGAGGCGGACGCGACGACGTCGCCCGGCCAGCTGGCTGTCATGGCGCGCCACGGGCTGAGTGTCGTCCGGCGGGTGTCTGCTCCGCCACTTCTGCCCCATGAAGAGGTGGGTGGATCCATTACGGAGTTGCCACAGCCGGCAACTCCAAGCGAAAAGTTGCCGGCTG
>JBBPZY010000080.1:0-15313 GCA_038276315.1 Mycobacteriales bacterium
GCCACCGGGCAGATCCGCTCGCTCAAAGACGGCGGCCACCGGCGCATCCTGCCCGAATGGGTAGACGAGTACATCGCCCGTCGGGTCGCCGAGGCGTGCGCATGAGTACGCGAGCCAGAGCGAACGGTGAGGGTTCGATCTTCCCCTACCGCAACGGCTTTGCCGCTTACACGTGGGTCACCAAGCCCGACGGGCAGCGACAGCGCAAGTACATCTACGGAAAGACTCGGGAGCAGGTGCATGACAAGTGGCTGAAGCTCCAGCAGCGGGCGCGGCAGGGACCGATGGCAACGAGTGTGCCCAAGCTGGGAGAGTTCCTGGTGTACTGGCTTGAAGAGGTCGTGAGGCCGAACCTGGCACCCGCCACCTACGTCAACTATGAGTTGTTCGTCCGCCTGCACATCGCCCCACGGCTCGGTGTGCGACGCCTCGATCGGCTGAACGTGCGGGACGTCCAGACGTGGATCAATGAGGTGGCCCGTACCTGTCAGTGCTGCGCGCAGGGCAAGGACGCCGCTCGCCCGGAGAAGAAACGTCGATGCTGCGCTATAGGCAAGTGCTGCGGGGGTCAGCTATCGTCCCGCACAGTCAACGACATCCGGGCCTGCCTGCGTGCCGCTTTATCTCAAGCAGTGACCGAGGATCTCATCGCCAAGAACATGGCGAACTCGATCAAGGTTCCGTCAGTACGGAAGCGCAAGGGCAAGGCTTGGAGCAGTGAAGAAGCCCGACACTTCCTGGAGTCCGCACGCTCGGAGCGTGATCCGCTCTACGCCGTTTACGTGCTGATTCTCGTGCTCGGGCTGCGAAAGGGTGAGGTTCTCGGCCTGACGTGGGATGACGTCGACCTCGACGGCGGAGAGCTGTCGATTGGTCATCAGTTGCAGCGCGTGAGCCGGCAGCTGCTGCATCGGGAGACCAAGACCGCTACGTCCGATGCGACATTGCCGCTGCCGGACGTCTGTGTCGCCGCACTGCGGCTCCGGAAGGTGGAGGAAGCGGACGCCAGGGAACTGGCGGGGTCGGCATGGCAGGGCGGCAAGCTGATCTTCACGACCAAGTGGGGCACGCCGATCGAGCCGCGCAACTTCAACCGCTCCTGGGACACCCGCTGCGCGAAAACCGAGGTCCGCAAGATCACAGTGCACGACGGGCGCCGTACCTGCGCAACGCTGCTGGTGGACCTGGACGTGCATCCCCGCGAGGTCATGCAGATCCTTCGCCACGCGCAGATCGCGGTAACCATGGAGATCTACGCCCAAGCCTCATCAAAGGCCACCCGCTCTGCGCTGAAGCGGTTGGGAGACAGCCTCGGTGGATAACCTGTTGCTGTACTTTGCTGCTGTACGGGGGTCTAGCGCCGGTTCTGAAGATCACTGGATAGGGCCTCTGACCTGGTGTGGAGCTGAGGGGAATCGAACCCCTGACCTTCTCGATGCGAACGAGACGCGCTACCAACTGCGCTACAGCCCCCCGCGATGCGGATCGAGTTTAGCAGCGGCCGTCGGCTACTCGCCGACCGCCCGACGGTAGGGCGGCTTGAAGGCGGGCTGCAGCTCGTCGAACGTCGGATCTTCATCATCGACGTCCAGGGCGACACCAGAGTGGTGCACCGAGGGTGCCGCAGCAGGCCGGTCCGATGGCGGCTCCGGTACCGCCTCTCCTGTGCGGTGCGCGTCGGCGGGGACGTCGTGGCCCACGTCGAGCGACGGACCGGCTGTTCGAGACCCGGCCGCGCGCGCGGCCCGGCGCTGTCGCAGCTCGTCCTCGATACGCACCTGCCGGCGCAGATAACCGAGATAACCGGCCAGGGCCAGATCCAGCGCCGCATGCACCCACCACAACAGGCTTGACACGGTGTAGGCCAGCACCAGACTGGCCACGGCAGCGACTGCCAGACCGAGCACCACCCGCTGCCGGAATGTGTACTTCTGCTGGGCTAACTGTGCGGCGACCTCCGGATCGTAGCCACCGCGACCCGATCTGTACCGATGCTCGTCCAAGATTGACTCCCGCTGCGCGATTCGTTCACCGATCATGCGCACCTGTTGACCGTGCTCGTGGACCACACGAGGAGGGTCCGGCCGGTGCAGTACCCGAGAAGCCAGCGCAGACTCCGCGGTGCGGACCACCTCCTGCCGTCGCTTCGCGACCATCGGGACGAGGACGACAAGCCACGCCGCCGCCAGCGCCGCGAAGATCAGCGAGCTGGGCACTCCTCGCCCCCTACCCGGTCCGCCATTCCTGAGTTGCCTGCAATACCGCCTAGATCACGGTAGTCACCGTGAACTCGCCGATCCCGGAGGCGCGCCGGAGATCACGAGTGGCTGGCATGCCCTGAGCGGACCAAGCGGGACACCAACCCGGTGCCGACCTCATCCTGAGTCAGGGCGAGCAGCCGATGGTCCCGCCACGCGCCGTCGACTTCCAGGTAACGACGCAGCAGGCCCTCATCGCGGAACCCGAGCTTGGCCAGCACCCGGAGGCTCGCGGCGTTCTCCGGCCGCACGGTGGCCTCGACCCGGTGCAGCCCCACCGGCCCGAACGCGTGATCCACCGCCAGTGCCACCGCCGCCGTCGCCACCCCACCCCCGGCCGCGCCCGACTCCACCCAGTACCCGACCCACGCAGAGCACAGCGCGCCACGCACCACGTTGCCCACTGTGAGCTGGCCGGCGAGCTCCCCGCCCACCGTGATCGCGAAGGGCAGGGCTTGGCCCCGCCGGGCCGTCGCGCGCAACCCGCTGCACATCACCGGCCAAACCATGGTGGCGAAGCGCTCAGCCCAGGGCCCTTCCCCATCCGGCTCCCAGACGCGCAGGTAGGCCTCGTCGCGCAGCCTCAGCCGGCTCCACGTCGAGCCGTCACGCAGCCGTACCGGTCGCAGCGTGACCTCTCCCGCCGCGACTCCCACCGGGCCCAGCCGCGCCGGCCACCCGGGGTGACGCCCATCAGGTCCAGGCCCGAACACGACGCCTCATCCGCGCTGGGCGAGGAAGCTCACTGTCACCAGCTCGCCGACCGACACCTCAGTGGTGTCCGGATCGACGAGAATCAGGCAGTTCGCCTCAGCCAGCGAGGCCAGTAGATGGGCGCCGGAGGTACCAAGAGGTTGTACCAAGTACTCCCCCGTATCGGGATCGCGCAGCAGTTGGCCGCGAATGAACCCAGACCGACCCGCGGTGGAGGTCACCGGGGACAGCAGTCGCGCGGTGATGGCGCGGCGATGGGGATTGCGTTTGCCCAACGCGAGCCGGATCAGCGGCCGGACCAGTACCTCGAAAACCACGAGTGCGCTGATCGGATTGCTCGGCAGCAGAAAGGTGGGCACCGAGTCCGGGCCCAGCCGGCCGAAACCCTGGACCGAACCGGGGTGCATCGCGACTCGTCCAGCATCCAGCGGGCCGAGCGGGGCCAGCGCGGCGCACAGCTCGTCGCCCACCGCCCCGCCGACCGCGCCGGTCACCACCACGATCTCCGACACCAGCAGCCGGCCCTCCACCGCCTCGCGCAGCCGGGACGGATCGCTGGGCACGATTCCGACCCGATGCACTTCAGCGCCGGCGTCGCGGGCGGCCGCGGCCAGCGCGTAAGAGTTGATGTCATAGATCTGCCCAGCGCCCGGGGTACGTTCGACGTCGACGAGCTCCTCACCGACCGACAGCACCGACAGCCGGGGCCGCGGGTGCACCCGCACCTTGGCCCGCCCCACCGCGGCGAGCAGCCCCACCAGCGCCGGGCCGATCATCGCGCCGGGACGCACGGCGACGTCGCCGGTCTGCACGTCCTCCCCGATGCGGCGCACGTAGGCCTTCGACGGCACCGACCGCGCCACGGTGACCCGCGCCGCGTGAGCCTTCGCGTCCTCGGTATGCCCCAGCGGGACCACCGCGTCAGCCAGGGTGGGCAACGCCGAGCCGGTGGCCACTCGCACAGTCTGGCCGGGCTGCAGCCGCAGCGGCTGCCGCGAGCCGGCCGCGATCTCGCCGACCACCGGCAACGTCACCGGGACCTCCGTGACGTCCACGCTGCGCACCGCATACCCGTCGACCGCTGCCTGATCGAAGCCGGGCAGGGCGCGTTGCGCCACGACCTCCTCCGCGCACAGCATCCCCTGCGCCTCGGAGATCGCCACTCGCACGGGTTCGGGACGCACCGCGGCGTCCAGCACCCGCCCGAGCTGCTCGTCCAGCGACCTCACGTGTTCTCCTGCTGCAACCTGTCGCGTAACCAGCTGCGCAGCCCAGGCCCGATTTCTGGATCCATCAGCGCGAAGTCCACCGACGCCCGGAGCAATCCGCCGGGGTTTCCCAAGTCGTGACGCCCGCCGCGGTGCACCACGACGTGCACCGGGTGGCCCTCGTCGATCAGCAGCGCGATGGCGTCGGTGAGCTGCAGCTCGCCGCCGGCGCCGGGAGCGATCCGGCCCAGCGCATCGAACACCGCGCGGTCCAGCAGGTACCGGCCGGCGGCCGCAAAGGTCGATGGTGCTGCCTGCGGCGCTGGCTTCTCCACCATCCCGCGCACCCGCTTGACGTCCGGGTCGTCGGTGTCGGCGACGTCGAACACCCCGTAGGCGGAGGTCTGGTCGCGGGGGACGTCGAAGGCACACAGCACGCTGCCCCCGTGCCGCTGCCGGATCGCGGCCATCGTGATCAGCACCCCGGTGGGCAGCACGAAGTCGTCGGGTAGCAGGACGAGCACCGCGTCGTCGGAGTCGTCGAGCAGCGGCTCAGCACAGCCCACCGCATGCCCCAGCCCGAGCGGCTTGTGCTGCACCGCGACTTCGGCCCGGATCAGCTCAGGGGCCCGGCGAACCTTGGCGAGCAGCGCTTCCTTGTCGTGCCCTCGCAGCCCGGCTTCCAGATCCGGGTTGGGGTCGAAGTGCGCGGCCACCGACTCCTTGCCCGGTGAGACGACCAGCACCAGCCGTTGTGCTCCAGCCTCGGCCGCCTCCGCCGCGACGTACTCGATCGCCGGGGTGTCGACCACCGGTAGGAGTTCCTTGGGCACCGTCTTGGTCGTCGGCAAGAACCTGGTGCCGAGTCCGGCCGCGGGCACGATTGCAGTGCGGACCGCGCCGTGCCCAACCGGGCCCATCGCTGAGGAACTCATGGCGCCCGACCCTATCGGCCCACCCGACGCACCTGCCGCGACGTCCACCCGGCCCCACATGGAGACTTAACGATCCTATAGGGGCTCGACAACCCCGCTAAGTCTTCATGTCGGGCGGTGACGTGGACGACAGCGGCAAATGGGAGTTGCGGCGGCGGTTGGTTGCGGCGCGGCGCAGAGTGCCGGCGGCGGTGCGGGAAAGCGAAGCGGCGGCACTGGCTGGGACATCGTTGCCTGGGCGCCCCGGCACGGTGTGCGCGTACTGGCCGGTCGGCGACGAACCGGGCTCACCGGAACTGCTCGACGGTCTGGTGCACCGCGGCTGCCGGGTGCTGCTGCCCGTGGTCGCTTCATTGCGGCCGCTGCAATGGGCCGAGTACACCGGCGCGGGCTCGTTGCAGCGCGGCCCGCTGGGATTGTTCGAACCGACCGGTCCCCTGCTGGGCTGCGCGGCGATCACCACTGCCGTCCTGGTCCTGGTGCCGGCACTGGCCGTTGACCGGACCGGGGTACGACTCGGCCGCGGCGGCGGGCACTACGATCGGACGCTGCCGATGGCGACGCCGGGTACCCCGTTGGTGGCGATCGTCCGGGACGACGAGGTGCTCGCCGCACTGCCTGTGCAACCGCATGACATTCCAGTCACCGCGGCCCTGACCCCCGGCCGGGGCCTGATCCCGCTGCCCTACTAACGCTGCACCGAAGCCCAGCGCAGCCGATCAACCCCGTACGTGGCTCGGCGTCGTGAACTCGACAGCACGGACGTCGCCGGCGCGGAGAATGTCGGTAGCGTCGAGTTCACGCCTCCTAAGCGCGATGGCGCGCGCTCGCCTGGGGCGGTGACCTTGCTACCATGGTGGTTGGCACTCTCGTGGGCAGAGTGCCAAACTGTGGAGGCGAGACGTGCCGACCTACTCCTACGCGTGCACCGCGTGTGAGCACCGCTTCGACACCGTGCAGAAGTTCACCGACTCGTCGCTGACCGACTGTCCCGAGTGCTCCGGCCGGCTGCGCAAGCTGTTCTCGGCAGTAGGCATCGTGTTCAAGGGCAGTGGCTTCTACCGCACAGACAGCCGCTCCGGCGGACAACCGCCCGAAGGGTCCGGCTCGAACGGCAAGTCCGACTCCGGTGCTCACGGCAAGTCAGAGTCCGGCAGCACCAACGGCAAGTCCGAGTCCGGTGCTGACAAGAAGTCCGAATCCCGCACTTCCGAATCCCGCACTTCCGAGTCCCGTACTAACGGCAAGTCCACCTCGGAGTCCAAGCCGTCGAAGTCCGGGGCCAGTGAGTCGAAGTCTGGTTCGGGTTCGGCATCGCCGGCTTCGAGTTCTGCGACGGCCTCCGCGTCCTGATCTAGGGAAGTTATCCCCAGCCTCGTGGTTGTCCACAACCCGCGGCGGTGTCGGCTGCTGCTGCGGCCCGATCTTGCCTAACGTCGCGAGCATGACGACGAGATCGGGAGGCCAGCTTGAAGCCATGACAGTACCGCTGCGGCAACGGTGGGAAGCGGCGCAGCGGCGGTGCGGTTTCGGGCGGACGCTGCTGCTACGCCGGGCCATCGCGGCGGTACTCGTCGGGCTTGCTGCGGTGCTGGCACTGGTTCCGGGTCGCGCAGGTTCCGCCGACGATTCGGTGGTGGTCGCGGCCCAGAATCTGGCTGCGGGAACCGTGCTCGAGCCAGCCATGGTGGCGCTGCGCGGCATACCCAAGCAAGTGGTACCCGACGGCGCTGCTCGGGTCCCGTCCGCGGTGCTGGGCCGGACTCTGGCCGCACCGGTCCGGCGCGGTGAGCCGTTGACCGATGTGCGGTTGACGGGCTCCGATCTCACCCGGGCGATGTCCACGAATCCCGACACGGTGAGCGTTTCGCTGCGGCTGGCGGATCCGGGCATCGCCGCGCTGCTGCGTCCCGGTACCACAGTCGACGTGGTTACCGTAGGCGAACGTCGGGACGAACCGGTGGTGCTGGCCCGCGGCGCCCGGGTTCTCGCAGTGCTCGAGGCCGGCACTCATACCGGCGAGCGTGCCGGAAAGCTAGTGCTGGTCGCACTCGATCCCGTTGCCGCGACGCGAGTCGCAGCAGCTTCGATATCCCAGACCCTCACCGTGACCTTCCGCTGAGCAGGGCAGTCAGGGCGTGTCATGGTGCGGGGGGCGGTTGTCCCGCAGCCACTGGTCGCGCTCGTCAGACTCCGAGTCCGCCAGCCAAGGCTGGTCATCTGAGGTCCTGTCGGGCAGCACGTCTCCGAACACGAGATCCAGCCTTGTCTTGCGGCCTGCCGCACCCGCGTACGCGATGACACCCTCCCCTACCGCGTGATCGCCCGGTCCAGCCAGCGCCGATCACTTCCCGCTACCGGATCCCAGTGCCAGGATAGAGTTCATGACTGCGTAACACAGTCGCCATCTCGCAAACGGAAGGCTCCCACCATGAGTCTAGTGGACAAAATCAAGGACGCGGCCGGTCCCGTCATCACCATGGCCAGCCCTGTCGTTGCGCAGGCCATCAACAAGGCCACCCCGCTCGTCGAGATGGCCATGGAAAAGGCCAGCCCGTACGTCGAGCAGGCCAAGGAGAAGGCCCAGCCGTTCGTCCACGTGGCTAAGGACTTCGCCGGCCCCCTCGTCGAACAAGCAATCGACAAGGCAGGTCCGTATGCCGAGAAGGTATCTGTAACCTACGGCCCGATACTCGAGCAGGCGAAGGAGAAGGCCGGTCCGCTCGTCGAGAAGGTCGGCGGCATCGCCGTCAATTGTATCGAGGTCGCGGTGTCCACGGCGGACAAGGCCACCGGCGGCCGCTACCACGACCAGTTGGAGAGCGTGAGCAATGTACTGAGCCGTAACGGCAAGGTAGGCGGGAAGCACTGAACGGCTCCGCCCGCGGGCCCGCAACGTCAACCGTTCGGGCCCGTCGTGGTGGTGTCCAGCGATGTGGGGACGCTCAGTCCTGCTCCGGCCAAGACAGTTCCTCGATCACCCGTCCGACAAGCGGGGTGAGGGTCGCCATCCCGTCCCGGACCGCCGCCCGAGACGGCGCCAGGTTCACGACCAGTGTGCTGCCCGAGACCCCGGCCAGCCCACGGGACAGGCCCGCGTCCACGGCGCCGGCTGCGAGTCCAGAGGCGCGGATGGCCTCAGCGATACCCGGTATCGGGCGGTCCAGCACGCCGGCCGTGGCGTCCGGGGTGACGTCTCTGGGTGACACCCCGGTACCACCGACGGTGACCACCAGGTCCACACCGCCGATGACCGCCGTGTTCAGCGCATTCCGGATGTCCACCGACTCGCCCGCCACCACCACCGAGCCATCGACGACGAACCCGGCCTCCTCGAGGAGCTCGGTGACCAGCGGACCAGTGGCGTCCCCACGCTCACCATGCACCACCCGGTCGTCGACGACCACGACGAGAGCCCGCCCCAGGCTGCGCACGCTGCGTTCCATGCCGAGCACCGTAGCGGAGGCTATCCGCGCCGAGAAACAGGTCTCGATCTCCGGGTCCGCGCAGCCGTTCTAGCTCTTCAGCGCATGCCGACCTGTTGGCTACCCAGGGTGGCCTTGACCTGCCGGGTGGCGCCGCCCGCTCCCTTGATCGTGACGGTGATCTGGGAACCCGGTGAGTGTGAACGGATGGCCGCAACGAGCGCATCGCCACTGTCGATCACCCGGTCGTCCACCTTAATGATCTTATCGCCGGACTGGATACCGGCAGCGGCAGCGGCGCCACCGGGCGTGACCTGCTGGACCGCGGCTGCGCCGTCCTCGGGCTGCCCGGCCGGGACGGTCACCCCCAGGATCGCCGAAGTAGCCTGACCGGTGTGGACGAGCTCGTTGGCGATCCGCCTGGCCTGGTCGATGGGGATCGCGAAACCCAACCCGATCGAACCAACCTGCCCGGTACCGGAGCCGAGCGCGGCGATGGCGGAGTTGATGGCGATCACCCGGCCCTGCATATCGGTCAGCGGGCCACCGGAGTTGCCTGGGTTGATCGCGGCGTCGGTCTGGATCGCGTCCAGCACGGTGTCCTGACCGCTGCCCTCACCGCCGGCCCGCACCGGTCGGTCCAACGCGCTGATGATGCCGCTGGTGACGGTGCCTGACAGACCCAGCGGGGAGCCGACCGCCACCACTTCTTGACCCACTCGGACATTGCCTGAGGTTCCCAGCTGAGCCGGGATCAGGCCGTTGACGCCTTGGGCGCGCACCACCGCGAGGTCGAAGGTCGGTGCCCTACCGACGATCTGGACCGGCACCGAGCGGCCGTCCTGCAACACCGCAGCAAGCCGACCACCGGTCGCGGCCGGTTCCACCACATGGTTGTTGGTGAGGATCAGTCCGTCGGCGCTCAGCACGATCCCACTGCCCTCGGCAGCCACCTGGGCGCCGTGCACCCGGAGCTGGACGACGCTGGGGGTCACCTTCTGCGCCACCTGCTCGACGGACCCACTTGGTAGGTTCGCGATCGGTACGGCGCCCGGCGCCGGCAAGTCCAGCGCGCTGGTTACCCGCGGCCCGCTACTGGCCAGCTCATAGCCGACGGCGCCGCCGACACCTCCGGCGACCAGGCCCACGATCAGCGACAGCACGACGGTTCCGACGACGGGTCCACCGCGCCGCGGTCCGCCAACGCTTGACGACGGCAGGCCGATCGGGGCGGTGGGTGGTGAATGCTGTTGCCCCGGCTGCCACGACGACCCCGGTTGACCGGTGGGCGTCCAGGGCGACGGGTACCCGCCGGGATCGCCGGGTTGTGGTGGGCGCGGCGTCTCGTCGGTCATATCTCTAGGGTGTCCTGGATTCCTGAGAGGGGCATGTGAGGCACCTTAAGGGTGTTGGGTGGACGGTTGACCGGGCAGCTCGAGGGTCATCAGCATCTCGCCCGCGAGGCTTTTCCTGGCCCGCACCGTACCCTCGTGACGGGCGGCGACCTGCGCCACGATGGCTAGTCCCAGTCCCGACCCGGGCAGGGTACGCGCATCCGACGAACGATAGAACCGCTCGAAGATGTAGGGCAGGTCGGCGTCGGCGACTCCAGGCCCGGTGTCGGCAATGTCGACCGCGCCGGTACCCCGGCCCGTCGGCGCTAACCGGACGGTGACGGTCGCGCCCGTGGGACTCC
Organism: Mycobacteriales bacterium; assembly: GCA_038276315.1. Classification (GTDB taxonomy): domain Bacteria; phylum Actinomycetota; class Actinomycetes; order Mycobacteriales; family Pseudonocardiaceae. The sequence continues at coordinate 10,237 of JBBPZY010000080.1, forward strand.
ACTTCACGGCATTGTCGAGCAGGTTGAGCACGGCCCGTTCTAAGGCGTTGGCGTCACCGAGCAGGCTCCACGGAACAAGGTCGACCTCGAAGTGAACTCCCGGCGCTCGGCGGGCCGCCCGGGCCAACGCCCGCTCGACCACGTCGGCCAGCTCCACCGGTTCGTGCACCACCTGCGGGGCGTCCTCGCGGGCCAGCTCGACAATGTCCCCGACCAGTGTGGACAACTCCTCCACCTGGGCCCGCACGTCGTCAGAGATCTCCTTGCGGTCCTGCTCGGACAGCGATGGTGCGTCCGGGCGGTCGGAGGCGGCCAGCAGCTCCAGGTTGGTGCGCAACGAGGTCAGCGGGGTGCGCAACTCATGGCCGGCATCAGCGACCAGCCGGCGTTGGCGTTCCTGCGATTCGGCCAGCGCGGCGAGCATGCTGTTGAAGCTCCCCGTGAGCCGAGCGAGTTCGTCGTCGCCGGAGATGGCGATCGGTTGCAGAGCACCGGTGCGAGCGATCCGCTCGGTCGCTTCGGTGAGTCGTTGCACCGGGCGCAAACCGCCCTGGGCGACCGCGGTTCCCGCCGCCGCGGCCAGCAGCACGCCAGCCCCTCCTACCAGGATGAACACCAGACCGAGCCGAGACAGGGTGATCCGGGTGGTATCCAGTCCGCTGGCCACCACCAGCGCGGCATCCGGCCCCGCGGACACCGCGGCGACGCGCAGGTCCCGCGCCTTATCGGTGCGCAACGACTGGGATTGCTCGCCGCGCGCGACGGCGAGCTCCCGCGGGCCCAGCTCCAGGTCCCCGCCGACCACGCTCTGGCCGGTGCGGCCATCGAGCAGGCCGACCCGGATATCGGCCGCGCTGAAGAAACTGGGTGGTATGCCACCGAGTTGCTCGGCGTTGGCCAGTGCGCTGCGCAGCGAATCCGCGCGCTGCAGCAGCGTGGTGTCGAGCTGATCGTAGAGGCTGGTGCGCACCGTGAAGTAGCCGGCGAGCGACACCAGTGCGACGGCGGTTCCGACGCACACCGCAGCCAGGCCGGTGACCCTGGTGCGCAGCGACATCCGCCGGTTCCCGAAGGTCGGGTCGACCGCCTGTGTCACGGAGGCGTCACCCGCAATGCGTAGCCCACGCCCCGCATGGTGTGGATCAGTCTCGGCTCACCGCCCGCCTCGGTCTTGCGCCGCAGGTAGCCAACGTAGACCTCCAGTGCGTTGCCGGAGGTGGGGAAGTCGTAACCCCAGACGTCCTCCAAGATCCGGCCGCGGGTGAGCACCTGCCGGGGGTGTCGCATGAACAGCTCCAGCAGGCTGAACTCGGTACGGGTCAGGCTGATCCGGCGGCTGCCCCGGGCGACCTCGCGGGTGCCCTGATCGAGGACGAGGTCGGCAAACTCCAGCGTGGTCCCGGTGACGCCGGCCGTCCCGACGCTGTCCGGGGAACGCCGAAGCAGAGCGCGCAACCGAGCGAGCAACTCCTCCAGGGCGAATGGCTTGGGCAGGTAATCGTCCGCGCCGGCGTCCAACCCGGCGACCCGGTCGGAGACCGCATCCCGGGCGGTGAGAACCAGGATCGGGAGGTCATCGCCGGTGCCGCGGAGCCGTCGACACACTTCCAGACCGTCTACCCTGGGCATCATGACGTCGAGCACCATCGCGTCCGGTCGCTGTGTCGCCAGCACTTCCATGGCCTGCAGACCGTCCCCGGCAAGCTGCACGGTGTAGCCGTTGAACTGCAACGACCGGCGCAGCGACTCCCGGACCGCCCGGTCGTCATCGACTACGAGGATGCGCATCCGCCTAGTGTGGACCCCGCGCCTGAGAGCGACCTTAGACGGCCGGACCGTGGCGACCGGTGTAACAGGTGTCGGTGTTTTTGACGACAAGCAACTGACAGTGATCGGTCCGGTGCACGCACGGGTGAGCGACCGGGGTTGGTTGCGCACTCGCGGCCGTGAGTGACTGCCGCCCGGCCCCCCCGTTTGGTGCGCAGGGCTGCGTATCGCCCGGCAATGTCTCCTTCGCCACTGCTGTCCCAGGAAGAAGGTGGGCGGGTCCATCACCTACGCACAGCGCGACAGTTCCCCCTGCAAGCGCGACGCTGTGGACTCTCGCCCTACCAATTCGATCTTGAAACGACCGTGCCCTGGCGATTCCCATACGCCGCACCGTGAGGTCAGACGATCCGGCGTGCTCCGACGAAGCCGTTGAGGTACATCGGCCGAACATGGACCGGCTGGCCGGGTTGGGAAGCTTCGGCGATCTTGCCGTTGCCGACATAAATGACGACATGATCTACTGGTTTGTAGAAGAAGATCAGGTCGCCCGGTTGCAGCTGGTTGAGGCTGACTGGGTGCCCGACGGTGGACTGCGCCGCGGCGGTGCGCGGCAGCGTGATACCAACCTGCTTGTAGATCCACTGCACTAGGCCGCTGCAGTCGAAACCACCCGGAGCGGCGCCGCCGTATACGTAGGGCGTGCCCTGCTGAGCCAGTGCCGCAGTGACCGCGCGGGCCGCTAGCTTCATCGTGAACGCCTCGGGCGCCACTGCTGGCGTTTTGACAGCCGCGGGTGCCTTGGTCACCGCGGGTGCCTCGGCGGGTGCCTTGGTCACCGCGGGTGCCTCGGCGGGTGCCTTGGTCACTGCGGGTGCCTCGGCGGCCGGGGGTGTGGCGGCGGGGGCGGGGGCCGGGATGATGGCCCGAGCCGCCGTGTCAGCGACCTTCATCATCGAAGCGAGAGCCGGTGGGGTAGCCGCGGGTACTCCTGACGCCGCACCATCGGGAACCTTCAGGTGCTGGCCAACGACGATGACATTCGGGTCGCTCATCGTGTCTCGGTTGGCGTCGTAGAGTTGCTGCCACCCACCAGGTACGGCTTGCGCAGTGGCGATCTGCGTCAAGGTGTCGCCGGTGGCCACCACGTAATCGAGGGTGGGGCCTGTCTGCGCTGGCAACGCAGGTAGGGGCGCAGGGGCGGCGGGCGGCGCTGCAGGGGTGGATGGCGCGGCGTGCTTCGGTTCTGCTGGGGCAGCGTGTTTGGCTGAGGCGGCAGGGGCATTGTCGTTGGCGTGCCGTCCGCAGACCGGCCACGCGCCGATACCTTGGGTCGCCAGAACGTGTTGCGCCACGGAGATCTGCTGCTCCCGGCTGGCACTAGCGGGGTTACCCGCGCCACCGTTGGCGTGCCAGGTGCTCAGCGTGTACTGCAAGCCGCCGTAGAAGCCGTTTCCGGTGTTCGTCGCCCAGTTCCCGCCGGACTCACACGCCGCAACCGCGTCCCAGTTGACGTCCGGGGCGGCGGAGGCGGTGCCCGCGAGGAGACCGCCAGCGGCCAGCGTTGCGCCGGTGACGGTGACGGCGCGGCGTCGGCGGTGCGGGATGAAACGACGGTGCTTGCCGGACATCAAGGCCTACCGTTCCCGGCCTCGTCCAGAGAGGAGCCGGTTCGCTCGGGGTCACTTTCGCCGCGTATCACCTCACGGGTCAGCCCCGAACGATGCACAAAAGTCAGTGATTAGCGCCCAACGGCGGGTAAATGTCGGCCAGTGGTGGGTGGAGCACTACGGTCAGCGTTCTGTCCATTACGCAGCGGTACCCGTAGGTGTAGCGGGGCGGCGAACGCGGCGTCAGCCTGCGCCCGGCTGAACACTCCGGTAGCGACGAGCCGATCGAGGACGTCACGCTGCCGCTGTTTGGCGAGATCGAGGTGGGTCAACGGATCGTAGGCCGTCGGGGCCTGCACCACCCCGGCCAGCAGACTCGCCTGCGCCCAGGACAGATCGCCCGGCGCGAGCCCGAAGTACCCGTGGGCGGCGGCCACGAGGCCGTAGTAGCCCTGGCCGAAGTAGACGCTGGCGAGGTAGGCCCGCAGGATCTGCCGCTTCGAGTTTGCGCTATCGATCTTCACCCCGAGGATGACCTGCTCGATCTTGGCGCCCACGTCGGTGCGCTCCGGGGTGTAGAGCAGCTTGGCGAGTTGCTGGTCGAGCGTCGCTCCGCCGTCCTCATTTCCCTCAAGGCCCCCGAGTAGACCCCGTATCACTCCCCGAGGGTCCACGCCATGGTCTCTGAAGAACCGGCTGTCCTCGGTAGCCACCACGGCCTGGCCAACCCGGTCGGGCACCGGCAGCGCGGCGAGTTCGGTGGAGCCGTGGGCGACCAGCCGGTCCGCCACCCGCCGCTGGAGGTCGTTCACCGACGGGGTGAGCGCCCACAGCAGCACGAACACCAGTGCCGCGGCCACCACCAACAAGCCGAGGACCCGACCAGCGGCACGCATCCAACGCCCAGCGCGCGAACCGGAGTGTTGCGTCGCGGGTCGGGCCGTCGGGGTCCGCGACGCACGGAGGCTGCGCATAGTGACGACGCTAACCGTGGCCGGCGTGATCTGTCGCGCTCAAGCGACGAACATCGACCTCGGGGCGAGATTGCGCCGATCCCGGCCGCCGGTCAGGAGCGCCGTGCGCCCTGAAGATCAGCGCGGGGGCTGTTCGGCTCTCAGTCATCCCGGATGGGTTAGGAGGTCCCCACCCGGTACTCCCACGGCGTTCCACCGCAGCGAGGGCACATTCTCCGCACCGGCCGACCCGACCACCACGTGCTGCTCCGAAAGTTACCCGGCTTTCGGCGCGCACCGGCTCACCTACCGATGCGGGCAAGCCGCGCTACAGCCTCCACAGTCTGTTTGGCGGCGTTGTAACACTTCGCCTCAGCCAGTGCCACGCGCCCGCTCCTTGTTCATTGCGCCCGCCAGTAGGTAGCCCGCGAGCCTCTCGTGAGGACGATAATTCCGGCGAGCGGTTCACCGCCCCGCCACGCTATCCACACGGTGCAACGCTCACCCAATTTCCGTGTCACTATCGCACGCCAGCGCATCAATGATAACGGGTAACTGGTCAGGTCTTCAAGATCGCGTGACTTGGTATCAGGCGGTTTCGGGCAGCCAGGGGCGGCCCTCGGCGAGGGTGGTGAGGGCTGAGAAGAAGTGTCCATTCACGGGTGGAGCTGTGATGTCATGCCGTTGAGACTGTGGGGAGCCAGGGGTTGCCGGTGAGGGCGTTGTGGATGGCGTCGATGGCCTGGA
>JBBPZY010000081.1:0-4793 GCA_038276315.1 Mycobacteriales bacterium
AATCACCTCCGATCCGAGCTATTTGGCCATGGTGGCTTGCGAAATTAACGACCGACCCCGTAAGATATTGAATTGGAAGAAGCCCTCCGAGTTATTCGCTGAACTCGTCGAGTCACATGCTTCCACTGGTTGAATCTGCCGGCAACTACGGACGAAAAGTTGCCGGGTACGGCAACTACGCGCAGCGCGACGGTCCTTCCCTAGACGTCACTGACAGTAACGTTAGCCCAGACGGGATATTCGGTGTGGACCCATCTGTAGCAGAAGAGCTACGCTGTTTCAATGGCCGAGATCCCGCTGCGCGAGCTCCGCAACGACACCAGCGGCGTGCTGCGCCGAGTCGAGGGCGGAGAGCGGTTTACCGTGACAGTCAGCGGTCGACCGGTGGCGCAGCTCATACCGCTGCCCCGGCGGCGGCGCTTCATCCCGTGGGATGAGTTCCGCGCGATGATGACGGACTCCGCCGCCGATCCAGGCCTGCTGGAAGACCTCCACGAAATGATGCCCGAGACAACCGATGACATTGAGGACCCGTGGGAAAGAGCGGCGCAGCGGTGACTCGGACCGCGCTCGCTGACACCTCGTTGTTCGTCGCCATTGAGCAGGGCAGGCCGCTCCGCGCGGCACCTCCCTCGTCCGTCACGGTATCGATGATCACTATCGGTGAGCTACGTCTAGGTGTACTGGCAGCACGGGACGATGCAGCGCGCGCGCTGAGGCTGCGCACGCTGACCCGGGCTCTGTCGTTCGATCCCGTGCCAGTGGACGATCCAGTGGCCGCCGCGTGGGCCGAGCTCAGGGCTGCACTACGAGCCGCGGGTCGCAAGATGCCATCGAACGACTCGTGGATCGCGGCGACGGCGATCGCGTACGGGCTGTCGGTCGCCACCCAGGACGACGATTACGACGAAGTTCCCGGGCTGGACGTCGTCAAGCTTTAGCAGGCGACCGGGAGCCGAGCGTCACTGGGTGGGCCGCCCGGAGGGTTACGCGCAACCGGCACGCCGGACATCGACGAGCGGCCATCTCTGGTGGTCTAGCGGATAACGTGGCGGCGTGAACCCCGACCCGGCCCCCAGCCCGGGAAGCCGTGATGCGGCGGCTGCGCTGCCTTACCCGCTGCGGGTGGCTGCTGCGCTGTCCTGGCGGTTGTTGGCGATCAGCGGGATGGTCGTCGTGGTCGGCTACGTGATGATCACCCTGCAGGAAGTGGTGATCCCGGTGGCGGTGGCGCTTCTGCTCACTGCTTTGCTGGGTCCGGTGGTGGACTGGCTGACCACGCATCGGGTACCCAGGGGTTTTGCCACCTTGATAGTGCTGGTCGGTGGATTGGCACTGATCGGCGGGCTGCTGGGATTCGTCATTCAGGCCTTCATCAGCGGGCTGCCCGCGCTGCAGACCCAGATCGGCAACAGCGTCCAGCAGATCCGGGTGTGGCTGCAGCATCCACCGTTCGGGCTGCATCCAATCAACCTGCAGAACCTGCTCGACTCGCTGAGCCGGTCAGTGGCCAACAACCGATATGCGATCACCTCGGGCGCGTTGTCCACCGCGTTCACGGTCGGGCAGTACCTGGCCGGCGCCGCGCTGGCGCTGTTCACGTTGATCTACTTCCTCTACGGCGGCAGGTCGATGTGGTGCTTCCTGCTCGGCGCGGTGCCCGGCCCGGTTCGTGACCGGGTCGATATCGCTGGGCAGCGCTCATTCGCGTCCCTGGTCGGGTTCATCCGGGCGACCGCGCTGGTGGCAGTGATGGATGCGCTGGGTATAGGGATCGGGTTGGTGGCGGTAGGCGCCCCGCTGGTGGTGCCGCTGGCCGCGCTGGTGTTCCTGGCGGCGTTCATCCCGGTGGTCGGCGCGGTGGTCTCCGGCGTGGTGGCGGTGCTGGTGGTGCTGGTAACCAACGGGCCGGTACCGGCACTGATCGTGCTCGCAGTGGTCATCGGTGTGCAGCAGTTCGAGGGCAACGTCCTGCAGCCGCTGCTGATGGGCCGCGCCGTCGAGCTCAACGGGGTGGCGGTGGTGCTGGCCGTCGCGGTGGGCTCAGTGGTCGCCGGCATCGCCGGTGCCCTGCTGGCGGTGCCGATGCTCGCCGTGCTCAACGCCGGCATTCGGGCGCTGGTCAGCGGGAACCTCGAGCCTGACGACTCCGGCGCGGTGGGTTCCGCATTCCCGCCGGCCGACGTACCGGTCGACCCACCCATGGGCCAGACTGAGAAGCTGAGCGATCCGTGAGAACAGTCGATCTTGCAGCGGCCCGCGGCCGGATGATTCCTGACGTGCTACCGGGGCCGGACGATCCGCCGCTGCGGGTGCTGTTCTGCGGGATCAACCCAGGGCTGACCTCCGCCGCCACCGGTCACCACTTCGCCCGGCCGGGCAACCGCTTCTGGCCGGCGTTGCACGGCGCTGGCTTCACCCCGCGCAGGTTGCGGCCCGACGAGCAACACCTGCTGCCTTCGCTCGGTGTGGGGATCACCAACATCGTGCCCCGAGCCACCGCCCGGGCCGACGAGCTGAGTGCGGCCGAGCTGGTGGCCGGCGGCGAGCGACTCCGGGACCTCGTGCGCACGCTTGGTCCGATCGCTTTGGGCGTCGTCGGCATCACTGCCTACCGGGTGGCTTTCGTCGCGCCCTGGGCCGCCGTCGGGCTGCAGCCTGATTTGGGTACGACCCTGGTCTGGGCGCTGCCCAATCCCAGCGGCCTCAACGCCCACTGGTCGTTGGCGGCGATGGTGGCTGAGTTCGCCCGCTTCAGGCTGGCCGCCGCCGCGCGATCTGGGTAGTGCGATCCATTCAAGACACGCGGTCACCTTGGCTCGTAGGGTCGCAGGTCATGAGCATTGACGCGCGACAGGATGTGATCGGTCTGGTGGTGGCCGACATGGCCGCCGCGCGTGGAGGCCGCCTTGCCGGGCGGGCTGCGGCTGGCCTGGGATAGCGAAGACGGCGCTAATGCCGGAGCACGAAGTCCGCAATCTGCTTCCGGAAAACATCCAGGTCTCCCAGGTCATGCTGGAGGGCTTTGACGATCTCAGCGTCATCGGTCTCGTCGTACAAGTGCACCAGCCGGTTGCGGAACCGTGCCATAGCGCGCAAAGGCTCCACATGGCCAGCCGCAATGATCCCGGCTTCGGCAAGCGACGTGAAAACATCGGCGTAGGTGTCGGCAGCAGAGAGCCCTTCCGCCGCAATGATGTGCCGTCCGATGTCGACGCAGACCTCGATAGCAAGCAGGAAACGGAACTGTGCGGAACCGAGAGCGACCTCGTCGTTGAGGAGCTCCGCCGTGGGACGGTCGGCAAGTATTCGCAATCGATCAGTCTCCAGGCGGAGACGATCAAGTAAGCGGCGCACCCTGCCGGCGTCGACCATCAACGATGTCCTGCGGCGGTTTCGGTGAGCAGGTCCTGGTCGAGCAGGTCGAGTTTGATCCGGGAGTCGGAGTACATCCGACCGATCAAGCTCTCCCACCGGACGCGCAGCGGTTCGTCGGCGCTGTAGAGAACTCGACGTTGCCTGAGTATCCGGCCACGCAGCGGTAGCGGAACATCGTCCAGCAGGATGACGTCAACCTCGGTGCGCGCGGCCGGTTCAATGATCTCCGCGACCCGGTTCCGAAGGGCGGCGCGCTGCTCGGCGCTCAGTCCGCGGGTGGGAAAGACCGCGACGTCAGTGTCGCTGTCGGCCCGGGCGTCATCGGTGGCGCGCGAACCGAAGAGGTAGGCGAAGACCACCGGCTCACTAAGCATGCCGGCCTCCGCAGCGCTGCGGACTCGGCGAACGAAAGCGGTATCCACTCTGATGACTGTACTGCCGTGCTCAGCCGTGGGCAGGGAGTTCGCATGCCGACGCATTCCCGCACGTCGTCCGCGCGGCCCAGCTCGTGCGGCAGGCCTTGGCCGAGGCCGGGCTGACGGGCGCGGTGAAAACCAGCGGGGCGAAGGGCGGGGAAGCTGCGCGCCCGCAAGTGGTCTACTCGCCGCGGAGGAGGGCGGCGAGCTCGGCGAGGTCGGATGTGCCGAGTCTGGTGGAGGCTCGGTATCGGTGGCCCTCGACGGTGCGGACCGAGATGACGAGTCGTTGGGCGATCTCGCTGTTGGAGGATCCTTGGGTGGCTAGCATGAGGATTTCCCGTTCCCGGTTGCTCAGTGGCAGTGGTGCGGCGGCGGCAGCGAGGGCCGGGGTGCGGGCCCCGTCGCAGGCCTGTGCGAGCCGGTGGGCGCGGGCTGCGGCGGCTTGGGCGGCTGCGTCGGCGGCTAGTGATCCTTGGTCGCTAGGAGTAGGCCGCCCATCTGCTCGAGTTGGAACAACTTGGCAATTCGTGTAAGGAAAGACGGAGAAGGGGACCACGAACTGTTCTTCTTCGTAGACCTCTATGACAAGAACGTTATTTTTCACTGAACGACTAGCCGGGAGACTCGGCTAGTCTCTAACGGGATTTAGTTGACTCGTCAGGGGATTTGCGGCTCTGCGGCATGAAGTTGGGAGGTGAGTGGGTGACACGCGCTGTCAAGATGCGCTGAAGATGGGCCACGGGCCTTCAGGATCTAAGTGTCGGCCGCGGTGAGGATGTCGGCGAGCAGGTCGGGCAGGCCAGAGGTGTCGAAGGCGTAGGCGTCGTGACGGCGCCGTGGACTTGGATCGGGCCTACCTAGATCATTCACGCTGATCGACAGTTTCATGATCACCGAGTTTTGGGTCGTGATCGACTGCGTATACTGATCTTGGGTATGGCGACGGTCCCGATGCTGCTCGGGTGGGCGCCGGTTTCCACGGTTCGGCCGGGTGGT
>JBBPZY010000082.1:0-12915 GCA_038276315.1 Mycobacteriales bacterium
AGCGACCGAGCCACTGGTGTCAACCCGACCGCGCCCGTGGCAGTCTCGGTCAGCCACGGCGTGCTCAACGCGGTGTCGCTGACCAATCCCGAAGGCAAGGCGGTGACGGGTCACTTCTCCTCCGACAAGCTGAGTTGGACGACCACTGAGCCGCTGGGCTACGCCAAGACTTACACCTGGTCGGGCACCGCGACGGGATTCGACCACCTGCGCCGCACGATCACCGGCTCGTTCCAGACGGTCGTCCCCGCGCGCCTGATCAGCGGGCAGCTCAACGTCGCCGACAACGCCACCTACGGCACCGCCATGCCGATTGCACTGACCTTCAGCTCCAAGGTCATCGACAAGGCCGCCGTGCAAAAGGCCCTGTCGGTGCACCTCTCGGTGCCCACCGAAGGATCGTGGGCATGGCTGGATGACACCACGGTGCACTGGCGCCCGAGGACATACTTCGCCCCCGGCACCCAGGTAAGCGTGACCGCGAACCTCTACGGGGTGGCCATGGGCGGTGGCGCCTTCGGTCGTGAGGACATCGCCTCCATTTTCACCATCGGGCGGTCCTACCTGCTGCGAGGCGACACTCGCACCCATCGGTTAGTCGTCTATGCCAACGGGATCCAGGTTGCCGACTATCCGGCCAGTTATGGATTGGACTCCGATCCCGGTCGGGGAACCCACAGTGGGACCCACGTGGTGATGAGCAAGTTTCCGGTGTACTACATGAGCAACCCGAAGTATCACTACAAAAACGTCGAAGCGCGGTGGGCGGTGCGGATGTCCGACAATGGTGAGTTCATCCATTCGGCGCCGTGGTCGGTGGCCCAGCAGGGCAGAACCAATGTTTCTCACGGATGCATCAACCTCTCCGCGGCCAACGCGCGGACAATCTTCGACGCGGTGCTGACCGGAGACGCTGTTGAAATCGTCGGCTCCTCCCGACAGTTAGGGCCGATGGACGGCGACTACTACGACTGGGCCATTCCGTGGGCGAGCTGGACAGCTATGTCCGCGCTCGCGAACTGAAGCGTCGATCGTCCGCGCCGAGGGCCGGGGTTACAGCGGCACCTCAGGTCGAGGTCGAGTATCCACCGCCAGACAATCCGCGATGCTGTGCGCCAGCGCTATCGACCGATCGGGTGGTCCAGCGTGACCGGTGGATACCCAGGGCCCGTTCGGGGCACCCTGTGTCGATCAACCCATGTGTCGATCAACCCTGTGTCGATCAACACCGATCCCGACGCACCGGCCGGGTCTGGGTTCAGGAGGGAATCGAATGAGCAGCACGCCTGAGAGAGCTGAGCACGCAACCGATGAGATGAACGACGCGATTGGCCCAGAGGTCGACATCCCCGGGGTTTACCCCACTGGGAGTGCCCCTGATGGTAAGGAAGCTGCTGAGGAGGGTTCGCACCAGTCGGAGCCGACAGCGACACCGCGGCAGGCGGACTCGCTGGGGGATTTAACCAAAGACGTCAGCACATCGGCGATACCGACGAAGAGTGGTGGTATGGGCAGCCCAATATTCGACGACCACGAGGAGCGCCAGGCAGACGACCCGCCGAAACCTTGACCAGCGGTGGCGGATCGCCGATCGAGGTCTGCAGGCGTTATCCCGACGACGACGACCGTGCACGTGTACGCAAACACGGAGGAATGACGGCTGTTCGTATAAATACGTGCCGTGGGGCGCCCGATGACCGTCGCGAAAATCACTACTGGGCCGATGCCCAAGACACCACCATGTGGACGAACGCTCTCCTGGCGCCGCCTCCCGAGCACGTGATGAACATCCTCGGGGCCGCAGGTACCTACCCGGAATCGCTCATCGGTTTGTCAACGGCTTTGCGGATCCATCCGATTACCAGCATTGGTTCCTGGACCCGCACAAGGCGCAGGAGTACCTCGCTTCGGTCGCCTCCCGGGCGAGCGACGGTTGAGCAACGTCCTGGCGAGGTCCGGGCCTGACTACGTCTCCCACTTCACGTCGAAGCCCGAGAGGGACCGGTATCGCTCGAGGAGTTCTTCGTCGCTGAATTCCGAATGAGGTGTGTGAAGCCCTTTGGGCTCGGGGCCATAGACCTCGGCCGCTACGTCCATCTCCTGCTCGAGGGCCCAGCCCACCGAAGTTTGGCGCAACTCCTCGAGTGAGTCGTCGCTCATGACACCTCCTGACGGAGCGAGGACAGCTTCACCTATGGTTCCACGTTCAGGCCGTTAGCGGTGTCCGCCGAACGTAGGGCCGCGACCACGCGGTGAACCCGAGGATCACGCTGCAGCTGCTCGAGGGTCACCGGCAGCGGCAGCCGCCAGTTGGGGTACTCATCGACGGTGCCGGGCAGGTTGGGTTGACGTGTTTCGCCCACCACGTCGTAGGGGGAGATCAGCAGTAGCCGGCACGGTGTGCGGCCCAGCAACGCGTGCATCGCCACCACGATCTCGTCCTCGTCCTCCTCATCGGCTGCGCGAAGCAGGCCCTCGGCGCGCAGCAGATCGACGAGCTCCGCACGGTCGATCGCCGCCTGGGCCCACTCCGCGTCTTCGTCCTTGAGCAGCCCCAGTGCCGCGCGGGCCCGGACATGCTCCCCGCGCAGAAAGCCGACCGCCGTGGGCAGGTCGTGGGTGGAGATGCTGGCCGCGGAGCACTGCGGCCCGCGCGGCGGGGCCAGCAGTGGCGTCCCGGGGACTTGCTCGTCACGGGCGAACCACAGCACCGCGCAGCCCAGCATCCGCTGGTCGGCCAGCGTCTCGGTGACTTCCGGCTCCACCGTCCCGAGGTCCTCGCCGATCACCACCGCGCCGGCCCGGTGCGCCTCCAGCGCCAGCGCCGCGAGCATCGCCGCAGCGTCGTAGTTCACATAGGTGCCTTGGTCCGGGGAGGCCCCCGGCGGCACCCACCACAGCCGCCACAGGCCGGCGATATGGTCGATCCGCAGCCCATCGGCGTGCGCCAACACGGCGCGCAACATGTCCCGGTAAGCGGCGTACCCGGTGGCAGCCAACCGGTCCGGGCGCCACGGCGGCAGCCCCCAGTCCTGCCCGTGCTGGTTGAACGTATCTGGTGGGGCGCCGACGGTCGTCCCGATGGCGAGCACGTCCTGCAGCGCCCAGGCGTCGGCACCTTCGGGGTCCACGCCGACGGCGAGGTCATGGACCACCCCGATGGCCATCCCGCGGGCGGCGTCCTTGGCGGCGGCTAGCTGCTCGTCGCATTGCTGCTGTACCCAGGCGTGGAACGCCACCCGTTGCGGGTCCGCGCTTGCCGTCGCTGGGCGTCGCAGTTCGCTGGGCCAGTGTGACCAGCGCGGTCCGTGGCGCTCAGCCAGCGCGCAGAACGTCGCGAAGTCGCGCAACCCGTCCGACATGATCGGCCGTGGGTCGCCCTCGGCCTGCCAGAGCAGCTCTAATGCGGCCCGCTTGGCCCGCCAGACGGCATCGTGGTCGATCCGCTCGCCCACCGAGTCGACGCCCCTCGACTCGGTCCACAGAGCGTCCACTTCGGCCCGTAACGCTGGATCCCCGCTGCGGTAGCCGCTGATGTCCGCGATCCGCAGGTACAGGGGGTTGATGAAGCGGCGGCTCGACGGGCTGTAGGGCGAGGGCTGCACCGGAACGGTCGGGGTCACCGCGTGCAGCGGGTTGACCAGCACCGCACCGCTGCCGTGCGTGGTGGCCGTCCAACCGACGAACTCGCGCAGGTCCGCAAGGTCCCCGATGCCCCACGACTGGGCCGAACGCAGCGCGTAGAGCTGCAGCATCCAGCCCCAGGTGCCCGGCGGCTCGGGCAGCGCCGGGGGTGCCACTAGCACGGTGGTATGCGCCTTGCCGCTGGCCAGTGAGTACCAGCCGGGTGCAAGATCGGCCGGCAGCACGCCCCGGACGGGTATCTCGGCACCGTGCTCATCGGTGAGTACGCCGGAACCGCGGATTCCCCGGCTCTCTCCCTGGCGCAGCACCATGGTGCCCGGTTGATTGGATGCGCGGGCCGCGGCCAGCGCATCCTTGACCTGCGCCGGGGTGTCTGCGCCGACGCCGAGCAGCCCGAGGACCCGACGCACCACGTCGGGCTCGACGTCGACCCGCCGTCGCCGTGCGTCCCGGTACCACGTCGCGACGCCGTGGGCCGCCGCAAGCTCCTCCAGCGTTTTGTCCATGCAGGCCATGCTGCCAGCCACAGCGACGGCCGCATCCTCACGGCGAATATCGACGATCGGACGCCACCGCTCGTGGCTGCCGTGCTGCGGTGGCTCGCGCACTCCTACAGCGCGAAGCGGGTACACGTACCATGCACGGCAGGTGTAAGATAGGTGTATGTCCAGGGTGCGCACCAACATCGAGCTCGAAGACACCTACGTCCAAGCCATCATGGAGCGTTACGGCATTCGAACCAAAACCGAGGCCGTGGAGCTGGCGCTGCGCCATCTGGCCGGCCAGCCCATGACCCGCGAGGAAGCCTTGCGGATGCGGGGCGCGCACGCCATGGATGAGCCGCCAGCCGATGTCGCCCCGCGCGGCGTCGCGTGATTCTGGCCGACACATCCGCTTGGGTGGAATACGACAGGGCCACCGGAAGCGCTGTTGATCAACGCTTGACCGAACTGATCGGAACCGACGGGCCGCTGGCCGTCACCGAGCCCGTCACGATGGAGGTGCTGGCCGGGGCCCGCAGCGACCATCGCGAAGCCGACCTTCGTCGGCTGCTGCTGCGCTTCCACCTGCTTCGCTTCGACGCGATCGCCGATTTCGATGCCGCGACGGGCATCTACCGCCGGTGCCGCAAGACTGGAATCACCCCGCGGGGGATGATCGACTGCATGATTACCGCAGTCGCCTGGCGGCGCGGAGCCGTCCTGCTCGCCTGCGACGCCGACCTCGTTCACGTCGCGCGAGTCATCGGAATCGATCTCGACGAGGCGTCGCTGCCCTCGTAGCCACTCGGTGATCTATGACGTTATCAGTGGGCCCGAAGGCTGCTACGTCGACCTGTCCCCGGTCAGATCGAGTTCGTAGGCCGTGACGGAGAAGTTCGCTGGCCGGGAGTGGGGCGATAGGCAGCTCGGGCAATCGGCCGTCGACTGGCGGTGAAGGATTCCAGGGCCTCAGGAACGCAGCAGGCACGCTCGCGGAGGTGTTTGACGAGGATGATCGCGTCTTCGATCGCTGAGGTTGCGCCTCGGCCGGCCGCCGGGGACAGGGCGTGGGCGGCATCACCGATCACGACCGTGTGGCCGCGGTGCCACGGGCCTTCCGGCACGAGCTCATACAGCGCGATCTGGCGGCTCACCCAGGAGGTGTCGAGGACGGCTTGGACGGGCGTTGCCCGTAGCGTCGCGATTGCGGTCTCGTGGTCGATCACGTCGGTCGGGGTGTCGCTGTTGCGACGACTGAGTGTGAGCAGGTACTCGTCGACGGTCTCACCGCGTCCGTTGGCGTAGCCACTGTCCTTGCCGGTGATGGTAAAGCCGCATCGGCGCAGCACCGTGAGTGAGCCGATGTTGTCCTTGGCGGCGCGGGCGTGCAACGGAGGCGTGACCATCTCGGTGAGGAAGGCCGCCAGTGCGATGGAGGCGATGCCCCGGCTCCAGTATGCCGAGTCGACCCAGTAGGTGACCTCCGTGCCGCCGTCTTGGTCGAAGCTCAGGACATGACCTACAACCTGGCTATCGGCGATGATCGTGCGCTTCGTGATGTCGTCGTCGCTGAGCAGCCGACTCCAGTGATCGTCAAAGGCCGAGCGATCCGAAGGATCGGCGGCAGTGAACGCGGCCATGCGTAGCGCCTCAGGATCCTGCTGGTGCTGGAAGAAGAGGTCGAGGTCGGCTGGCTCGATCTCGCGAAGACGCACGTCGATCATGTTGACGAGCAGACCCAGACCCGGCCCAGCGGCGTGATCGTTACCCCGTGGGGGCCACCGTTGGCCAACGATCACCTGCTCCGGCTTGAGGTCGGCCAAGACAACGCGGTGGGCTCTATCGTGGACTCGGCCGGGTTCATGCGGCTGCGCTCCCAACGATGGAACATCACCGACGAGCCGGACAACTTCCCCGACATAGCACGACCGCCCGGACCGCCAGCAATTCCACCTCACGGTGACCCGCGAGCGTCAATGGGTCTGGCTCGACCACCCGGCCAACACCGTCACCACCCTGGCTTGAGTCCGCCGTAGCCGCGCGCTCGGGTGGCCGGCGGGCGGGGAAGATCAGCCCAAACCGAGCCGCGGCTACCGCCCGGGCATCCGACGGTCAGCTAGCGGACCAGAGCGGGAAAACCGGTGAACCGGCCGTTGATGCCTGGAGGTTCGCCATCACTGCGAACGACAGCAAAGTGAGTTCTACTGATCGACGAGCGGGTCAGTAGCCGAGTCCGGAGTGAAGGTCGGTGTCCTCGTCGAGCCCTTGGTCAGCGGGAAGGTTCGAAGCCGAAGTGGCTGGGATCGGCGGGCACGGTGAGCCAGCATGATGATCTCCTTGTATACCCTTCCCGTCGATCACCTGCCGGATCCACACCGCCAGGTGGCTCCCCTGATGCATGGGCGTGTACACAAGAGGCTAACCTGAGAGTGTGGTTGCACCTGAGATCTTGAGTGTCCGGGAGTTTCGGGCCGGGCTGGCCGGGGTCTTAAAGCAGGTCAATGAGCCGGGTGGCGGACCAGTGTTGGTCGGGGCCCATCGTAAGCCGGAGGCTGTCGTCATGTCGGTGTCGCAGTACGAGGCGTTGCGAGAGGCGGCCGAGCGCCGGCGCGCCGTCGAGTCCGCGCTGGGATCGCTGCGGGCCGAGGGGCTGGAGCCGACCAGAGAGGGCCAGGAGTTGCTCGAGGGCATCGCCGAGGGGCGGATGACGACGGCTGAGGCTCGGGAGCGAATTTTGGCGCGCTACGGTACGTGACCGGTGACCCGTACGTCGATCCGCAGACGGGTGTCCTGCGTAACCGGCTCGGCATCGCCGACGCTGACGAGCTCACCGGTGTCGAGTCCGACCTCACTGTCGTGCAGATGGTGGAGCTGGGGCGACGACCCCTGCCCGGCCGATACAATCTACCCCACCTGCAGGAGTTCCACCGGTTCCTTTTCGGCGACATCTACGACTGGGCCGGCGAGCTGCGCACCGTGACTATCGCCAAAGCGGACCTGTTCTGCCTGCCGGAGAATATCGCCTCGTTCTCGCACGGTGCCTTCCGAGCTCTGGCCCGCGACGACTTTCTCCGCTGCCGCGAGCGTGCCGAGTTCGTCGAGGGGTTGGCCGGGCATTTGGCCAACGTCAACGCGGTCCATCCCTTCCGCGAGGGCAACGGCCGAACCCAGCGGGCGTTCTTCGGTCAGCTGGCTGGCGACGCCGGGTACCGGATCGACTGGTCAACGATGGATCGGGAGACCAACCTCGCGGCCTCACAGGCATCGATTCGAGGCGACGATGCGCCCCTGCGCGCGATGCTGGACCAGCTCGTAGATCGCCCCGACCACTAGGAAACAGCCTCTATTCGCGCCATCCCAGTCCTACAGCGCACCACTATCCGCCGCGCGGCCGGCTGGTTGCGATGAGCGGCGGCACGTGACTTCGGTGCTGCCGATACCGCTACTGCTCGATAGCGATCGGTAACAGGACGCATTAGGTCGTTTGCCGCTCCGCCTGCCGATCGACCGTTGGTCGCTGTTTGGATTCAGCAAGGTGGCGACGCAACACTAAAGCGGATATCCTGCACCCAAGTGAGTTAAGTAAGTCTCACTGTTGGTTACTGTCTACACGTGGTTGGAGGTGAAGATGACCCCCGTTTGTACCATCGCGCTAGCTACCGCGAGCTTCCCTGGCGGTGTTGAGATCGGCCAGTACAGGTCATGCCGCTGCCGGCCATGGGCTGGCTGACGTCGCCCGACCAGGCCACCCCTGTCACCGGACGGTACCCCGTTGATCGACTCCCGGCGGAAGGTGCCAGCCGTTGAGCCACCGCTGGAGGTCCGTGTGCAAGCTAGATGGCGTCCGCCGGGCGCCTTACTATCGGGCGGACGAGCCTTAGTCTCGAGTGCCTTCGTGGCTACCCTCGCGCTCGCCGCGGGGGTAGCTGGGGCTGCCGTGGTGGTCACAGTCCCCGTCCAGTTGAGTGCCGGTACTCTGCTCGGCGGCGTCGGGTTGGTGGTGGCGTTCGGGGTCGCACGATTCTTGGCGATCGAGGTCGACGTCCGCCGCGATACCGCGCGGATCACTCCCACCGAGATCCCGCTGATCTTCGGCCTGCTGTACCTCCCTAGTCCGGTTGTGCTGGCGGCCTACGTCGGTGTTGTGGTCATCGCCCGATTACTACGCCGCGACACCTGGTCCAAGCTGCTCTTCAACGCCTCCTATGCGATCCTCACCGTCGCGATCACCGACCTGCTGGCCCGCTTGGTCTTCGAGCCGACCTGGCCCTGGCTGCCACGGTGGCTTGCGGTGCTCGCCGGATTCGTCATCGCTCACGCCATCACCTCCTGGCTGACCTGGGCCTTCATCGTGCTGCTGGACCACCGACGTCCCGGCGAGAGCGCGCGACCGGTGGTGCACCTCTACCTCACCGGCCTGTTCAACGCCGCGCTTGGGCTCACCGCCGCGGAAACAGTGCGGATGGTGCCGTGGGGTGCGCTGCTGGTCGGCCTGCTGACGGTGACGGTGGCCGCGGTGTACCGCGCCTACTACGGACTGCTCCGCGACCACCGCGACCTCGGGGTGCTCAACGACCTCAGCCTGCGGGTGACTGTGGTCGGACGAGGCGGGGTCGGGCAAGGTGGCGATGACGATGAGCCGGAACTGGATAAGGATGCCTGGAGCAGCGCCATGGAGCTGGCCCGCGTGCAGCTCAACGCCACTCGTGTGGTGCTGCACCGGATGCCCGCCCAGGGCGGGCTGAACACCGTGGTTGCTGGTCTGCCGCTGCCCCGTGCGCTGTCGCAGCACGACCTCAACGCTGTCCTTCGGGCCGATCAACCAACCGGAACAGGGCGAGTGCTGCGTCTGGTGGACACCAGTTCCGATCCGGCCGTCGCCGCCGCCTTGACCGCGAGGGCAGCCTCGGAGGTACTCGTGGCACCGCTGCGGGGTACCGGCCAGCTGCTCGGTGTGATCGAGGTACATGACCGGCAGAGCCGGCTGCGTCGCTTCGGAGCAGCCGATGAGCGGCTGGTTCAAACGATGGCCAGCCAGCTGGCTACCGCGCTGGACAACTGCCGACTGCTCGCCCAGCTACGCCACGACGCCTACCACGACAGCCTCACCAACCTGCGTAATCGGCTCGGTTTCCGGGAGGCCGCCGCTGAGGTGCTCCGGCGGGAGGTGACGCCGTGTGCTGTGATCGTCGTCGAACTCGGGTTGCTGTCGTCGGTCAACGACGCGCTGGGTCAGGTGTGGGGCGATCGAGTCGTGCTGGGCGCGGGGGAGCGGCTTCGCCGCATCCTGCCGGCCCAGGTACTCACCGCCCGGCTGGAGCGGGACACGTTTGCCGCGCTGCTGGTCGACGTCGGGGCACACGGCGCCGTGGCGGTGGCCGAGCAGGTACAGGCAGCGCTCAGCACGCCGTACCCGGTCGACAAGCTCGCCGTGGAATGCGCTGCCGTGGTGGGAGTGGCGTGCACCGGGATCGAACCCACCCGGGACGCCGATACCCTGCTGCAACGGGCCGACGTGGCGTTGCATGCCGCACGCGCGGGCGAGGCAACCGTGCGCAACTACCTGCCCAGCATGGGCCAGGTCCTGCTGCGCCGTTTCCAGCTGGTCACGCAGTTCCGGCACGCGCTGGACACCGGGCAGGTCGACGTGCACTTCCAGCCGCAGCTGGCGCTGTCCACCCGCCAGGTGATCGGGGTGGAGGCGCTGGTGCGCTGGCACCATCCGGAGTTCGGGATGGTCGACCCGGGGGAGTTCGTCACCCTCGTCGAAACCACCGGTCTGATCGATCCGCTCACCGACTATGTGCTCGACCGCTCGCTGGCGCAGTGTCGACGCTGGCTAGACCGTGGACTGTCACTATCGGTCGCGGTCAACCTCTCGGTGCGAAACCTGGCCGACACCGAGTTTCCGCGTCGGGTGACCGACGCTCTGACGCGGCACCGGGTGCCCCCCGCGCTGCTGGGCTTCGAGCTCACCGAGTCGGCGGTGATGAGTGATCCGGAGCGGGCATTGCCGGTGTTGCGCGAGCTGCACGGTCTGGATGTGCGCATCGCGGTGGATGACTTCGGTACCGGGTACTCGTCGCTGGCCTACCTGCGGCGCCTGCCAGTCGACGAGGTCAAGATCGACAAAAGCTTTGTCATGGGGTTATCCAGTGACCTGGGTGACCTCGCGGTGGTCCGGGCCATCGTCGACCTGGGCCACTCGCTCGGGTTGATCGTCGTGGCGGAGGGCGTCGAGCAGGACGCCACCCGGGATCAGCTCTTGGAGATGGGCTGCGACGTCGCGCAGGGCTTCCTGATCTCTCGGCCGCTCGAGGCAGACCGCTTCGACGCCTGGTTGGCCGCCCGGACCGTCCGCGCCCTCGGAGCACGTGCGGAGACGGTCCTCACCCTGGTCGGGTAGGCTGCCGACGTTGTGTACAGTTATCGTCGCTCGTTCACTCGGGCGCCGAGTGACTGTGTTGGTTGGTTGGAATGGTGTTGCCCCAATAGCTCAGACGGCAGAGCGTCTCCATGGTAAGGAGAAGGTCTACGGTTCGATTCCGTATTGGGGCTCGTGGGAGGGGTCGCCTGAGGTAGTTCTTGACGGCGGTGGTAGCCCCTTGAAGGCGGTGTAGCTCAGTCGGAAGAGCAAGCGGCTCATAATCGCTGTGTCGCCGGTTCGAGTCCGGCCACCGCTACCATCGGTCCACTGCAGATGTTCGATGACAGTTCGGCGAGAGAGAGGCACCCGTGGCCGCCACTGATGTTCGGCCCAAGATCACGTTGGCGTGCGAGGAGTGCAAGCACCGCAACTACATCACCAAGAAGAACCGGCGCAACGATCCGGACCGGCTCACGATCCGCAAGTACTGCCCGAACTGCAACAAGCACCGGGCCCACCGCGAGACTCGCTGAGCCGGCGGGCATCGACTCGACCTGCGCAGATGGCACTGGACCCCTCCTTCGTCGGCCGGTACTTCCCGGTGGCGGGTGTCTACCAGGTGGGACGCGAGAAGATCCGCGAATTCGCCGATGCCATCGGGGACGACGACGAGATCTATCGGGATCCCAGCGTGGCCCGCGCCCATGGCTACTCCGATGTGATCGCCCCACCCACATTTGCGATAATCCTGGCTTTCCGAGCTCAGCAGGCGCTGCTCTGCGACCCCGACCTCGGCTTGGATTACCGCCGGATGGTGCACGGCAACCAGTCGTTGCGCCATCACCGGCCCATCCATGCCGGCGACGAGCTAGCGGCGGCATTGCATGTCGACAGCGTCCGCACCATGGGGGGCAACGACATGATCACCGTGCGCTGCGAGATCACTGACAGTGCTGGTAACCCGGTGACCACGGCCCGGTCCATGCTGGTCATCCGGCACTCGGCCGCGGAGCAGGACCGGTGAGCCGTCGCCGTCGTGGCGAGGTCATCGAAGGCGACGACCTGCCCAGCCTGCAAGTCCGGGTCACCCGGGCGGACCTGGTCCGCTATGCCGGGGCCTCCGGTGACTTCAACCCGATCCACTGGAACGAACGAGCCGCTCGGGAAGCCGGCCTACCCAACGTCATCGGGCACGGAATGCTCACGATGGCGCTGGCCAGCCGCCTGGTGACGACTTGGGCGGGTGACCCCGGCGCTGTGGTGGACTACTCGGTGCGCTTTACCCGCCCCGTCGTCGTACCTGACGGTGCTGAAGGCGCGCTTGTAGAATTCTCCGGCAAGGTGGTGCGACGCGTCGATGAGGGCACCGTCGTGGTCGCCATCATCGCGCGCTGCGCCGCCCAGTCCGTACTCGGCCAAGCCACCGCCACCGTCGTGCTGGCCTGACCGTCGAGCGGGTCAACGACGGCGCGCTGCAGCACGGCCAACGGGGTAGTTGGAGCGCACGGACTTCGGTGGCCTACACTCTAGTGCCGGGGTTACCAGCAGATCTCCCGTGCCCGGTGATGGCCGTGGCCCGGGTATCATGACGGTGCCCGTGGTACGGCGTCTGCACAGACGTCCGGCAAAGGGGTGTAGCTCAACTGGCAGAGCAGCGGTCTCCAAAACCGCAGGTTGCAGGTTCAAGTCCTGTCACCCCTGCGTAGGCCTGAATCCGGCGAAGACCCAACCCAGCGAAGCGGAGGATCACCAGCGTGAGCGACGATCGCGCCCACGAGACAGCGGACCTGGAGCAGCCCGAGATGTCACCCAACGTCCCGGAGCCTGCCGGTGCCGCGCGCCGGACGCGCTCCGTCGAGGCGCAACGGTCCGGAACCGTCGGCAAGGACCATCCGACCAGGGCACGCGGCGCGACCGAGACCAAGACGGCTGCACCTGCTCGGCTGATCCGGTTCTTGCGCGAGGTCGTCTCCGAGCTCAGCAAGGTCATCTGGCCGAACCGCCGGGAGCTGGTGGTCTACACGGGGGTCGTGCTGGTCTTCGTCAGCTTCATGGTGGCGTTCGTTGCATTGGTGGACATGGGACTGGGCAGGGCCGTGCTGACCGTGTTCGGCTGATGCCGGATACCCGGGCGCCGGTTGACGACCAGCACGGCATGACGCACGCAGAGAAAGCGAGACCGACTGTGTCTTTCCCAGGACCCGGAGGGACTTCCACACGAGGGAACTCCGCCGGAGGAACTTCCACAGGAGGGACTTCCACCGACGAGGCTTCCACCGGCGACAGGCATGAGCTGACGGGACTGTTCGACGCCGATACAACCGACGCGGATACAACCGACGCGGATACAACCGACGCGGATACAACCGACGCGGATACAACCGACGCGGATACAACCGACGCGGATACAACCGACGCGGA
>JBBPZY010000083.1:0-6802 GCA_038276315.1 Mycobacteriales bacterium
GGTGGAAGTTCACCCCAGCCGACCTCGACGACCTGCTCGCCAGGATCGGGATCGACCAGCACCAGCAGCCGACCGCCCCACATACCATCACCCGGGCCGCGTGATCAACCCCCGACGGACTTCCGGTGCCGACCACTAAGGCCGTCACTGAGCTGCACGCAACGTGCGCTCATGCCTGCGCCCAACGAACCGGCCGCCTCGGCCTCCCGGACTAGCTCGTAGCGAATCCGGGCGCAGCCTCGACGTCCACCGTCATTCGCCGGAGTAGAGCGAGGGGTGGCTCACGCCCTCATCGTCCTAGAGCAGCGCGGGTGGGAGAACTCGCGGTTCGTTTTCGGCTTGCCGGCCGCGCTGCGCCGGGCGAGCTGGGCGGCGGTGAGGGGGCTTCTGGGGATCAACGGATGCGGCGGGCCAGGCGTGTATCTGCTACAGTCTGTGACGAGTGCGGCGACTCTTGCAATATACGTGTTGTTACCCCGGACCTCGGTGACGCAGACGACGAGCCGAGTCTTTCATGTGCTGAGTCGGACGCAGACAGCGTCGACGGCGGGGCGTTGCGCACCGCCTACGCTGTCCTCTCCCTTTCGGCGCGCTGCGCCGTGCGGGTCTCCCTCTAATGTGTTTCAGGAAAAGAAGGCGTCATCCGACGTATCCGTACCATCCGGGCTCTGCTCGAAGCCACCGTTGTGCCTGGGCATGGCCACCTTCACGCCTGCGGCGTGGGCTTCCATTCCTGTGGCGTTCAGCGAGGGCGCTCTCGTCGCCGCGGTCAACCAAGCCAACTCCACCTCAGCTGTGGACACTCTCGTCAGCTTCTGAGATCTTCAGCATGCGCACCCGATTCGGCGCGCGCCATTGTCCCACTGCTCCGTAGAACACGAAAGCCAGATATGCGTCATTCTACTAGCGTCTGGCTGTGAAGGGCGAGCGCACCGCTCGTTCCCGGGAGGGGCCATGGAACCTACGCAACGGGACTTCGGGTCCACGCGCCCCCCTATCAAACTCCGTATTCCTGGCTAATCTGTCCCGTTGAACTCCGCGGGTCTCGACAAACAGCGCGTACGGTGCGAACTGCATTGTGCGCGCAAAGTTTGATCAGGCACCGGATCAGTGAAAATCGCCAGCTTCGGGGTAACGAACAGTTTGATATTCTCGATGAACTAGGTGGGAGCTAAACCTCAGTGCCAGGGTAGCGAGCTCCTCGAGGGGGGCGTCACTCTTAGATAGAAGCGTTGTCATGACTTCCGATACGAACATGGAGAAAAATGAGAAATCGAACAGTATACTCATTTACAATCGCTAGCATTATGTGCATGAGCGGGCTTATCAGCGCAACCTCCGCCTCCGCCGCCACCAACTGTGTTGTGGGGCCTGGAGTGACACAGACCGCCACGACCGTGACCGGAACCGCCGCGAATGACACTATCGACTGCACCAGCGCGGACTCCGGTAAAACGATCAACGGCAACGGCGGCAACGACACCATCACCGGCACGAGATTCGACGACACCATCAATGGCGGCGACGGCAACGACACCCTCACCGGCGGCGTCGGCAACGACGTGCTGAACGGCGGCAACGGCATGGACACTCTGAACGGCAGCGCCGGCAACGACCACCTGAGCGGCCCTGACAACGACTCCGCTGTGGACACGCTCAACGGCGGCGACGGCATCGACACTTGTGGACCAGTTGGCACGCCCCCAGACACCCACACCAGCTGCGAGTCATAGAAACACGGTTCTCCTTCGCCTCCGCTCCGGTAAAACCGGTAAGGGACCACGCCTGTAAGGACTATTGAGGAAGCGAGCGACCCGCGCAGGAACTTAGGGCGCCCTGAGCGGCCACGGTCGTTTCAAGATCGACAATGTGGTCGACGGTCCCGTCGTGGGCGGTCGGCGTGCGGGTTGAGCGCTGACATACCGGCTTGGTGATCTCCGGCGTGTCGCGTGGGATGGGCGTCGGAGCTCCGTTGCTGCTTCAGACTGCCATCGCCGAGTCGGGTTTCGCCGTGCTCGGTGCGGTGACGTCGTGTCCGGCCGCTGGCCAGGGCTTCCCGGCGCCGCCGGCTGCTGCGCAGTCCTCCGTGCCGTACACAGACAACAGAACGACGGCGCCGACGAGTGAGCACGGATATTGACGTGGCTGCTAACGCTGCTCGCTCGTATGACGAGCGGGCGGGCTCGACGCGACGGTCGGCGTGGGGCTGCTCAGGCGGACGGGGATCGTGTCGTAGCCGCGGAGTACGCGGGTGGGACGGCGGTGCGGGATACCGGTGAGCGCAAGACCGGGGAACCGGCGAAACAGTGTCCGCAGGCCGACCTCGCCTTCCAGGCGGGCCAGGGCGGCGCCGATGCAGTAATGGATGCCGCTGGAGAACGCCACGTTCTGGTCCGCATCGGGGCGTTGGACGTCGAATCGGTCCGGGTCGGGGAAGACCTCGGGATCCCGGTTCGCGCCGCCCAGCAGCAGGATGATCAACGAGCCGGCCTTCACCGGACGCCCGCCCACCTCGGTATCGCGCAGCGCGACGCGGCCGGTGCGCTGCACGGGCGAGTCGTAACGCAGGATCTCCTCCACGGCGCCGGCCCACCGCTGCGGTTGGGCTCGCAGCATGGGCAACTGCTCGGGGTGGCGCATCAGCAGGACAACGCCGTTGCCCAGCAGGTTGACCGTGGTTTCGAAACCGGCGGCGAGCACCAGCATCGCGATGCTGCTCAGCTCGTCAAGGGTGAGATTGCCCTCGTCGTGGGCGGTCACCAAGCCGCTGAGAACGTCATCGCGGCGGGCGCGGCGGACATCGGCGAAGTGGCCGAGCATCCAGCGGTGCAGCGCGGCTATGTCGAGTTCGGAGCGGCGGAAGTCCCGGTAGCTCAATCCGACGTCCAGAGACAGTGCCGCGCCGGCTCCCCAGTCGAGGAATTGGCGGCGCATCGCGACCGGCGCTCCGAGCATCTCGGCGATCACGGTGGCCGGCAGCAGGGTGGCGTAACGCTCCACCAGATCCACCGTCGAGGCACCGGGCGCCGCCCTCGCGATCTCGTCGAGCAGCTCCTCGGCGATCTCCTCGACGCGGGGACGCATGGTGGCGATGGCTCGAGCGCTGAACGCTCGAGTCACCAGCTTGCGGTAGCGGGTGTGCACGGGCGGGTCGGTCACCAGCATGGATGGCGGCTCGATCGGCCCCAGCACCGGGCGACCGCCGATCTTCATGCCCAGCCTGAGGATTCCGGGTAGCAGATCCACCCGCATCTGACCGAAGTCCGGGCTGCGCAGCACGGCCAGGCAGACGTCGTGGTGCGCGGACATTAGGGCGAGTCCACTCGTGACGATGCGGCCCTGTGCCCGCAGCTCGTCGTAGTACGGGAACGGGTCCTCGCGGATCGCCGGATCGATCATCAGCCGCGAACCCAGGTCACCGGCGCGCATCTGGCGTTGCACCGTCCGCCTGACCAGTCCGTGCCGGATCACCCACCGGATCCTGCGTCGTAGCGCCATCGCGACCTCCACTGCCGGCTCCCACAAGGACGATACTACGAAGCTAAACAAACGTATGTATACAGTCTGCTGCCCGCGATCAGCACCCGGTAGGAGTTGCTGCCTGCTCTCAACGCCAGATCGAGAAGATCACAGATGATGATCACGATGTCGCGGCTGAAAGGTGTGCAGCTCGGCCGCAGCCTCGTACGATTCTGGGCATGCTGGCTGATCATGTTATTGTCGCGACGACCACGGTCGGGCAAGAAGCCGCCCGAGCTCTCGGGGCGGGAGTGATCGAGGCCAGGCTCGGCGCGTGCGCCCAGATCGTCGGGCCGATCACGAGTGTGTTCCGGTGGAATGGCGAGGTGCAGACCGAGCAGGAGTGGCGGCTGGAGATCAAGACCACCACCGACCGGGTCACCGCTCTGACGGCGCACATCAAGGCCAACCACGGCTACGACGTGCCCGAGATCATCGCGATTCCGATCACCGGTGGCAGCACCGAATACTTGTCCTGGTTAGTGACACAGACGCGCGGCTGAAGTCGTTGAGAGCTACGGAGCGTACCTATCGGTGCACGTCGATGCCGGGGCAGCGTCGTTGGGAACGGGCGGCGACGCGGGCGCCGGTCTCGCTCTGCAGCGCGCCGACGCCGACCTCACAAGCACGCTGGAGCGGGCACCGTGGATCACCGCGCAACGCCGCGCGGCGCTCACTTCGCACTTACACAATCTTGAACGCACGGCAAGTTCCGGAGCGGCAACGAAGCCGTTTGCCGCCGATGTCGATGGCCTCGCCACCGAGATCGACACCACATTCGGCCTCGGCCCCGCGTCCCGAACCGCGGGTCGCCGCACGGCGGCAGCGGGAATGCGCCTGCCGACGCAACTGGTTGAGCACAGTGCTGCCATCAGCGTGCTGTCCTACCGCGCTGCCTTCGTCCTGACCGGCAGCGTCTCGCTGCTCGCTGCGGTGGTCTGGCTGCGCTCGCCTGAGCCGCTGGCGTCGCAGCCGACTCAACGCGCGCCAGCCCCGATCAAGGCCCCGACCAGGTAGGTGGCGACCGCGGCGATCGCGCCGAAGCCCACCTGGCGTAGCCCGCCCAGCCACCACGGGCGGGTGGTGAACCGGGATGACAGTGCACCGGCGACGAACAGTCCACCCGCACCGGCGGCAAGACCCGTAAGCAGCGAGGTGAGGCCCAGCAGGTAGGGAATCAACGGGACCAGCGCGCCGATCGCGAAGCAGAGGAACGACGAGCCGGCGGCCACCCACGGGGACGGTTGATCGTCGGGGTTGACGCCGAGTTCCTGGTTGATGTGCACCCGGACCGCCAGCGACGGGTTGGCGTGCACCTCGGCTGCCACCTGTCTCGCGGTCTCGCGAGTCAGCCCCATCTGGATGAAGGAGCTGACCAGCTCGGCCTGCTCCGCGGCCGGATGCCGGCGCAGCTCGTCGCGTTCCACCTTGACCTCGGCGCGCACCTGGTCGTTCTGGGTCTCGACCGATGCATATTCTCCCAGTGCCATCGAGAACGCGCCCGCCACCAGCCCGGCCATCCCGGTCAACACGATCAGACGAACGCCCGCACCACTGCCGCCCACACCTGCGATCAACGCGATGTTGGTCACCAGACCGTCCATCGCACCGAATACGGCCGGTCGGAGCCACCCTCCCGATACGTCCTGGTGGACGTGCCCGATCTCGTCACCCGGCTCGACAGTCATCATTGATCACCGCACCTCAGCGCCGCCCTCGCCACCACGGTACGGAGTGCACCGGGGCGCGGCGGTACTCAGGTTCGCCTCGCCATGGGCAGCCTCGCCTCGGCTCCGAGCGAGTCGCTAGTCTGATCGGGTGCCTCACCTCTCCCGCTCCGTCGTCGATGGGCTCGGCACAGTGGTGCGACTGGGGCTCGCGGCGGTGTTTCTCGTCTCCGGAGCGCTCAAGGTCGTAGACCCGGCCCAGACCCGGATCGCGGTGCGCGCCTACGAACTGTTGCCGCCGGATCTTGTCGGGCCGGTCGCCTCCGCGTTGCCGTTGGTGGAGCTGGTACTGGGAACCCTGCTGTTGGTGGGTGCATTCCCCCGGTGGGTAGCCCTCGCCGCGGCGGTACTGCTGGTAGTACTGATGATTGCGGTGGCACAGGCCTGGGCTCGCGGATTGTCCATTGATTGCGGGTGCTTCGGCGGTGGGGGAGCGGTGGCCAAGGGGGACACGCGTTACCCGCAGGAGTTGGCCCGTGACGTCGGCACGTGGCTGCTGGCGTTGTGGCTGGTGGTGCAGCCTCGGACAGCGCTGAGCGTTGACGGGTGGCTGCGAGCCGATCCACGCGCACAGTGGCGCGTCGCTGGGAATCCAGTCGATTGAGCAAGAAGGGACATGTAGTGGGCGGCGGCGAGAGGGCCGAGGACAAGCGCAAGCGGCAGGCTGCGCAAGCGGTGACGGCGGCCCGCGGGAGCAGTGGAGGCAAGCGCGGGATGATCGCGGGGATCGCCATCGTGGTGGTGCTAGCTGTTGTCGTCGGGGTCGGGCTATGGCTGCAGAACCGCAACAAGCCGGGGCCCCTGCCGGTGGCGATCCCTGTCGCCGCTGCCGGCGTGCGGTATCCGGTGGCCGCGCAGGGTGACGCCGTCGTGACCGGCAGCCCACAGGCGCCGACGACCATCGATGTCTACGAGGACTTCATGTGCCCGATCTGTGGGCAGTTCGAGAAGCTCTACCATCAGCGGCTCGCGCAAGCAGCTGCTGACGGCAAGGCCAAGGTGGTCTATCACCCGGTGGCCATCCTCGATGAGCTGTCGGTTCCGCCCGGGTACTCCACGCTCGCCGCCGGTGCGACCTACTGCGCCACCGAGGCCGATATATTTCCTCGCTTCCACGACAGCCTGTTCGCTGCGCAGCCCCCGGAGGGCGGTCAC
The DNA here is from genome assembly GCA_038276315.1 of Mycobacteriales bacterium. Lineage (GTDB taxonomy): Bacteria > Actinomycetota > Actinomycetes > Mycobacteriales > Pseudonocardiaceae. Next base: position 6,402 of record JBBPZY010000083.1, read on the forward strand.
GGCTGGACCACCGCACAGCTCCAGCAGCTCGGTCGCTCCCTGGGGGCCGGCGACGCCTTCGCGGGTTGCGTGCAGGCCGGCGCCAAGCAGCGCGTCGCCACCGCAACGGCGAACGCCAGTCACTACATCAGTGGGCTGCGCCCCGATCACCGATTCGGCACTCCGAGCGTCGTCGTCAACGGTGCGATCACCGACATCAGTGACGAAGGATGGCTGGACCAGGCACTCAGCGCTAACCGACGCTGACCAGGGTCCTGTTCAGGGATCATCACAGGCCTCGTGTACGGTGACCTACGCGCCGCGGTGGGGCCGTGGTGATCGCTTCGGGGCTGTAGCGCAGCTGGTAGCGCACCGCACTGGCAGTGCGGGGGTCACGGGTTCGAATCCCGTCAGCTCCACCA
>JBBPZY010000084.1:0-20929 GCA_038276315.1 Mycobacteriales bacterium
ACGTGATCGTCGATCAACACGTACAGTGAAGTCAGGAGGGTGTTCAGTTCGTTGGTCACACATCGATCTTGAACGCCCTCCGTCCACGCCCGTGGTAACGACGCGCCCTCACACGATCTTCACGGAATCAACCATCTAGGCACCGGTGATGCGGCGCGCCTGACCGCTGCCGGAGGCCAGCGGATCACCGCGACCTCCGACGGCGCCGAGATCCTGGTCTGGGAGATGGCCGGACGCCTGACCACCCCTCAATAACCGCGCTGCTAGGCCACTCCTGGGTCGGAGGTTTGCGGGCCGGCGGCTTGGGGGTCGTCAATGCGGTACTGGTGGGCCGCTTTGGCGACAACGGACTGGTCAACCGCGCCGCGACGGGCCAGTGCGGCCAGCGCGGCTACGGTGATCGATTCGGCATCGATGAGGAAGTGTCGCCGCGCCGCCGGGCGGGTGTCGGAAAAGCCGAAGCCGTCGGTGCCCAGCGTGATCAGGTCGGTGGGCACCCAGGGACGGATGAGGTCGGGCACCGCGCGCATCCAGTCCGACACCGCGACCAGCGGTCCTGCTGCGTCTTGCAACACTCGGGTCACGTGCGGCACCCGGGGTTCTGCCTCGGGATGCAGCAGGTTGTGCCGGTCGATCTCGACGGCCTCGCGACGCAGCTCTGTCCACGACGTCGCCGACCAGACGTCGGCCGCCACGCCCCACTCGTGGGCCAGCATCTCCTGGGCTCGCAGTGCCCAGGGCAACGCCACTCCCGAGGCGGCGAGCTGCACCGCAGGCTTCTCCGCAGGCTTCTCCGCATCCGGGGCCGGTGCGTACCGGTACAGACCGCGTAGCAGGGCGTCGACGTCGAGGTCCGGGGGCTCCGCTGGCTGCCGGTAGGGCTCGTTGTAGATGGTGATGTAGTAACAGACGTTCGGATCCCGCGCGGCGTCGTCACCGTACATCCGGCGCAGCCCGTCGCGGACGATATGAGCGATCTCAAAGCCCCAGGCCGGGTCGTAGGCCACCACGGCGGGGTTGGACGCGGCGAGCAGCATGGAGTGCCCGTCATTGTGCTGCAGCCCCTCGCCGACCAGCGTGGTGCGCCCAGCGGTCGCGCCGAGCAGGAACCCGCGGGCCATCTGGTCACCGGCCGCCCACAGACCGTCTCCCGTACGCTGGAAGCCGAACATCGAGTAGAAGATGTAGACCGGGATCATCGGCTCGTTCTGGGTGGCGTAGGAGGTCCCGGCCGCGGTGAACGACGCGGTGGAACCCGCCTCGTTGATGCCCTCATGCAGGATCTGGCCCTGCTCGCTCTCCCGGTAGGCCAGCATCAACTCGGCGTCCACCGAGGTGTAGAGCTGCCCGTGCGGGTTGTAGATCTTCGCCGTGGGGAACATCGAATCCATGCCGAATGTGCGCGCCTCATCCGGGATGATCGGCACGAATCGCGGGCCGATCTCGGGATCCTTGATCAGTTCACGGAGCTGCCGGACGAACGCCATCGTGGTGGCGACTTCCTGCTTACCCGAGCCGCGGCGCAGTACCTCGTAGACCTTGTCGCCGGGCAGCACCAGGGTCTTGGTCTTGACCCGTCGCTCGGGGAGGAACCCACCGAGTGCGCGGCGACGCTCGCACATGTACTGGATCGCCGGCGCATCGGGGCCCGGGTGATAGTACGGCGGCAGCGTGGGATTCTCCTCGAGCTGCGCGTCGGTGATGGGGATGCGCTGGGCGTCACGGACGTGCTTGAGGTCTTTCAGGGTGAGCTTTTTCATCTGATGGGTGGAGTTGCGGCCCTCGAAATGCGAGCCCAAGCCGTAGCCCTTGATGGTCTTGGCCAGGATCACCGTGGGCTGGCCGTGATGCTGGGTGGCGGCCTGGTACGCCGCATAGACCTTGCGGTAGTCGTGCCCGCCGCGCTTGAGGTTCCAGATGTCTGCGTCGGACAGATCTTTGACGAGTTCCTTGGTTCGCGGGTCACGGCCGAAGAAGTGGTCCCGGACATAACCACCGTCGTTGGCCTTGTAGGTCTGGTAGTCACCATCGGGCGTGACATTCATCAGGTTCACCAGAGCGCCCTGCCGGTCGGCTAACAGCCGGCCGTCCCCTTCCCGGCCCCAGATCACCTGGATGACATTCCAGCCTGCGCCGCGGAAGAACGACTCCAGCTCCTGGATGATCTTTCCGTTGCCCCGGACCGGACCATCGAGGCGCTGCAGGTTGCAGTTCACCACGAAGGTGAGGTTGTCCAGCCCCTCGATGGCCGCGACCTGGATCTGCCCGCGGGATTCCGGCTCGTCCATCTCGCCGTCGCCGAGGAAGGCCCACACATGCTGGTCGGAGGTGTCCTTGAAACCACGGGCCTGCAGGTAGCGGTTGAACCGCGCCTGGAAGATCGCGTTGATCGGCCCCAGCCCCATGGAGACAGTGGGGAACTCCCAGAAGTCCGGCATCAGCCGCGGGTGCGGGTAGGAAGGCAGGCCGCCACCCGGGCCGGCGTGGGAGAACTCCTGGCGGAATCCGTCGAGCTGATCGGTGGACAGCCGTCCCTCCAGGAACGCCCGGGCGTAGATACCGGGAGACGCGTGACCCTGGATGTAAACCTGGTCCCCGCCACCGGGGTGGTCCTTGCCGCGGAAGAAGTGGTTGAAGCCTACCTCGTAGAGCGCGGCCGACGAGGCGTAGGTGGAGATGTGACCGCCGACGCCGACCCCGGGACGCTGCGCCCGGTGCACCATCATCGCCGCGTTCCACCGGATCCAGGCGCGGTAGCGCCGCTCGGTGTCCTCGTCACCCGGGAACCACGGCTCGTTCTCGGTGGGAATGGTGTTGACGTAATCCGTGCTGGTCAACGAGGGCACGCCGACGCCGGTCTCGCGAGCCCGTTCGAGCAGCCGCAGCATCAGGTACCGGGCGCGCTGCTTGCCCCCGGACAGCACCGCGGAGTCGAAGGCTTCCAGCCACTCCGCGGTCTCTTCCGAGTCGATGTCTGGTAGGTGGGCCGCCACCCCGTCCCGGATGACTCGCACCCGCGCTGGCGTGCGATCGTTCTTCGTGGCCAAGGGGTCTCCTCGCCTCAATCTCTCGTGGTATGCCCACCATCGTGCCCCATGCAGACCCATGCTCGTCGGCCTCGCGATCGATGTCACTGCTACCCACGAGTAATCTGGCGGGCGAATAAGTTCGCCTATCAGGCCTCAGACAGGCCCAGATCGGCGTGTCCCGCTGCTGGCAGTTGCGCTTTAGGTCCACCGCAGTGTTCGCTTGGACGCCATCGAGTAAAAGATCGCCGGGCGCAGGCCGCCGGGCTTGACGTTGTGGAGGGGTGAACACCGTGGTCGCCGCTGCGGCGGGAGACACCGGCAAACTCGGCGTTGCCGAGAGGCTCGGGATTGAAAGTGACATGGTCGTGCAGGAGCTCGGCTGGGATGAGGACGTCGACGACGACGTGCGCGCGGCGATCGAGGAGGTGATTGGTGGTGACCTCCTCGATGAGGACTCCGACGAGGTCGTCGATGTGGTGCTGCTGTGGTGGCGTGACCAGGACGGCGATCTAGTGGATACCCTCGTCGACGCCCGAACGCCGTTGGCGGATAACGGCGTGATCTGGGTGCTCACGCCCAAGACCGGACGGGACGGCCATGTCGAGCCCTCAGATCTTGCTGAGGCGGCCCCTACTGTGGGTTTGGCGCAGACGTCGAACCTCAGCGTCAGTGAGGATTGGACAGCCACCAGGTTGGCCACCCCGAAGGCGGCCAAGGCCAAACGCTGAGCCGGTGCCGGGTCCCTCGCTCCATCCGGTGCGAGGGAAAGGATAAGTCGAGGAGGCTAGCGATGTCGCTGCAGGTCGGGGACCAGGCGCCGGACTTCACCCTGAACGATCAGAACAATCAGGAGCGGACGCTGTCGGAGTTCCGCGGTGATCGCAACGTGCTCGTGGTGTTCTACCCGCTCGCCTTCAGCGGTATCTGTACCGGTGAGCTCGACCGGCTCCGCGACGACCTAGCGGAGTTCACCGGTGTGCAGGTGCTGGCGGTGTCGGTGGACTCCGTCTATACGCTCAAGGCGTGGTCGAACCAGCAGGGCTACGACTTCCCCCTGTTGGCCGACTTCTGGCCCCACGGCAAGGTCGCGCAGGCCTACGGGGTGTTCAACGACCATGCCGGCATCGCGAACCGAGGCACCTTTCTGGTGGACACTGACGGCGTGATCCGCTTCGCCGAGATGAACGGACCCGGCGAGTCTCGCGACCAAACCGTCTGGAAGCAGGCTTTGGCTGCGCTGCCGACCTGAACCGGGCCTTCCCCGGGCCCCGGTTCACCCGGGTGGCGTCGGGCGCATAGCTCAGCGGTAGAGCGCTCGCCTTACAAGCGAGTGGTCGCAGGTTCGAGTCCTGCTGCGCCCACCCTCTGAGCAGCACAAGCGAGGAGTCTCTCTCCCAGTGCCGTTCTAGAAACAACTCCCGTTGACGGAGCGGCCATCGTCGTTCTAATATTAGTCGATTATGGCGATACAAGAAGTCCGGAGACGAGGGAGACTGTGGTGAACAAGCAGGTCGTGACGGGTGTCGACGGTTCCCCGTCCAGCTACACCGCACTGCGGTGAGCCCCGAGTACGTCGGCACACCCGCGCTATCGGCTGCGGGAATTACCGGTGTGCCTATCACCGGGCGACCTGTCCAGCCACCCAACGCCCGTGAGTCCGCTATGAAAGGATTTTTCGGTCATGGATTTTCTACGCGAGCTGGTGCGCCGCATTGAACGTTTCGCCCCACTGGACAAGGTCGCCAGCCCGCTGGCCAGCTTGGTCGGTAAGGCGGTGGGGCCTCGCCGGGTACGTAACCTGTTAAGCGGGACGAAGCTGGGCCATCCGGTCCATCCCATGCTGACCGATCTGCCAATCGGCGCTTGGAGCATGTCTACGTTGTTAGATGCCGTCGGTGGAATCAGCGCGGAACCTGCGGCGGACCTGCTCGTCGGTGCCGGCATCCTCAGCGCGATCCCCACCGCCATGACCGGCCTCAATGACTGGTCGGACACCATCGGCGGCGAAAGACGCATCGGGACGGTGCACGCGGGGGCGAACGTGGCCGCGCTGGGCTTGTACCTGGCATCATTAGTCGCCCGTCGCGGCGGCCGTCGCGGCCGCGGCAAGCTACTGGGACTTGCCGGATTCGGGGTGCTCATGGCCGGTGGATACCTTGGCGGTCACCTATCGTTCGCCAAGGCGGTCAACGTCAACCACACCATCTTTGAGCACCGCCCGCAGGAGTGGACCCCGGTGCTCGCCGACGCGGAGCTCGGCGAGGGCGAACATCGCAGGGTCTCCGCCGATGGGGCCTTGGTGCTGCTGGTTCGCGAGAAGGGCCAGCTGCACGCATTGGCCAACACTTGCAGCCACGCTGGCGGTCCGCTGGACGAAGGCGAGTTCGTCGACGGCTGCGTCGTCTGTCCGTGGCACGCCAGCACCTTCCGGCTCACCGACGGCAGCATTGTGCGAGGCCCAGCCTCGATACCTCAGCCTGCCTACCAGACTCGGGTCAGCGACGGGAAAATCGAGGTTCGGTCGCTGGAGTGAGCAGGAAATGACCACGTCGCCTCGGTGAACCGTGACATCAGGTCTCGGGTCACCGCCTAGTCACACGAACTGGCCATCGTTCGCGACAATCAAAGGAGCTTGGTTACGAATGGGTTCCAACAGTCACCATCTGCCGCGAAGCCAAGCCGACCTCACCAAGTGGCTAGCGCGACTGGCGACTCTTGTCGGCTGGTAGGCCCACGGGTGAGGTGGCGGCGCCCTGCATCGACGACGGCCCAACGCCACGATGCCCGAACCGGCTGGCCAACGCAGCGGCCACCTCCGCCGGCGCATCCTGGGCAAACGACCACCGCGACTCCCCACCGAGCACCACAAAAGGCGCAGCGCCGTCGAGCGCGCCATTAACAAATTCACAGCATTCCGCGCCGTGGCCATCCGATATGGTAAACCGGACTAAGCCGGAAACATTATCGTTTGAACCCCGAACAGGGGGAAAGCCGCAACATTATTTTGATTTAGCCCAGGCGGTTTGTACCCGGTGAGGTTACCTGCGTCAGGGAAAAAAGTCTTCGTTGCGGGAGATGGCTCATTTCAACTTCTTTTTACCACGAGTGGCAACCGAAGATGTGACGCTGGGAGCTGTAAATATTCGGGCGGGTCAAGTGGTGCTGCCATACAACTTTGCCGCGCCTACGTTTGACAAAGCCATATAGTGATCTACAGTGGCAACCAGGTTCAATATCCATGCCTAATGAAGTGTCAGTTACCTGGGATAGGAGCTGAACCGTCTGTTAAGTCGGCTGCGACAGCACCAGGTTCGGTGACGCGGAGACCAGGACGCCGATGCACTCGGTGTGGTGGCTTACTCGCTGATCTAGCCGTCCGGCTGGCACGCTTCGGTGCGACGCGCGGACCGCTCCGATCATCCCTGAAGTCGGCTGGGACACCAGCGCCGCCGCCGCCGCCGCCGCCGCCCGAGTCTGGACCATCCACGCGACGGCCGGCGTCGACTCCAGCACCAGGAACGCGGCCAACACGACGAGCTGGGGCATCCCACGTGCGAGACCCAGGGCGCCGAGGACGACGCCCCCAGCTCCGCGCAGGACGTGGCCGGTCGCCCACACCACGCCGGGGTCGGACCGGGTCATCCAGCGACCAGCGAGAAGGTACAACCCGATGCCGACCAGCCCGGACACTGTGAGCATCGCCGAAGTCTGCGTCTCCATCATGGTCATACTGCCGAGCAGCTGAGCGACGACCGGAACGACGAACAGCGACAACAATAGCGTTCTCCACGGCACTGCGGTGCGCGACGGCCCACTTGCCGCTATCGGGTTCATTTCCTTTTGGTCGCATTGCCGGATTCGGCGGCCGGCGCGTCGACTGGTCGACCACACCAGCACGCCGAGCAACCCAAGGACCAGGCTGCCGACTCGAAACTGGGCATCGAATGTCAGCTTTTCTGTCGCCATCACCGCGAGTAGTATCCCACCTGCAATTTTGCCCAAGTCCAGATTGAGCTGCAGCCAGGTCAGCTGTCGGGTCTGGAACTCTGCGGGTAGATCGCTGGCCAGGATGAACATCGGAGCTGCGACAGCCACCGCCGCCGCGCCCACGCCCATCACAGCGATGGCAAGCACAATCGACCACGAGCCACCGTGGGACAGCGCCAGCGTCATCAGCCCCATGGCCATCCCGGCCATGCCTAGCACCTGCACCGATCGGTGCGCCCGGCGACGCGTCGCGACCCGCCCGATCGACGGCCCCAGCAGCGCGAACAGCCCGGCCATCGACATCGCAACCCACACGTCGGTGGTTGTCCCCCCTGCCGCGAGCACGTAAGAAGGCAGCAGCACTGGAAGAAAGCAGTTGAAAGCCAGAGCGAGCGCGAGGTTGGACGTCATCCACCATTCGAACGGCTGGGCATCGCCATCTTCGGTGCTAGCCTGCTCGACCATAGCACCGGACATTACCTTAAGAGGACCTCGAAAGGACTGCGAGTGGGTACCTTGGCATTGTTGCCGCCATTACATCAGCCCACCGATGCCGAGGCGGTGCGATTCGGGCAGCGTTCAGTAACCTATTGGGAGCTGGGTGTGGTGACTGCAGCACTTGCGCGTCGACTGTCCGATGCCCGACGGGTCGCGATTTGGGCGCAGCCGAAGCTTGAGACGTGCGTCGCGATCGTCGCAGCGCTCGCGGCCGGAGTGCCTGCGGTACCCGTCAACCCCAAGCTGGGTACCAGGGAGCTGCAGCACGTCATCTCCGACGCGATCCCTGACCTCGTACTGGCCGCCCCGCACGCCATACTTCCCGAGGCGCTGCGCGCAATACCGCGGCTGAGCGTCGACCTGCATGCAGAGGACGCCCCGGTACCGCCTGAGCCGGATCCCGAATCGCCGGCACTGATCGTCTACACCTCAGGCACCACTGGGCCGCCCAAGGGAGTTGTGCTTCCGCGCCGAGCGCTCGCCGCGGACATCGACGCGCTGGCCGCGGCCTGGGCATGGACCGCGCGGGACGTTCTGGTACACGCGCTGCCGCTGTCCCACGTGCACGGCCTGGTGCTCGGTGTGCTCGGACCGCTGCGGCTGGGGGGCGCACTGCACCATTTGAGCTCGTTCTCGATCGGCGGGGTGGTCCGGGAGCTGGGTGGCTCCGCGACGATGTTGTTCGGCGTGCCGACCATGTACCACCGGTTGGCCGCAGCCGCGCAACGCGATCCCCGGGTTGCCGCGGCGCTGAGCCGGGCCCGGCTGCTCGTCTCGGGCTCCGCTGCGCTGTCCGTCGCCGACCACCAGCGGATCGCGACGGCGACTGGTCAGCAGGTGGTGCAGCGGTACGGGATGACCGAGTCGCTGATTACCTGCGCGGTTCGCGCCGAGGGACCGCGCAGACCAGGCACTGTCGGACCGCCATTGGACGGAGTCCGGCTACGCCTGGTGGACGACCAGGGCGAAATCCTCGAGGTAGCAGACGACGACACCATCGGCGAAATCGAAGTGGCCGGTCCGACGCTGTTCCTGGGCTACCTCAACCGGCCTGACGCCACCGCCGAGGCGATGCACGACGGCTGGTTTCGCACCGGCGACGTCGCTACCCGCAGCGCTGACGGTCACCTGCGGCTAGTCGGACGCCGCGCCACGGATCTCATTTCCAGCGGCGGGTACAAGATCGGCGCGGGAGAGATCGAGAGTGCCCTGCTGGAACACCCGGGAGTCGCCGACGCGGCGGTAACCGGTGAACCGGATCCCGACCTGGGGGAGTGTGTCGTGGCCTGGGTGGTCGCGGCCGGCGATCCGCCGCCCGCCGCGGAGGAACTCGCGGAGCACGTCGCGGGGCTGCTCGCGCCACACAAGCGACCGCGGATGGTGCACTTTGTGCCTGCACTACCCCGCAATGACATGGGCAAGGTTCGTAAGGCGGAGCTCCAGTAGGGGCGTCGTGGAGGTTGCTGCACCAGCCGCAAGCGAGCAGTTCTCGCTGGTAGAAAGAGCTTCTATCCGACCGAGGGGTTCCCACTTTCCGTGAATGCTCCGTTGACGCCGATGGGACGGATTTGACCGCACTGGGTATGCAGGGAGGGTCCCGTCATGCGGCACGGCGGCCAGTACGGAGGGTCCAGTGAGCGTTGCGTTTGTGCTGTCGGGCGGAGCCAGCCTGGGCGCCATCCAGGTCGGGATGCTCCGGGCACTCTTCGAGCGTCGCATCACCCCGGACCTGGTCATCGGCACCTCGATTGGTGCGGTCAACGGCGCCTACATCGTCTCCCGCCCGGCCACGCCCGACACCGCTGATGCCCTGGCGGACGTGTGGCTGGGCTTGCACCGCTTCGAAGTCTTCCCGCCCGAGCCGATCACCGGGCTGCTGGGCCTGGTGGGCCTCTCCGACCACGTCCTGCCCAGTTTGGGGTTGCGCCGGATCCTACGTCGCCATCTGGAAATCGAGCGCCTCGAGGATGCGGCGATCCCGCTCCACGTGATCGCCGCCGACGTGCGCAACGGGGTCGAGCGCCGGCTGTCGCGTGGCCCGGCACAGCCTGCGGTGATGGCCAGCGCGGCGGTGCCCGGCGTGTTCCCGGCCGTTGAGATCGACGGCTACCACCTCATCGACGGCGGCGTGGCCAGCAACACGCCGACGTCAGACGCCATCGAGCTGGGCGCCCCGACGGTCTACGTACTGGCGACGGGCCACGCGTGCGACCTGCGACGTCCGCCGCGCTGGCCATGGCCATCCATGCCAACGCGATACTGCTCAGCCGGCGGGCGGTCATCGACGTTCAACTGCTGGCCGGGCGCGCCCGCCTGATCGTCCTGCCCCCGCCGTGCCCGCAACGTGTGCACCCAGCCGACTTCCGCCATGCCCGCAAGCTCATCGACGGTGGCTACGCCGAGGCGGCCAGCGTGCTCGACGATCCGGACGTTGACTTCTCGGTCCCGCCGCCATGGCTGGAGCGGCTCGCACCGCACGAGCACTGACCAAGGAATCGATGCGCCGGATGCTGGACGTACTGCTGCCGGTCGAGCCGCCCGCCGGGTCGAGCTGCCTACCGTGTCGTGGTTTGTGTCGTGGAGGTCGCTGTCACCAGCCGTTCCAGTAGGGTGTCCGCTTCGGTCCGGACATCTGGGGGTCGATCAGTGAGCGCAGCACGGGCGGTCGGGTTGCTGCTCGGGGTCGCGGCTGATGCGGCATTCGGCGATCCGCGCCGCTGCCACCCGGTAGCCGTTTTCGGGCGGCTCGCCGTGACCGCCGAACGCGCCTGCTACGCCGAACACCGGCTGGCTGGGCTGGTCTACACCGCTGCCCTGGTCGGTGCTGCATCAGCGGTCGGTGGCCTCGTGGAGCGGGCCGGGCATGGCCGAGCCCCCGTGCAGGTGGCTGTCACCGCGCTGGCGACCTGGATGGTGCTGGGTGGCGCCTCGCTGGCTGAGGAAGGCGCTGCGATGGCGCGGGCGTTGGACGCCGGAGACATCGACGCCGCTCGGATCCGGCTACCGCACCTGTGCGGGCGCGACCCGGCCAACCTCGACCTGGCCGGAATGGCCCGGGCCAGCGTGGAGTCGGTCGCCGAGAACACCTCAGACGCCGTCGTCGCCCCGCTGGTCTGGGGCGCGGTGGCTGGGGTACCCGGGCTGCTGGCCTACCGTGCGGTCAACACCTTGGATGCGATGGTCGGGTACCACTCGCCGCGGTACCGCCGCTTCGGGTGGGCCGCCGCACGCCTGGATGACCTGGCTAACCTGCTGCCCTCACGAATCGCCGCCGCGCTGACCACCCTGTGTGCGCCACTGGTCGGTGGATCGGCCAGCGGGGCGTGGCAAGTCTGGCGACGCGACGCGGCGGCGCATCCCAGCCCCAACGCCGGCCAGATAGAGGCGGCGTTCGCGGGGGCGCTGGAGATACGGTTGGGGGGGCTCACGGTTTACCCGCATGGCGCTGAGCAGCGTCCGGTACTGGGTCACGGCCGCACACCGGATGCTGGTGACCTCGCCCGCGGGGTGGAGCTGTCCCGGGTTACCGGGCTCGTGGCCGCGGCACTGTGCGCGACGCTGGCCGCGGTGACTCAACGGCCGTACCGGTCGGCGAGCTCGGCCATCGGTGGATCGTGTGGATCGTCCTCATCCGGTGACCACTTGTCGTCACGGCGCCCTTCGGTGGCTTCCCGCCAGGCGAAGTAGGCCAGCCCCAGCGGGGCCATCGTGCCGAAAGCGAGCCACTCCAGCGCATAGGGAAAAGATGGGCCCGCATCCAACTGCGGCAGTGGCAGCGCGGACAGCACCCCGGGAGCACCGTCGACCAACTGAAGGTAACCCGGTTCCAGTCGCACTCCGGTGGCCGCACTCACCGTGCGGCCACTCGCCGCGTACACCTGCCGATGCCCGTCTTGGTGCACGACTTCGCCGTTCTGCGGGTCCAGCTCGTCGGCTCGTAATCGGCCGGTCACGGTCACCTCGCCGCCCGGCACGGCCGGGTACTCAGGTATCCGCACACCCTCCGCCGGGCGTAGATAGCCGCGGTCAACCAAGATGTTCGATCCGTCGGCCAGCCGAAGCGGCACCAGCACCTCGTAGGCCGGCTCGCCCTGGACGGTGCGCAGCCGGACCACCATCTCAGCGTCGGGCAGGTAGTGTCCGGTGGCCTGAACTTGGCGCCACTCGGTGTCCTGGGTTGGCGCGGCGTGGACCGCCAGGACACTGCGCAACGGCCGTGGCGGGATGGTGAAGGAGCGTTCGATCGCGGTGTTGGTGTCCGCACGTTGCGCCGCGCGACGGAACTGCCACGGCGCGAGCAGGGTGAACGCCGCCACGGCGAAGCAGATCACCATGGCTGTCAGCGTCATCCAGCCAGGGCGTAGCAGGAACCGCCACCGCATACCACCACGGTAGCGGGTACTCATCCCAACGCCGCCCGCGCGGCAGCTACCGCGCGGCCGCCGTAGCCGCCACCGAACAACACCGCATGCACCAGCAACGGGAACAACTGATGCAGGGGGACACGCTGTTGCCACCCGGACGCCAGCGGTGCGACGTCGGTGTAGCCGGCGAGCAACCGCGCTAGATGCGGGCAGCCGAACAGCCCGAGCATTGCCAGGTCCGTTTCCCGGTGGCCGCCGTGCGCGGCCGGGTCGAGTAGCCACAATCGCCCGTCGGAGCCAGGGTGGACATTGCCAGACCACAGATCGCCATGCAGCCTCGCCGGCGGCTCAGCTGGTCCGGCCAGATCTTCGAGCTGCTCGCACGCGCGGTGCACCACACGGGCCCCGGCGGCGTCCACCGCGCCACCGTCGACCGCACTGCGCAGATAAGGCAACACGCGTTGCTCGGTGTACCACTGCGGCCAGTGCGGCCCGGTGACGTTGGCCATCGGCGCGGCACCGATCCACGCCTGTTGGGACCCTCCCGGAGGTGCGGCGCCGAAGGCCGCAGCGCCCGCGGCGTGCAGCGTGGCGACCTGACGTCCGAGCCGCTCGGCGGCGGCGCCGTCCGTACGGCCAGCCGGGATGTATTCGGTGACCAGCCATTGTTCGTCATATCCGTGCACCTGCGGCACCGGCGGTCCGTCGGGAACCCGCAGCCAGCGCAGTCCCGCCGCCTCAGCCATCGCCTGCCCGACTGCTGCCCGCTTGGCCACCACGGTGCGCCCGTCGCCCAGCTCCAGATGCCAGATGACGCCGTGGGGCGTTGCGGTCCGTACCGGCTGACCGGTGACCGCGGCGACGGCCTCGGCGGGAGTGCTCATGTCGGCGTCATAACCGCTCGCGTACCCACGCCAGCAATCCGGGTACCGCCGCGCGCACCATGCTCAGCACATCGTCGAAGCCATGTTTGCCACCGTAGTACGGGTCGGGTACGTCGAGGGCCCGACCAGCGGCCCGGTCGAACGATCGCAGTAGCACCACTCGCTGAGGATCTGTGACCAGCCGGCGCAGAGCCGCGAGATGCCCGGCGTCCAGCGCGATCAGTAGGTCGGCGCAGAGGTGCTGGGTGCCGAGCTGTGCGGCGACATGCTCGCAGGTGTATCCAGCCCGGCGTAGCGCCTCGGCGGTTCGCGGATCGGCCGGGTTGCCGACGTGCCAGCCACCGATTCCCGCGCTGCTCACGCGCACGCGGTCGGCCAGGCTTTCCCGGCGCACCGCGTCGGCGAAGACGATCTCGGCCATCGGGGACCGGCAGATGTTCCCGGTGCACACGAAGCACACGTGATAACGCCCTGAGCTTCCCACGTTGCCTAGTGTGGCCGATTCCCGAGCAAGGACGCGGCGCTAGCTGCGCTTCGCCACGGTGAGGAGCACTGCGGCGGCCTCTGTCGCCTCAAGCGAGTGCCGGGAGTCGGGCACGATCAGAAGATCTCCGGCCGAGCCGTGCCAGGACGTGTCGCCCGTTCTCAGAACCACGCGCCCGTGCAGGACATGGACGGTCGCTTCCCCCGGGTTCTCATGGTCATCGAGTTTCTGACCGGCAGCCAAAGCGATCAGGGTTTGGCGCAGCACATGTTCGTGTCCGCCGTACACGGTGTGGGCGCTTCGACCACTTGATGAGTTCTGCGCGAGGTCGAGTTGTTGACGTACCAGCGCCGTCAATGAGAACTTCTCCATTCAAGCCTCTCCTTCGTAGTTCAGACCCGCTAGATGGATTGCCGATAGCCGAAGAACTCGTGGTCCTGGTTGTAGCCGCCATAGCCGCCGCCGAGCTGCGAGTAATCTGCGACGAATTCCACACCCTCGATCCACTTGACCTGTTTGAAGCCGAGCTGCGTCTCGTTACGCAGCCGGAGCGGCGCGCCGTGGCCAAAAGACAACGGCTGGCCATTCATGTCGTAGGCTAACATCGTCAGGTGGTAGCTCATTTGCTCGATGGGGTGTGCGTCGTAGTAGACGCCCTTATCCGGGCCGTCACCGAGGGAGTAGAAGACGACCCACTTCGCTTCGGGCTGCGGGGTGACCAAGTCCACGATGGTCTGCATCGATACCCCACCCCACTTGGCGATACCAGACCAGCCCTGAATACAGAAGTGCTGGGTGATCTGTTCATGCGGTGGAAGCGCTCGCAGCTGTGCCAGGTCGAGGTCGACGGGGTGGTCGACCAGGCCGTTGATCCGCAGCCGGTAGCCGACGAAGTTGCCCTGCAACAGTGCTCGGTATTCCGGCGAGTCTGGATACTGCCCGTTGTGCCAGAAGTAGGGCGAGATGTCCTTGTCGGTGTACTCGCCTGGCGTGGAGTCCAAGTGCTCGAATAGGCGTTGCGCCGGACCGATCAGCGCGAAGCCGACGCGCTGCACCACCCGCGGATGACGCAGGGTGAACGGGGTAGCAGCAACCCAGCCGACGATGACCACGACCATAGAGACCGCGAAGACTGCGAAGCCAGTCCAGCTACCGTCGTTTCGCCCGACGTAGATGTGGTTGAGGTTGCGCAGCAGACCGGTAGTGAACACCAGGGTGACGTGGATCACGATGAACAGCAGAAACCAGACCAGCACGAGGAAGTGTAGTGAGCGTGCCGTCTGGATGCTGAGCACCTTGCTGATCCGCTTGAAGCGGGTAGACAGCGCGGGTGACATGCCCAGACCGGTGATGACTGTGAGTGGAGCAGCGAGAAAGACCGTGATGAAATAGGCTCCCACCCAGAGTGGCAGGCCCGGGTTCGGCGCGAAGCCGGCTGTCCCGACGGTGCCGGGGTAGCGCTCGATGAACCTTTCCACCGACGGAGTAGCCCGCAGGCCCTTCGCGGCTGCGACCGCGACGATCAGGACGACGAAGCCGATCGGTAGTAACCAGAGCAGGTTGAACCACCTGCTGCGTCCGACCCGTACCCGGGGAGCGACACCGTGTGCCTGCGGTATCGCCCCAGCCCACGTGACGGGATCGACGACATCCGCGCCCGGCGTCAGCTGCGACCGGAAGCTTTGCACGGCTATTGGACCGCGGTTACGCGGGCGAGCCGGCGGGTGCTCGGCCAGCGGACGTCGTGCGCCCAGCCGAGCTTCTCGAAAACCCAGATAAGGCGGGCGGTCATGTCGAGCTGGCCGCGGCGGATGCCGTGACGGGCACAGGTGGGATCAGCGTGGTGCAGGTTATGCCAAGACTCGCCCATGGACAGGATGGCCAGCGGCCAGAAGTTCGTAGAGCGGTCGCGCTGGGTAAACGGTCGGTTCCCGATCATGTGGCAGATCGAGTTGGTTGACCAGGTTACGTGGTGCAGCGCGGCGATGCGGACGAGTCCGGCCCAGAAGAACGCGGTCAGCCCGCCCCACCACGACCAGCTGATGAGGCCGCCGAGCACCACCGGCATGGTCAGGCTGAGCGTCGACCACCCTACGTTCTGTCGGTTCACCCGGCGGATATCAGGATCGGCGAGTAGGTCGGGAGCGAAACGGTTGATATTGGTTTTGTCCTTGTCGAACAGCCAGCCGAGATGGGCGTGCCAGAATCCTCTGGCCACCGCTGCAGCGGAGGTGCCGAACAGCCAGGGTGAGTGGGGATCGCCCTCCTTGTCGGTGAAGATGTGGTGGCGGCGATGGTCGGCGACCCATGTGATGATCGAGCCTTGGAAGGCCATGCTGCCCGCGACCGCAAGCGCGATCCGCAGGGCACGGTTGGCTTTGAAGGCCCGATGTGTGAAGTAGCGATGGAAGCCGGCGGTCACGCCGAGGCCGCACAGTAGATAGAACAACACGGCCAGACCGATGTCGATCCAGGTCAGGCCCCAACCCCAGGCGAAGGGGATGGCGGCGATCAGGGCGAGCGTCGGCACTGCGATGAACAGCGTGACGATGAACTGCTCGCTGCCGGGGCGCCGACCGTGCATCATCGGGCGGGTGCTGGCGGCGGGGCTGGTGGATGCCGCGGCGGAGGTGCTAGTCGTCATGGTTCCTCAAGTCGTCATCACGATCGGTGCCACCACGGCGGTGCCACCACGTGCCGATCAACGCTGAGCGCTCCATGGCGGGGTCTGGGCCATGTCCACTGCGCCGGCTCATGGCCGGTTTTTACTTAAGTTAACGCACCGGTGCGCGGGGTGTGCGCGTCCCACTGCACACTCTAACCGGGCATGCCATCCACGCCCCTGAGTACGCGATAGCGTGCATGTCCACATGGACCAGCTGCTGCGTCACCACGGCGATGTCGACGCCGCACCGGGGTTGCTCGACTTCGCGGTGAACGTGCGTGGCAGCCAGCCTCCGGCATGGTTGCGCGAGCGGCTGCTCGCGGCGTTGGACGGGCTCGCCCACTACCCCTCCGCTGCGCTGGAGGCCGCCGCCCGCGCCGCGGTGGCCGCTCGGCACGACCGCGACCCCGCTGAGGTGCTCGTGCTCGGTGGGGTGGCGGAGGGTTTCGCGCTCTTGCCCGCGCTGGCACCCCGGTCAGCGGTGGTCGTGCACCCGTCGTTTACCGAACCCGAGGTGGCGCTGCGCCGGGCGGGCATCACCGTAAGACGAGTGTTCACCGACACCGCACACCGGTTGCAGCCCGCACGAATTCCCGCCGAGGCCGATCTCATCGTGCTCGGCAACCCCACTAACCCGACGTCGGTGCTGCATCCAGCCGAGGTGCTGCGCGCGCTGGCCCGTCCAGGACGGGTGCTCGTAGTAGATGAGGCCTTCGCCGACGCGATCCCCGGAGAGCGAGAGTCGTTGGCAGCTGATCGCCGCACCCCGGGTCTGCTGGTGTTTCGCAGTCTCACCAAGACCTGGGCACTGCCGGGACTCCGGGCAGGCTATGCCCTAGGCGCGCCCGATCTACTGGCCCGGCTGGCGGCGCCGCGGCCGCCATGGCCGGTCGGCACGCTGGTGTTGGAGGCGGTACAGGCCTGCAGCGCCCCAGCTGCGGTCGCCGAGGCCACTGCCGCAGCTGAGCAGGACGTGCAGAACCGTCAGTGGTTGGTCCATCAGCTGGCGGGCTTGCCCGGCATCACGATCCACCAGCCGGCCGCTGCGCCCTTTCTGCTGCTGCATGTGCCAGGCGGTGAGCGAGTTCGGGCCGTGCTCGCCAACGTCGGCATCGCCGTCCGGCGTGCGGACACGTTCCCTGGTCTGTCAACCGACCACCTACGCGTCGCGGTGCGCCCGCCCGAGATCGCTATCGCGCTCGTAGACGCCCTGCGGGCTGCCCTGTCATGACCGCCGACGCCATTGCCAGCCAACCCGGTGGGACTACGGGCGGTACGGTCAATGTCCACGTTTCGTATTGCCGAGCAGATCCCTGGACGATCGGTTCGGCGCAAGCACCTGGGAGGCTCACGCGGTGAACGCCGATCCCGCCGCACAACGCCGGCTGCTTGACCTGGCCGCGGTGGACGCCGAGCTCACCCGCGCCGCGCACCGCCGCCGGTCGTTACCCGAACTCGTCGAGGTCGAGCAGGCTGACAAGTCCCTGCGGTCCGCCCGGGACTCGCTGGTCGCCGCTGAGACGGCGGTCTCGGACCTCGACCGCGACATCCACAAGCTGGAAGCCGAGATCGAGCAGGTACGGACTCGGGAGGACCGGGACCGCGGTCTGCTCGATTCCGGATCGATCTCCTCGGGTAAGCAGCTGGAAGACCTGCAACACGAGTTGGCGACCCTGCGACGTCGCCAGACGGTGCTGGAAGACGAGCTGCTGGAAGTGATGGAGCGGCGTGAGGCCACTGCCGCCGACCTTGAGCGCGGCCGAGTGGTGTTGGTCGACATAGAGCAGCGCCGCCTCGATGCCGTTCGCCGCCGCGATGAGGCATTAGCGGACGTGGGATCCACCGAGGAGCACGGTGCCCAAGAGCGCCGCATTCTCATCGGCGAGCTGCCCGCGGATCTGGTGTCGCTTTATGAGCGGATCCGAGCCCGCAATGGTACCGGTGCGGCGTTGGTGCGCGAGGGCCGTTGTGGCGCCTGCCGCTTAGAGCTCGACCGCACCGCGATCGGCCACCTGCGAGAGGCGGCCTCCGACGAGGTGGTGCGCTGCGAAGAGTGCGGCGTAGTGCTGGTGCGTACTCCCGAATCAGGCCTGTCAACCCCGTCCGATCTCTCAGCGGAGTCTGGTCGGTGACGCGGCGCGTCATCATCGAGGCCGACGGTGGCTCGCGTGGCAACCCGGGCCCGGCCGGGTACGGCGCGGTGGTGCGCGACGCCGACACCGGGGAGCTACTCGCGGAGGCTTCTGGGGGACTGGGCACGACCACCAACAACGTTGCTGAGTACTCGGGTCTCATCGCTGGGCTCCGCGCCGCAGTCAAGGAGGGCGCTCAGTCCGCCGAGGCTCGGCTGGACTCCAAGCTGGTGGTCGAGCAGATGAGCGGTCGGTGGCAGGTCAAGCAACCGCACCTGCGACCACTGGTCAGCGAGGCGAGCGAGCTGGCCCGCCAGCTGGGCGACGTCAGTTACACCTGGGTGCCGCGAGCCCGCAACGCCCACGCGGACCGGCTGGCCAACGAGGCGATGGACACTCAGGCCGGCATCACCACCCAGCGTGCGGTGGCGCGGACTGCGCCACCGGCGCACTGGACCGGGGCCACCGGCACGCCGACCCGGCTGCTGCTGCTGCGGCACGGGCAGACCGAGCATTCTGCGCAGCGCCGCTACTCCGGGCGCGGTGACCTGTCGCTGACCGAGCTGGGAAAGCGCCAAGCCGCCGCTGCCGCCGCTCGGCTGGACAGCACCAAGGGTGTGGCTGCGGTAGTCAGCTCGCCGCTACTGCGGGCGAGGCAGACCGCCCAGCCGGTGGCTGTTGCACTGGATGTGCCGCTGATCGTCCACGATGGACTGATCGAGACTGATTTCGGAGCCTGGGAGGGCCTGACCTTCGCCGAAGCCAGCGCTCGGGATCCGGAGCTGCACACCAGGTGGCTCACCGACACCTCGGTGGCCGCGCCGGGCGGGGAGAGCATGGACGCGGTGCACCGGCGGGTGCGCCGGGTGCGGGACCAGTTGATCGCCGAGCACGGCGCCGCGACGGTGATCGTGGTCAGCCATGTCACGCCGATCAAGGCGTTATTGCGGATGGCGCTGGATGCCGGGCCGTCGCTGCTGCATCGGTTGCACCTGGACATCGCCTCGCTGTCGGCGGCGGAGTTCTATCCCGACGGTCCCGCCACGGTCAGTCTGGTCAACGACACTTCCTACCTGCCCTGAGCGCCCACCTCACCGGACGAAAAGGTAGATCGACACCGCCAAGCCCACTACGACCACGCCGCTTCGCAACACCGGCGCGGGCAGCCGACCGGCGAGTTTCGCGCCGAGAAACCCTCCGACCAAGTTGACGGGGGCGAGCAGCGCGACGACCAGCCAGTCCACCGGTGCGCCGATGGCGAACACTACCGCGCTGACCGCAGCGATGATCAGCGAGAGCACACCCTTGACGGCGTTGAGCCTGCGCAGGTCATCATGCGCGGTGAGGGCGAGCACCGCGATCAAAATGACGCCGAGCGCCCCGCCGAAGTAGCCGCCGTAAATGGCGGCGAGGAATACCGCAGGCAGCAAGACCGCGCGACGGTCCGGGGCATCAGGTGCGGGCTCGCCGATCCACCGGGTGAGCCACGGTTGCACCCCGAGCAACACGCTGGCCACCGCCACCAGCGCGGGTACCACCGCGTTGAACACCGCGGCGGGCAGCACCAGCAGCAGCAGGCTGCCCACCAGCGAGCCCGCCACCGCGACTCCGGTGGTCGACACCACCCGACTTCGCTGTCCGCGTAGCTCCCGTTGGCTGCCCAGGGCCAGACCCGCGCTGCCGGCGCATTGGATGACCGAATTGGTGACATTCGCCGCAAGCGGTGGGAAGCCCACCGCCAGCAGTGCCGGGAACAGCAGCAGCGACCCACCACCGGCCAAGGCATTGACCACACCCGAAATGAGGCCGGCGACAACCAACAGGGTGAGCTGGGCGGGCGGCACGAGGTGCCACGTTAACCCGGACCCGCAGACGCGCGACCGCAGGCGCCAGGCCACGAGGCCCGTGACGGCCCTGCATCGGGAGGTTGGGCATTGTTTTCACCGAGGCTGACCGGGGTAACCCGGCGCGCAGCCGACGGAGCCGATGGCTGCCGTGCCGGCGCGCCTTCCTGTCCAGAAACGGAGGAGTCAGGATGGCTCAGGAATTCAGAGTGGGTGACACAGTGCGCTGGCGCAGCCACGGTGGCTACGCCTGCGGCGAGGTGCTCGAGAAGATCACTGCCGACGCCGTGTCCGGAGGCCGCACGGTGCGGGCGTCAAGCGAAGAGCCGCAGTACCGGGTGCGCAGTGACAAGAGCGGCGGCGAAGCCGTCCACAAGCCAGACGCACTGGAAAAGGTGTGAGCGGCGTTGAAGACGAGGCGCACATGGGCAAGGTTGTCGGTTACATCCACCGGCACTTGGCGCAGCGTCCCTCGGCGGACATCAGTGAGTCGCGATGGCGCTACTCACTGATGAGCTGGGGACACGACCCTTGCAAGTGATGCTTGAAGGAGCGTCTGAGCCGCGCTGTACGAGGTGCCCCGCTAACCCGGGTTGGAACCCATCTATGCTGATGAGGCGGACGAGCTGGCCGGGCGGTCGCGTCGGGCTCGGCAACGGGCTCGTCGAGGAAAGTCCGGACTCCTCAGGGCAGGGTGGTTGCTAACGGCAACCCGGGGTGACCCGCGGGACAGTGCCACAGAAAACAGACCGCCCCGCGTGAGCGGGGTAAGGGTGAAACGGTGGTGTAAGAGACCACCAGCGTCCCGGGTGACCGGGACGGCTCGGTAAACCCCACCTGGAGCAAGGCCAAAAGGCGCGCCGGATTCGGCGCGCTGCGCAGGCGACTGAGGGTGGCCCGCCCGATGCCTGCGGGTAGGCCGCTGGAGCCTGCCGGCAACGGCAGGCCGAGATGGATGACCGCCGGCCGGGACGCCGCAAGGCGCCCGGTGCACAGGATCCGGCTTACAGGCCAGCTCGTCCGCCCCACACTTCACCGCCTG
>JBBPZY010000085.1:0-14265 GCA_038276315.1 Mycobacteriales bacterium
GCGGTGATCGCGGCCGCGCGGGGACTCAGCGTCCACGGGTACCGAGTGGTGGCGGTCGCTACCCGCGCGCCAGTGGCTGGGCTGTGTACTCGAGCCGCGGCGGCATGTCATGTCCTTTCCGATCCGCTGCGCGATCCGCGCAGGTTCACCACGCAGGTCGCCGAGGTCGCTCGCGCTCAACGGGTCGATGTCGTACTGCCTGGCTGCGATGCGTCGCTGCGGGCCCTGTCCGAACATCGCGACCTCCTCGAAGGCGTCGTCGCGCATGGCCTTCCGAGCCGGGGCGTTGTGCTGCGTTCACTCGACAAGCTGGGCCTGGCCCGTGCGGCGGAGGCCGCCGACATGGTTTCACCCGAGACTGACGTATGCCGAGACGCGGAATCCGCACGGCTCGCCGCCCGGCGTTTCGGCTTCCCCGTCATCGTGAAGCCGCAATTTTCGCTCGTCGACCGCGGAGATCGGCTCGAACAGCAGGGCGGTCGCGTAGCGACCACCGAGCGGGAGCTCACAGGGCTGCTGGAGCGACTCGGTGAACCAGTGCTCGTGCAGCCCCGGATGCGAGGCGCGACGTACTCCTTGGGCGGAGTGGCCGCAGCAGCCGGCCTCCTCGGTACATCCTTTGCGCGCTACGAACGGACATGGCCTGCCGGCGCGGGGAACGTGACATTCGCTGAGACGCAGCATGCACCCTCATCTCTCCTCTCCAAGGTCGAAGCTCTCGTCGCCACCCTGGGGTGGCGCGGCGTGTTCGAGCTCGAGCTCGTGCGCGGCGACGACGGCATCTTCCGCCCCATCGACTTCAATCCTCGGGTCTACGGTTCTTTGGCGCTCGCAGTCAGCGCGGGGGCGAATCTGCCGGCGATCTGGTGCGACCATCTCCTCGATCGCGGGCACACTCCAGTTCATGCCCTACCGGGGCACCGCTACCGGTGGGAGGACGGCGACGTCCGGCACGTCGGGCGCTTTCTGCGCGACGGCAAACCAAGCTTAGCGACGGCGGTCCTCCGTCCCCGAAGAAAGACGGTGCACGCCTACTTCTCGCTTCGCGACCCAGCTCCGCTAGCGGCTCGACTTGTCCATATCACCGGGGTGGCCGCTACGCGGATTGCGAGGCGTTACGGCCCGAGGTGGCCACGAGCAGGTAGAGAGACGATGATCGTCGAGACCACTGGCAGGAGAGCATCCCTGCAGATGGCCCTCCTGCGGGCGGCGGCCCGTACGGGGCACACGTACCGCGCGAGCACCGCGCTGGCAAGACTGTTCGGAGGCGACCCGATAGCGACTGTCGTCTTCGACGGCGGCGGCCGCCTGGATGTGCGGCTCGGTGACCCGTACTGGTCGCGCCTGCTCGTCGGATGGGAATACGAGCCCGAGGTCTCGGCCATCATCGACGCAGCGATCGCCCACGAGCCGACGGCCGTGCTGCTGGACTGCGGAGCGAATATCGGCTACTTCTCAACCAGGTACGCCTCCGTGGTGACCACGGTGGCTGTGGAGGCGGTTTCCCCGATGTACGACCAGCTGCGGCGCAACGCTGAAGTGAACGGTTTCCACGCGGTGCATGCAGCGGTCTGGTCGCGCAGCAGCGACCCGATCCTCGTCACGTGGGACCCGGTCATCCCTGCGAGCGCGAGCGTCGTCGACGGCGCTGGATCCCGGTCGGCGTCCGTCCCCACCATCACTGTCGAGGAGCTGTACAACTCCTACGCGGGGAACGCTCCGGCGATCCTTAAACTCGACATCGAGGGTGCGGAGGTGGCGGCTCTGCGGGGTGGCGCGGCGGTGCTGGCAAGCTGTTTGATTGTGTACGAGGATCACGGCAGGGACCCATCCCACACGGTCACGCGGTATCTCCTCGATCGCGGACTGGCGGTCTATAGACACGACGGTGCCGCGCTGGTCCCCATCCGCGACCCTACGGAACTCAACGTGATTAAGAGGGACTCCGAACGGGGGTACAACTTTCTCGCGCTTGAGCCGAACGGCCGGTGGGCGGGAGTGGCACCTCCAGCGAACGCGCTGCCTGGTCCTGGTCGAGTAGCAGCGTCGCGCAACGGTTACTAACCTCTTATGGAAAAGCGCAGGCCATGACCAAAGAGAGTGCTGTCGATGTCGCCGTCGTCGGCGCCGGTCCCTACGGGTTAGCAGCGACCGCCTATCTCCGTGGTGCCGGACTACGGGTACATACCTTCGGCGAAGCCATGGGGTCATGGCGCACGGGGATGCCGTCGCAGATGCTGCTGCGGTCGTCCCTGCGGGCGTCCTCGATCGCCCACCCTCGAGCCGGATTCCGGATCGAGGACTGGTATGCGGAAGTCAGCCGGCCAATCTCGCAACCGATCCTACTGCAGGACTTCCTCGACTACGCGTCCTGGTGGGCGCAGAAGGTCGTTCCCGACATCGACCCGCGTCGCGTCGCGCAGATTTCACGCACCGAAGTCCTCTACCCGGGCTCCGAAGGGTTCGTGCTACGTCTCAGCGACGGAGCTCTGGTCGCCGCCCGGCGGGTCGTCGTGGCTCTGGGGTTCGAGTCCTCAGCCCGGTGGCCCGACGAGGTCGCAGCAGCGGCGCCTGATCAGGCGGTTTCCCATGTCGCCGATAACCTGGACCTCGCCGGTTTCGCTGGACGCCGGCTTGTGGTGATCGGGTCCGGCCAGAGTGCGCTCGAGTCCGCCGCGATCGCCCACGAGGCAGGCGCAGAGGTACAGATTGTGTCCCGGTCTCCCCAGATTAACTGGCTTTCCCCGATGCTGCCGGTCGGCGAGAGGCCACCGGGGTTGCCCCGGCCGCCCACGGACGTGGGTGGGGTCGTCACCGGGTGGTTGGCGGCCGCCCCAGACGCGTATCACCTGTTGCCGACGCGAATGCGCCGCTGGGTGCAGCGCGGGTGCCTGCGCCCAGCGGGAGCCCATCTGCTCCGGGCGCGACTCGCTGACGTGCCGATGTACCTCGCGCGACGTGTCGACAAGGTCAGGGTCGTCGGGGAAGGTGAGGTAGAGGTGGCGCTCGAGGGCGGCGATGTTCTGACCGCCGACCATGTCCTTCTCGGCACCGGCTATGACGTCGACATTCGTCGATTCGGACTGCTTTCCCCCGACCTCATGGCTGCCGTGCGGTGCAGTGACGGCATGCCGCAACTGCGGACCGGCTTCGAGTCCTCGGTGCCGGGGCTGCACTTCCTCGGCTCCGTGGCAGTGCACAGCTTCGGACCGATCAACCGCTTCATCACAGGCACCTGGTACGCGGGTCCTGCGCTCACCCGACGGGCGAGTGGTCAACGGGGGCCAGCATGGAGCCTCGCGTTCTCAGCGTCCCTCGACACTGGGAAGCTGGAGTCCAGACGATGGGTCAGCCGTCGCCAGTCCCGCTCGTGAGCGCGCCGCTGCGCGTCGCCGCCGTGATCGACGGCCTCGGATGGGGTGGCGCCGAGATGCTGCTGGCGGACTTTGCCCTCGGCGCCGCCGCCCACGACATCGAACTCACCGTCGCTTACCTCAAGGATAAGGACGGAAACCCCGCAGCCAGCCGGCTGCGCTCGGTCGGAGTGGACCCGGTCCACCTCGGCATCAAACGGCTCCGCCAGCCCTCGGCCATACCGATCCTGCGCCGCCACTTCGCGCGGGTACGACCCGACGTGGTGCATACCCACCTCGGCTACTCGGATCTGCTGGCCGGAGCGGCCGCACGAACCATGCGCTTGCCCGTCGTCTCCACTCTCCACGTCATGCGGTGGGACGGCACCGGCCGAGAGCGGGTCAAGGAAGCGATCTTCGGTGCCGTCCGACGCCGATGGATGAGCCGGGTGATCACGGTGTCGGACGCGGCCCGCGCCGCCTACCTGGCCACCGGCCGCGACCAGGCTGAGCATGTGACCACTGTCCATAACGGCGTAGCCGGTCGGGTCGGCCCCGGTGCCGGCTCCGCCGTTCGTGCGGAGCTGGGTCTGGACGCCCGTGACGTGGTCGCCGTCATGGTCGCGGTGCTGCGGCCTGGCAAAGGTCACCAGGTCGCGCTCGAAGCGGTTGCCCATCTGCGCAGGGTGCACCCGGAACTGCGGCTAGTCATCGTCGGAAACGGTCCCAGCTGGGACGAGATCACCGCGCTGGCCCGGCCGCTGGGCGACGGGGCCATGCTGACCGGCCACCGCGATGACGTACTTTCTGTGCTCGATACCGCCGACTTGTTGGTCCATCCCACCGAGTTCGACGCCTTCCCCACGGCGTTGCTAGAAGCTATGGCAGCGCGAGTCCCGATCGTGGCCACCGCGGTCGGCGGCATCCCCGAGATCGTCGACGACGGGACGACGGGCGTTCTGATCGGGGCTCCGCCGACGGTCGAGGAATTGGTGGCTGCGCTGCGACCCCTGGTCGCCCGTGCGGAGCTGCGTCGCACGTTAGGCGAGGCGGGACGCGTCCGGTTCGAAGCCGAATTCACCGCGCAACGCTGGGGCGGCCGAATGCGGAGTCTGTATGAGACGACGCTGCATGGCTGACCGCATCGAGCACACTGGCAGATTTGGGTCGGCGTCTCGAGCCGCATCCTTCGTCCGCTGCCTACGGCGGCGTGGAGCCGGTGTCCCACGTCGCGAGCACCCGGAGCTTGCCGAAGGGAATATGCCTCAACTCAAAGTAGTCGTGCGTGAGGCCCACGGCAGGGTAGGTGTCGGCCTGGGCTGGATGCGGCAGCTCGAACCCGATGGCCATCGGGGCCCCTCCGCAGTCCACGTTGTAGGCGCCGTAGATTTGGAGGGCGCGCGCGACGATCTTTTCCCCCGCGGTGATGCCCGGGATCGCGTCGAGGTCCAGCGATGGGTCCAGTTGTACACGTGCACCCTCCGGTATGGCGTCGGGTGAGTCGAACGTTCCATCAGTGGTGAACGCTGGCTCACGAAAGACGCCACGTTGGCACTTGTTCGTGGAGAACTCCAACGCGTGGCGAATCTTGCCCTGTCGCATCTCGTGGGTCCGGACCACGCCAGCGAGCACCGCGAACCCGGAACCGCGCGAGCTCCCTACGCCGTCCGGCGGACGAGTCAAGCCATCTCCGTCGAATGAGGTCAAGGCCCCCCAGGATGCGCTGGGGTCACCGTCCGACCACGTGTACTGCCACATCTCGTACACCGTGCGGGTCGACCAGTCGATCACGGCGATCTGAGCGTCGCTGCCCGTCGGCGGCACCATGTCGGCAGTGAGCGGCACGGACATGCCGGCGAATGGACACCTTCCCCAGTCCTTGCGGCACGACACCATCCGTCGCGGTGTCGATGCGTCGGCGTTGTAGATCCCGAACCCGAACTTGTATAAGTCCGCGATCGGGGACGCGCCCCCAGACAACAGGCCTGCGATCATCGAATCGTTGTTCGGGTCCAGCACCGGGTCCTTTCCGATCGGCCGGTTCAAGGGGCTCGTCGCAGCAAACGGACGGGCGCTCATGGCGCCCTCCGAGGGGAGCAGACCCCCAACAGGTCCGGCCGATGCCGAGCAAGACGCCATGGCCAGCACGACCCCGACCAATAAGGCCCAGGATCCGCCCGAGGGCCGGACACGGCCGGGCGACCGCATGCTTCGCGCCATCTGAGCATTCTTTTCGCTGATCACGGCACCGAACGCTCACCATAGCCGCTGAAGACCTTGGCCCCCGACCAGAATCGGCCCCGTCGAGCGGCGAATACCACGACGACGAGGGCGAGCGTGCTCGAGAGCAGAGCCCACCACACGGCCGCTGCGGGGTAGACGCGCTCGGCTCGGACGATGTCGTCACTGATCGAGGTGACCGAGTAACCTGGCTGCACGCCCGGGCGCCGGAGTCCGGCGGGTGCCTCCTGCGCTGTCCTCTGGACCAATCGGATGGCCTGCTGCGGGGTGTCACTCGTCCCGAGCAGGGTGACCACGCCCGATATCGGATCACCGGTGACCGTGACATCCGGGCGGGCCGGCGCGAACAGCGCGGCCAACGTCGGTACTACCGGAGTGCGGGCGCGGACGTCGTGGGCATAGCCCTCGACGTCGCTGGGCTGGGCCTGCAGGGTCAACGACCGCTGGGCCACGTAGGAGGTCTGGGCCGCGGCGAGAAGCACGGATATTGCCACCCCGACGACCACAGCCGCGCCAACCAGGAGGACGGCGGACCGACGGGCGGCATGGCGCCAATCGGCTCGGAGGGCGGCCCTGGCACCGGCGTCGAGCTGCGGGGAGGCGTGGGACTGGGCGTGGATCAGCGCCGCGAGGGCGAAGACCACCAGGAGCTCGCGAACATAGGCTTGGTGCAGGAACACGCTGGCGACGGACCAGCCCACGATGGAGGCCAGTGCCGCGGCCGCGAGGACCTGGCTTGCCCCCTCGCGGGGTCCGGCGACGCGCAGGTGGGCCAACCGCACCATGGACGATGTCACCATCGCGGCCATTCCCACGATGAGCACCGACCATCCTGCGAGGCCAACGAGGCCGGACTCGGCAGCGATCTGCAGGTAGAGGTCGTGGGGTGCGTCGATCAGGGGCCCGTTCACGTGCTGAGCGGCGGCCGATCGGCTGCCATAGGCATAAGTCAAAGAAGAGAAGGCGCCCGGGCCGACTCCGAACAAGGGATGGTCACCGAACATTGCCAGACCCATCTCCTGTGCCGCGAGACGACCGACCAGTGAAGGGTCGGCCGAGTTGCCCTCGAACTGCGACAGCGTCAAGAGGCGATCGCCGACGCCCGGGATGAGGATCAGCAGCGCACCGAGCGGTGAGAGCAGGAGACCCGCCCGCCGTACGGCGGCCCCGGCGGCGAGCACCCACACCCCGGTGAGCACCGCGGTAGCGATGACAGCGCCCCGGGACTGGGTGAGGTAGACGCCGAGCAAGATTGCCGCCGTCGACAGCGACCACCCCACGATCGCGCGGACCTGGTAGTTCTCGACCGATCGTTGTACCAGCGCGTAGGCGAACGGCAGGCCGATCAGGAGGTTGCGCCCCCAGAAGTTCGGGTCTTGCGTCGGACCCGCGTGCCGCGCGGTCGTCGCGAGCTCCCCGAGGGAACCAGAGACGCTGGCGAAGCCACCGAACGACGTGGAATTTCCGAGCAAGAACTGGTTGAGAACGGTCAGGGCGGCCAGCACGGCGAGCGGTACGACGATTAGCCTTGCCAGCCACCACGGCGCGTTGACGATGTGGGCCAGCAGTAGGACGAGCCCAAGGAAGACAGCGTCCTTCAGTGAGGAGGCGAGGACGAGGGTGGTCGCCTCCCGGGACGCGGTGCCGACGATGGCCGGGACGAGGCTGAGTAGGTAGAGTACGAGCAAGATCAGCGGCGTGAGTACCGGTCGGCGCAGACGGTCTCGCATCTCCGGGTGACGGATCGCCAGCAGCACCGAGGCGGTGCCGAGCGCGAAGATACCCGTCTGGATGCTGCCGGGTACGACGCCTTGGAGGACGGCCGCCGCATTGGTGAACTCGTCTACCACCAGCAACGCCAACGTGACCGCCGGCCGCAGAACGACGATAGCCGCTAGCCCCAGCATCACAACTCCCACCGCGAAGAGCATCCCCGCGGCCGGCGAGGCGAGCAATGCGATAAGCGCCGTGAGCGTACCCAACAGGAGCGTCCACCACGCTATGTCGACGCGGTCGAGACGGCGGTGAGCCGTCGGAAGCGCGACCATCGCTACCGTCGAGCCGATCATCACGATGGTGTACTTGGGGAGCCAGTTACCGGACCACGCGGCTGATCGGCCGTAGCTGACGGCCCGGCCGGGGCTTTACGCGATTGGGCGGCCGGTGCGACGGTGCTTCTACCCATCACCAGCGACGCGATACCGGCCCCGACGAGGAACCCACCGGCTGCCAGGACGATCACTAGCTGCCGGACGGGCGGACCAACTGGCACAGCTGTGCCTTCGGCGCCTTGAATGGCCAGGATAGTGAACGGGCCGGAGACCTGCTGTGCGAGCGGCAGCGCCTGCTGGACCGCTGCGGTGAGCGCACGTTCCGCGGCGAGCGCCGAACCCGCCTCCATCGTGACCCGCATCAAGGTCGTGTTCGGCACCACCCCGGCGTCCAGGGCCAACGACGATGCCGGCACCCCTGCGGCTGCTGCGGCCGCCGGCACCCAGCGCCGCTGGCCAAACACTTCGACGGCGGTGCGAGTGACCTGCCCCTGGTTCAACGCCTCCCAGAAGGAGGGCACCTCTTGCGGGGTGAGCACACTGCTGGGCAGCATCGCGAGTTCCATTTGTGCGCGATGGTTGTGTGAGCTCACTGTCGCGATCAGGAGCGTGAGCGCGGCTGCCACGAGCGCTCCGAGTAGGCCAGCCACTGCGCTGAGCCCGAAGACCCGATTCCTGAGACTCACGTTCCCCCTTGCCGTCGCGACGAGACCAGGAACCCGGGAACTCATTGCGAACCACCGCCTCCTGTGCTCCACGATTTCCTGAATGTCCGGAGCACAGCCGTGCCCTGACGGAAGAGGTCTGGTGCACACAAACCCACGAAGCCCGTATAGAGGACGCCGCCGAGCGCGAGGAGCACAGGGACCCGTACCGCGAGGGACCCTGATTCTACTAGATGAGCGGCGCTCCACACGAGAATTGCCATACCCGCACCAGCCGCGAGCGGACCGGAGAAAGTCCGAACCTGCCGGGAAAAAGTGATCCCGATGACCCACCGAATAACGAAGAGCCGCACCGCACAGTGCATCACCTCAACCATGAGCACTGCGACAGCCACGGCCAGGATGTCGCGGTGCGCGGCGAACCACACCGCCGGGGCCAGCACCACGAACTTGCCAAGATTGATCAGCGTCAACAGGCCCGGCCGACCTGTCGCCTTATAGACGTCCCCGGAGTGAAACGTCACCGAATAGACCACCGTGAACACGGCGAGCACCGCCAGCTCGTTCGCCGATTCAGAGTAGTCGCGCCCGTAGAGGACCTCCACGACCTCCGGCGCCAGCGCCGCCATCCCAAAGCCGAGCGGGGCAGTCAGCGCCAGGACGACGCGAACAGCCCTCAGATAGTGGTCGGCCAATGCCGCGCGGTCGTGTTGCCAGCGGGATAGGGAGCTGAACAGCACTTCACTGACAGTGTTGCACAACATGAGGACGACCAGTTCAGGCAGGCGATACGCCAGCGTGTAGAAGCCCAGCTGCTCGTCCCCAAGTTGGCGGCCAATGGCGACGTAATCGCAGTTGTAGATGCCGAAAGCAACGAGGCTCACCAGTGTGGCGGGGAGGCCGAACCGGGCCAGCTCGACCGCGACGGTGCGGTCGAAACCAGGGCGAACGGCCGTCCGCGCGACCCCCCAGTACATCAGGGCGGTGAGCACAGAGGCGGCCAGCTGCCCCCAGACCAGGCTCCATACCCCAAGCCCGGCCAGCGCGAGACCCACCGACAGGACAGTCTTGACGAGCGCGCCGGACACCTCGGGGACCAGCCGGCCACGGAAGTCGATTCGCCGACGCAACAACGACACTGGGACTGCGCCCAGCGACGAGATCAACAGGCCGGCCCCCAGCACTTGGACCATCGGCACCAGCTCGGGGTGCCGAAGTGCGCTCGCGATGATCGGGGCGAGGGACAAGGCAGCCGCGCTCGCAAGCACCCCGAAGGCGACCGACAGCGTCAAGCCCGTGGGCGCGAGCCGCCGCCAAGGACCGCGTTGTTGGACCAACGCGAGCGTGACGCCTAGGTCCTTGGCGTAGTCGAAGACGTTGAGCACCAGAAGGGCGAGCGCGAACAACCCGAAATCGGCGGCCGTCAAGATCCTCGCAAGGATCACCGTCATGATCAGTGTCGAGGACTTACTCAGCGCGAAGACCAAGTAGTTCCAGGACACCTGGCGTCCGGTCTGTGCGAACCCGGGCGCGTCAGGATCCTCCGTGGCCGGTGTCCGGCCCGGTGTCGAGGTCATGCCGGGGGCCAGGTCAGACCCGCCAGCAGGCCGGCGCCCCAACACAGATGCACGACGGGCGGCACCACTGCGGCCCGCCACGGCGACGCTGCGTCCACAGCTGCGGCGCGGACGCCGGCCGCGGCGGCGGCACCGAGGTAGGCGCCGGTCGCCGTCACACCCCAGCGGGGTCGGACGAAGGCCAGGCTGAGCAATACCAAAAGCAGCGACGGAGGCGCGAGTTGACGGACTTTTATCGACTCCGGATGCATACGCAACGTAACAGCCTTGAACTGACCGTACCGGAACATCTTTCTGGCCAACGCCGGCAAGGACTCCGGGACATACCAGATTGAGCGGGCTTGCGGGACGAGCCATACGGTGCCACCGGCCTTGCGGAGCCGGGTGTCGAGCTCGAAGTCCTCGTTGGCGAGCAGCCGCTCGTCGAACCCGCCCACCTGCAACAGCGCCGCCCTGCGGTAGCAGCCGGTGAATACGTGATCGACTGGTCCCTCGTCCGCGCCCACCCGGTGTGGGGCACCACCCATACCCACGGGCCGGCGCAGGACCGCCGCGATCGCCTGGCCCCACCGTCCTCGCCCAGAGGTGTCCATCGCCCCGCCAGCGCCGACAAGCTCGACGCGACGTTGGAGCACGCGCACTAGCGCTTCGATGTAGTCCGGAGCGTAGTCGGCGTGGGTGTCCATCCGCGCCACCAGATCACCCCGCGCGCGATGCAGCCCAGTGTTGAGCGCGGCGGGGATATTCCGGTCCCGGTTGTCCACGACAGTCATCCACGGTCGAGAGGTTGCCGCGTCAGCCAACCAGCCCCGGCTGCCGTCGGTGGACATTCCGTCCACGACGATCACTTCGATGGGCGCGCACGTCTGCGCCTCGATGGTGTGCAGCAAGGCGGGCAGGCGTGCTATCTCATCGCGAGTAGGCACGACAACCGACACCGAGGGCTCGCGCTGGTCGACGCCGTAGCGATTCATGCTGGCCTCAGCGCCGGCTGCTGGCCCGCGGCGTCCGCGCCCAGAACTTGGTCCGGGCGGCCTGCCAGCCGTACCGCGCGACGCTCGGCACATTCGTTGTCGGTCCGATCACCATCCGGCGCATCTCGTACGGTGAGTGGTCGCGTTCCGCCAACCCGATGCGAGTTGTCAGCGCACATCGGTAGCCGGCCTCCCGCGCGAGGCGCAGAGTGGTGTCGTCATAGTCCTCTCCGGTGCCGTTCGGGTAGGCGACGGTGTCTACCCGCACGCCGAGCCCGGACTGAAGCTCGGCTCGGGAGTCCGCCAGCTCTGTGGCCTGTACCGGGGCGGACTCCCGGCTGAGAATCACATGGCGGGCCGAGTGCGAGCCCACCTCGTGTCCGGCAGAGACGAGGGCGCGCGCACCGTCCCAATCCAGGAAGTACTCCCTGTCTGAGTCCGGGTCTCCGGGCGTCAGCAGCTCGGTCAACTGATGCACCGCGTCCTCGCGGGCGGCGTGATTTAGGCGCTTGAGCGGCGCCAGCAGACGGTCGTGTACTTGGCGTCGAGCTGTCGGCGTCCCCAGGTCATGGCGAACGCCGTCCCATGTCAGTTCTTCAGCCTCTGTCCGATCGAACGCCGCGGCCAAATCCTCCCACCAGGCCCGGATCCGGCCCGACACCAACCCGGGGACGAGGAAGAACGTTGCCGGCAAACCCGCCTGCGCGAGCGCAGGAACTGCCAAATCGAGCATGTCCCGGTATCCGTCGTCGAAGGTCAAGACCACCGCACGCGGGGGCAGCGGCTCGTCGTGCTCGATGAGGTCGAGCGCGGTCGACAACCTGATGACCGTGGTGAACCGCGCCAGGAGCTGGAGCTGGCGTTCGAAGCCCCGCCTGCCGTGACCGGCAGGAGCCGGGAAGGCTGGCGTCGGATCGATGTTGTGCCAGCACAGAACGAGAAGGCGATTGCTCATAGGACGCCTTCGGTATCGCGCGCTTCCCATGTCGTGTGGTGCTCCTGGCGGACGGGGACGCCGCCAGGACCGGAGGACGCGGCGCGACAAACCTGCTTCTGCCCCTCGTCCCCGATCACGTCGACATACAGCGTCCGCAGCCGAGCTGCCCAGCTCGTCGCCTCAAAACCCTGCTCGAAACGGGACCGTGCCGCACCGCCGAGCACGGCACGTCGCTCCCGATCCACGGCGAGTGCTCGAATCGCCCGCGCTAACGCCACCGGGTTGCGTGGCGGGACGAGAATCCCTTCGCCCGGCGTCACGATCTCCGGAATGCCGCCGACCGCGGTCGCCACTATCGGGAGGCCTGCGGCAAGCGCTTGGATCAGCGCGGTCGGCAGCGCGTCGAACTCGCTTGGCTGGACGACAATGTCGGCCGCCTCAAGCAGCGCGGGAACGTCGTCGCGATAGCCGGTGAACTGCAGGCGCTCGCGCACGGGGACGCACGCGAGCTCGAGCGAGCGGCGCAACGGTCCGTCACCCACGACGAGGACCCGCAGATCTGGGATGTCGCTGAGCAGCCCGAGCGCGGTGATCAGATCGTGGTGTCCCTTGCCCTCGCGCAGCAATCCCACCTGTGCTACCACTACCGCGTCACCGGGGATGCCGAGCGAGCGGCGCACGGCGTCGGATCCTGGCCGACCGGCGGAGATCCTGCCGGGATCGGCGATGCCATTGTGGATGGTGACGACGCGGTCAGGATGTGCGCTGGGGAACGCATCGAGATACCAGCGGCGCTGTGCCTCGGAGACGGTGATCGTCCGCGCCGCCGTGGTCAACCGACCTATGGCGGCGAGCCGCCGCTTGAATCCAGCCACCGCTCCTCTGCCGTCGTCGACGACATGCAACGTCGACACCATCGGCAACCGCAACGTTCGTGCTCCCACAGCTCCAACGAGGTCTGCATGCTTCAGGTGGGTGTGCACCACGTCCGGCTGCCACTCGCGCAGCAGAGTCAGCGACCGGGGGAATGCTCGCACGTCCCATCGCGAAGGCAAGTCGAGAGCGAGCACCGGAACGTCCAGCTCGCGCAGCGCCGCCAAATACCTTTCGTCCCGCGGCCGCACGAGCGGCATGACTGCCAGCTCGAGGCCTGCCGCTGGCGCGGCTCGCGCCAGGTCGACCAGGACCGCCTCGGCACCACCGGGTTCAAGTGAGTGGATGAGATGGACGACGCGCACGAGTCTCCTCGCCATGGCCTGCGCGGATAGTTTGGCTGTCATCGTTGCGCCCATCGGAAGACGTGACCGACCGTCCGCAGGAGGATCTTGCAATCCTCCCACAAAGACCAGTTCTCGATGTAGAAGTTGTCGAAATTAGCCCTATCACTTATTGAGGTATCGCCACACAGGCCGTTCACCTGTGCCAATCCAGTGAGCCCGGACGGCACCCGGTGGCGTGCGAAGTACCGAGGGTGTTGTCGGCTGAATTTCCCGACAAAGAAGGGGCGTTCAGGACGCGGCCCAACCAGGCTCATATCGCCACGTAGGATATTCCAGAGCTGGGGCAATTCGTCCAGCGAGGTCCTTCGCAGCAGGCGGCCGACAGGTCCGATCCGGCTATCGTGGGCGATGCTCCACTTGATGGATGCCTCGGTGTCATCGGTCGGTCTGAGGGTGCAGAACTTGAGCAACATGAACGGTCGGCCGTCGAGCCCCACTCGCTCCTGGCGGAATAGCACATTTCTACCCGTTTGGTGGTAAACGAGCAGGGCGCACGTCGCCAACACCGGTAGGAGCACCACCAACAAGACTGCGCTGAGTACCACGTCAAGCACTCTCTTGAATTTCCAGCAGATGGTACGATGGGCCGCCCGACGCAGCCGGACCAGAGGTAACGTGCGCAAAAGTTCAGTGTCGCGGTTGATTACACTGAGCTCGTAAAGCCTGGGAACGACAAATACTTCGCAGCACGAACGGTCGCATTCTCGCAAGGTTTCGACCACGGTGCGCTCGGGGGTCGAACTAAAGGCGACGACCACGGTTCGGATGTCGAACTCCACGATGACTCTCGCGAGATCGGCCGTGTTTCCCAGCCGTGGCACCGGGATCTGGTGTCGGCTGAGGCACTGCATCGGCTTCGGATCGAGGAAGCCGACAGGATGCAGGCCATATTGTGGGTGTTCAAGCATGGTCCTGGTAAGTTCACCAGCCACTCGGCCACCGCCGACGACGAGCGTTCGGTGATTGGCGATCCCGCAACGGCGCGCGTGGCGCAGCCCGGCATAGGCAAGCGAGCGCCCGCAGAGCGCGAGGATGGTGAATACCACCGTGGTTATGATCGCTGCCCGCGCCGGGTAGCCGCCGCTGATCACTTCTGCCGACGTCATGACCATGCCGGCGATGAGTACACGTCCGAGCAGGGCCGGGAGATCATCGAGGACGGACAGGTGCGCCCTGGACCGGTAGAA
>JBBPZY010000086.1:0-2037 GCA_038276315.1 Mycobacteriales bacterium
AAAACCGCGGTCCGGCACGACATCGGCGCCTGACCGCACCCCCCAATATCACCGGCAGAAAGGTCCTCCGAGTGGAACCCGACTCCTCCCAGGCACCGGCGATCGGAGCCGACCGACTGGGCAAGCGGTACGGCCGCCGACGCGGTGTCACAGACATCAGCTTCACGGTCGAGCCGGGGCAGATCTGTGCGTTGCTCGGCCCCAACGGGTCGGGAAAGACCACCACCATGCGGATGCTGGTCGGCCTGTCCAGACCAGAGCAAGGCATCGCCACCCTGCTCGGTCACCGAGTACATCTGGGCACCGGGGTGCTACGCCGCGTCGGGGTGCTGATCGACGGCCCGGCGTTCGTGCCGCACCTCAGTGGCCGACGCAACCTGCGTCTGATGTGGTCAGCGGCCGGGCAGCAGTGGCCCCCGCCCGCGCTGGACGCTGCTCTCGCGCTCGCCGGGCTCGGCGATGCGGTAGATCGCAAAGCCAAAAGCTACTCCATGGGGATGAAGCAGCGGCTGATGCTGGCGCAGGCCCTGATGGGCGAACCCGACATCCTGATCTTGGATGAACCAGCCAACGGTCTCGACCCAGCCGAGGTCCGCGCACTCAGACAACGACTCGCCGAACTCACCAGGCGCGGTGTGGCCGTCCTGATCTCCAGCCACCAATTGGCCGAGGTGCAGCTGCTGGCCACCCACGCCGTGGTGCTGAACCAGGGCCAGCTGGTCGCCGCCGGAACACTGACGGACCTCCTGGGCACCGACTCCTACCAGTTCGAGGTAGACGACCCGACTGGGTCCGCGGAGCTCCTCCGCGCCCGTGACGACGTGGCATCGGTGGCGATCGCAGGCAACACCCTCACCGTGACGGCACCGAACAGCAGCACCCGTCACCTCACCCACATGTTGGTCACCGCGGGTATCGGTGTCATCTCGGTCCAGGAGAAACGCAGCCTGGAGGACGCCTTCCTCACGATGGTCGGAGACGACAATGTTGCGCGTTGAACTGACCCAACAACTGCTGCGGCTCCGCACCATGATCGCGCTGGTGTGCCTGGCCGCAGTGCCAGTGATCGCCGGCTTGACCACGGCCTCGAGTGCTGGTCGTCGGAACGGCAGTCAGGGTGGCCTGTTCGGGGCCAGCACGTTCTCTGCTCTAAACCACGCCGCGGCCAGCCTGGAGTTCATCGGACCGCTGCTGCTGCCGATCGTCGTCGCTCTGCTGGCCAGCGCGATCGGCGCCGCCGACCGAGACTGGGGCACGCTGCGCTACCTCTACGTGCAGCCGGTCAATGTCCGCCGGCTGATCACCGGCAAGCTGCTGGCCCTCGTTGTCAGCTGCCTGGCCGCCACCGGGTGCGTGCTCGCCGGTGGGCTGCTCACCGGGCTGGCGCTGTTCGGGTGGCATCGGTTCCACCTCATCGGCGCAGCGAATCTCAGCTCCGGCACCGGCATCCTGCGGTTCCTCGAAGCCAGCGGCTACACCGCCGTATGCATGATGAGCATCGCGGCCATAGCCTTCGCCCTCGCGGTGGCGTTGCCGAACACGATCGAAGCACTCGCGGTGAGTATCGCCTTCGTGGTAGTCGCCAGCATCCTCAACGGCCAACAATCTCTGCACGCACTGAACACCGTGCTCCCGGTCCACTACTGGCAGAACTGGACCCACCTGTTCGACAGCAGCCCCGCACACCTCGGCCCCGGGCTGCTCGACCAACTCGCAACCATCCTCGTCGCCGTCGCGATCGCCTGCACCATCCAAGCCCGACGCGACCCCGCCGCATGATCCAGACGAGCCTCGAAAACCACCCGCGAATCCACCAATAGGAATCCGAGGAAGCCTCCCGAACCCGTGCGACGCCGTCTCATATGCCGAACCACGAGCGGCACACGCCCGGCTGCGGACGCGTCGGACGAACGGCGAGCATCGCATCGTCCCGTACGACCCGCCCGGACGATGTTCCCACTCGGGTGCGCCCTGCGGCACAGCCCGTTTGAGGACAGATCTCTCCATCTGTGCGCGCACGTCCAAGATCAACGCTAG
>JBBPZY010000087.1:0-4801 GCA_038276315.1 Mycobacteriales bacterium
CCGGCGCCCACCCGAGCACCATCGGGACCATCGCCATACCCAAGATCGCTATCCGTGCCGATCACGCCCCAGAATCCAGACGATCATGGACTTGTAGATCAGCGTGAATGATCTAGGTAGATGTCCTGGGTGCCGTGCGACATCCAGTTGAACGCGGTCATCAGCGCGACCAGATAACCGAAGCGGCGCAACACCGCCGGATTACGAAACACTTGCCCCGGGGTGATCCGGGTCAGCCGGGCCCGGTCCCGGGTTTGCCGCCACACCTCGCTTTCGCCGACCTTGGCCCGCACATACAGTGCGACCAGCGCCGGTAGCAGGCTGAACGCGAACAGCCCCCGCCAACCGAACACCGGGTTGATCACCAGGAACGCCACCGCGGCCAGTAGATACCCGACCGAGTAGCCCTCCTGTAACAGACCCGAGAACAGACCACGTTTCTCCGCTGGAATCTTCTCCATCGCCAAAGCCGCACCCAGTCCCCATTCCCCACCCATCCCGATCCCATACAGCAGCCGCAGCACCAGCAGCACCGTGAAATTCGGTGCGAAGGCACACAGGAAACCCACCACTGAGTAGAAACCGACGTCGACCATCAACGGCAGTCGCCGCCCGACTGAGTCCGCCCATCGGCCGAATATCAGCGCACCCACCGGGCGCATCGCCAAGGTGACCGTGGTCACGAAC
Organism: Mycobacteriales bacterium; assembly: GCA_038276315.1. Lineage (GTDB taxonomy): Bacteria > Actinomycetota > Actinomycetes > Mycobacteriales > Pseudonocardiaceae. Next base: position 688 of record JBBPZY010000087.1, read on the forward strand.
GCCATCTTCGTCAGCGACACACCGAAATCGACGGCGATCTCGCTGTAGACCAAGACCACGATGAAATAGTCGAAAGCGTCCATCGTCCAGCCCAGGAACGCTGCCACAAACGCGTTGCGCTGATCCGCAGTCAACCCCCGAGCCTGCCCGGTCAACGTGCCGAACATGGAGCTCTCCTCAACAGCCGGGCCGGACCGCGTTGCGGTAGATGTTCGTCCCAGCCCTATGGGTGCGGCAAGCCAGGTGAGTGCGCGCCTGGCGGGGCGAGGTCGCGATCTTGGTGTCCGGGGCCGCCACGCAGGTGGGGACCCTGTCGTTGTGGTCGGTGATTCCGATCAGCGTGGCTGGTGCGGTCATCGGCGATGCAGTCGGTTCGGCGTCGGCCGCCGCTACGGCGAGCGGCTCCATAACCTTCCTGGCGGACTGCTCTGGGCGACCGCGGTGGCAGTCCTCGGATACCTCGCCGGCGCCCAGCTTGGTGGTGATGCATGAGCAGCTGGCCGTGGTCAGCGACGTCGTGCTCGCCGTATTGGCCGCAGCTGGCCTGGCAATGTGGCTGCGCTCCCCACGTTCAGCGGCGGCAATCAAGCCTGTGAGCAGTGTGCAGCACCCACGTGGCGTAATCCCGGTTAGGGCAAATGAGTGTCCGTTGACCGACTCATTGCCACCTGGCTATGATTTCAGTCACAGCTAGACATACCTGTCTGTGTCCGCTTTTCGGGCCGCCAGGTGGTCGGCGCGACCAGCATCATGGCTCGGACGACCTTTTTGCGACGGGAAGGAGGTCCTAGCGAACAGTGCGATCGCCCGTTTGCCTACTCAATCAATAGATTCTCCTAGTCAAATCAACAGAGAGGAAATCATGACGGATTACGATCCGAGAACGGCCACCGGGATTCCCACAGAGAACGTCGGCTCCCTCCCCCGGCCTTCCACGTTGCAAGCCGCCTATGCTGCTTACGACGAGGGAAAGATCGGTAAAGACGCACTGGAAGCCGAGCAGGACACTGCAGTCCGCGATTCGATCGAGCGTTTTGAAACCACCGGATCACCGATTATCACCGATGGCGAGCAACGTTCGTCCAGCTTTGCCACTTACCCTCTTGCCGACACCTTGGCCGGCACCGGACTCGCCGATAACCTCGGCCCTGGCGGCCAGTTTTTCGCGATCTTCGCCGATGGCCACGGGCGGCAGCTTCCGCGCCTCACCGGTGGCCCCTTTCGGTACAAGACCTACGCGGCCGACACACTGAAGAAGGCTATCGGCTATGCGCACATGCCCATGAAGCAGTCCGTGATCGCGCCGTCCATGCTGGCACTGCTGTACCCGCTCAAAGACGAGGTGCCCGGCTACTCCCGGGAGCAATTCGAGGAAGACCTCATCAATGAAGCTGAAAAAGATATCCGTGGCGTTTTCGCGGCCGGCGCCGTCCGAGTTTCTGTCGACTTCACCGAGGGTCGGCTAGCCACCCGGGAAGATCCACGAAACCCGTGGACAGGCGCTAGTCTGCTGCCGCACTTCATCGAGCTCAACAACCGCTTGTTCGCGCGCTTCACACCGGAGGAGCGGGTGAAGATCGGCATTCACACCTGTCCCGGCGGGGACCGCGACTCGGTACACAGTGCCGACGTACCCTACAACAACCTGCTCACGAGCATGTTCCAAATGAACGCCGGCTACTTCCTTTTGCAGCTGGCGAGCGAGCGCGAGAAGGACCCGGTCTACCAGTCCATCGGGGAGCACCTGCGCGATGACGCGAACGGTGTGGCGCAGATGGCCTACATCGGGGTGATCAACCCGTTGAACCCGCGCATCGAGAGCCCTGAGGAGGTTCGCGATGCGCTGGTGAGGGCGTCCAACTTCATCCCGAAGGAACGAATCGGCGCGACCGATGACTGCGGCTTCTCGCCGTTCAGCATCGACGAGAAGCCCAACCACGGTTCGCCTGATTACGCTCGGGACGTTGCGTTCCAGAAGATCACGAATCGGGTACAGGGAGCTAAGATGGCCGCGGAGAAGCTCGGCGTCAGCTGAGTTCGCCGCTTCACCACGCTAGCTCGACGATCTACTACAACGGCCCGGCCGCTCACGATGAGCGGCCGGGCCGTTGTGCATTTCGCCGCACGCTGGGGGCAGCCGTCGATGCGGTCCGCCCGTGAACTAAGGTCTCCGGCGGAGGCGTATGGGTGCCTGGTGGCCCCCGCGGTCTTCAACACCGACGTGGTCGAGCAACTCGACCAGGCGGGTTCGATTCCCGTCCGCCTCCGCAATCGGCTCGCTGAGGACTGAAAGGGACTGACGAGATGGCGAGGTCTTATGTCAGTCTTATTCAATCCGACTACGGACGTAGCCGGCACGGTAATTTTGAGGCTGTCATCACCAACGGCACGCAACTATGGCACTGGTTCCGCGACAACTCTCGCAACGACTTTGGGCCATGGGTCCGCGGACCACGTATTACCGGTGACCGCGACAACGTCGCCGGAGCAGGCTGCCTCATCCAATCCGACTACGGCACCGGACCCCACAAGAACTTCGAAGTCATCGTCCCCCTCCAACAACCCACCGGCACCACAGAACTCTGGCACTTCTACCGCGACAACAACGACCCCCACCAACCCTGGAACCGCGGACAACGGGTCACCGCAGACCACGACAACGTCGCCGCAGCCGGCTGCCTCATCCAATCCGACTACGGCACCGGACCCCACAAGAACTTCGAAGCCGTCGTGCCTTTACAACTCAACGACGGTGCGACAGAGCTGCGGCATTTGTTCCATGACAATCGCGACGTCCGACTGCCCTGGGCCAAGGCCCAGTTCATCACCCAGTCGTGCGCCGGTCTGGGAGGCATCATCCAGTCCAGTTTCGACTCACCAACCCAAGGTGATTTCGAGGTTCTCGTCGAGGAGCGCCGGGGCGCGATGGTGCACTATTGGCATCCGAACCTCCGCGTCGACGAGTCATGGATTCGAACCGATTGCTTCGACACAGCGCAGCCGCATCCTCGGCTGGCCGACCGCGCCCAGAAGATCGTGCAACTGACTGGCGAGTTCGATCGCGAGGGCTGGGATGGAACAGGAACACCAAAGTTCGCGTTCAATCGAACCGAGAGCCGGTTCGGCATCATCGGCACCGACCTCGGTGCGTCTTTCGCCCATCAAGATCGCCTGTACTTCTTATTCGGTGACACTTTTCGAGTAGGCCATGGCAGTCCAAACGATGACCTTGATGCGGTCGCGTTCAGCACGGATCGCACTGCCGACGCCGGTCTGGGGTTGACGTTTCTCAGTCAGCCGCCCCTGGTCCCCGGTATTGCTCAGGACGGCTTCGACGTGCCGCTCGACGGGGTAAGTTACAACGGTAGCATGTACGTCTTCTTCAGCACCGATCGCCGGCAGGCGGGGATCTACGCCCTGATGGGGCGGTCGGTACTGGCTCGATCGGATCATGGTTTGGATTTCACGCTGCTCTACGAAGTGTCCCGGTACAAGTTCGTCAACGTGTCCACAATGGTTGTCGACGCCGCCGAACATGGACTGCCGGGAACCGGACCACAGCTTGTCATCTTCGGCAGTGGTCGGTACCGTTCCAGCGACGTCTATCTCGCGGTGAAGCCAGTCGCAAAGATTACCGAATCGGGCGGGCTGCTGTTTTATGCCGGTGGACTCGACCAACCGCAATGGAGCGCTGCCGAAGACGACGCGGTGCCGCTTTTCGGCGAGGGCTGCGTCGGCGAGCTGTCAGTCCGGTGGAATCCGCTACTGGGTGCTTGGATCTGCCTGTACAACGCGGATTGGCCGGCAGATCGAGCCGCCGTCGGCGGCATCGTGATGCGGTGGTCGAAACGTCCCTACGGACCTTGGTCCACGGGAGACATCGCGTTCTCGGTGGACGACGGCCTCGGCAAGTTCATGCATCTGCCGAACGGTGACCATACCCAAGAAGGTTTCGGTGCCGATCGCAGCGCCGACGTGTCCATTCACGGGTGGAGCTGTGATGTCATGCCGTTGAGACTGTGGGGAGCCAGGGGTTGCCGGTGAGGGCGTTGTGGATGGCGTCGATGGCCTGGACGCCGTGGTTGCGGGCGCTGACCAGGTAGGAGCGGCCGCG
>JBBPZY010000088.1:0-26682 GCA_038276315.1 Mycobacteriales bacterium
CTCCCGCGACGACCTCGCCGACAAGATCACCACATTCATCACGGCCTACAACGAGACCGCCAAACCCTTCCGCTGGACCTACGACGCCAAGCTCCTCAGGGCCGCATGATCCCCCAACGAACTTATGCGGCGCTGCACTAGTGTCCAAGGGGTGGCCAGCACCTGGAGTGGCGAGGGAAACGTGACTCTGCCGGGAGCGGTCAGCTACACCCTCAGCGCCGGGAACGAGCCCACCGACCAATGGCACGTATCGGTGGCGATGCCCCCACCGAACCTGCAGGCCATCGCCGGGCCCGGCCCATGGCCGGCGCTCTACCTCCTCGATGCGCCGATCACCTTCGTTATCGCCGCGCAGACCGCACAGACCGCGATGGCTTTCTCGCTCGGCCAGTTGCGGCCCATCGCGGTCGTCGGTATCGGCCCGGCCACCGATGACCTGCGCAGGATCGACGCGCACCGCATCAGGAATCTCACCCCGACAACGTTCGTGCCGCCCCATCTGGAAGGCAGGGCGAACCACGACACTGGCGGCGCCGACGGCATGCTCGACCTGATCGTCAACGAGATCGCGCCCTACCTGGACAACCGCCACCCGCTCGACCCGGCCGACCGCGGGCTCGGCGGCATCTCGCTCGGCGGCCTGGTCACCTGCTGGGCCCTGCTGACCCGCCCGACCAGCTTCCGCCGATTCCTCGCGGTCAGCCCCTCGCTCTACTGGGACGGCCATCTGCTGCTCGACGAGCACCGCCTGCCCGCTGTTGCCGCCCCTGACGCCGAGGTCTACCTCGCCGTCGGCGAGCACGAGGAAGACCCGGCGTACGGCTGGCCGGTAGTGCCGCCCGAGATGCTCGAGATCATGTCCGATATCAAGATGGTCTCCGAGGCCATCAGCCTGGCCGATCGGCTCAGCCGCGCCGGCACCCACGTCCGGACCGACGTCATCCCCGACGAGAACCACGCCACTATCTGGCCGACCGCCGCCACTCGGGGAATCGTCCATCTCTATGGTACCGGAAACCAACCCAGGCACAGATGACCAGCGCGCCGGGCCAGGGCTTGCCTGCCTCGGACTCGCCGGCCAGACCGGACCCGCTCGGCGACGCCGAACGGCGTGGTGAGCGCCCGGAGGGCGGTCGCTGCGTCCTTCGCGATGAGTGGGATTACGGTGGCCTCGTTGCTCTCCCGCGCTCCCGGCGTCCGCGACGCTCTGGGGATCTCATCGGCGCAGTTCGGGCTGCTGCTGCTGTGCGTGTCCGGGGGCGCGATGGTGGGATTGCCGCTGTCCGGGCCGATCGTGCATCGGTTCGGCCCGGCTCGCACCGTGCTCACCGGGTCGCTGACGGTCACGACGGGGCTCGTCACGTTGGCCGCCGGGATGCAGGTCGGAGTTGTTGGTCCGGCGGCGGTCGGCCTCGTGCTCGTCGGGCTTGGAATCGGCGTCTGGGACGTCGCGATGAACGTCGAGGGCGCTGATATCGAGCGTCGGCTCGGCCGATCACTGATGCCTCGACTACACGCCGCGTTCAGCCTCGGCACGATGGTCGGAGCCGGGGTGGGGGTGATTTCGGCGGCCGCCAGGGTACCCCTGGCCGTACAGTTCCTGCTCGTCGCGGCGCTCGTACTCGGGTTGGTGATCCTCGCGGTTCGCTTCTTTTCCAGCGTGCCCACCGACCCCGCACAGGATGCATCCGCCGGCTCCGGCGCGTTGGCGGCCTGGCGCGAGCCGAGGACGCTGCTGATCGGGTTGCTGGTGCTCGGGTTCGCCTTCATGGAGGCTCGGCGAACGACTGGATCGCCCTGGCGATGGTCGACGGCTACGGCACGAGCGAGGCGGTCGGCGCGATCGGCTTCGCCCTGTTCGTCTCGGCGATGACCGTCGGGCGCCTGATCGGGGGCTCGGCTCTGCAGAGGTTCGGCCGCGTCGCGGTGCTGCGGTCGACCGCTGTCATCACGCTCGCCGGCCTGCTTCTGGTCCTGCTGGGCGCCAGCACCGCGTTGGCGCTTGTCGGGGCCTCGCTGTGGGGCCTCGGGGCGTCGCTGGGATTCCCGGTCGGGATGAGCGCGGCCGCGGACGACCCGGCACGGTCCGCCGCCCGGGTGTCGGTGGTGAGCTCGATCGGCTACGCCGCGTTCCTCACCGGTCCGCCGCTCATCGGCCTGCTGACGGCAAGCGCGGGGATCCTGCGAGCGCTGCTCGTCGTGCTCGGCGCGATCGCGCTCGGCCTGCTGGCATCGGGTGCGTCCCGACGTCGCTGAAGTCGGGCTAGCTCCGTCCACTCTGGAGGGTGGGCCGGGTTCCGATGACGATGGTGGCGCCCAGTTCGTCGGAATTGGCCACCCGCGGGGTCAGCCCGTTGCGGGCGAAGGTCTCGACGGTGTGCGGCGCCTGCCGTCGGCTCGTCTCGACGAGCAGGTATCCGCCCGATGCCAGCCATCATGGCGCAGTGGCCGCGACTCGCCGCTGGACGTCAAGCCCGTCCGCGCCACCGTCGAGCGCCACCCACGGTTCGTGTATGCGGGCCTCCGGGGGCAGCAGCCTGATCTCCTCGGTGGGTACGTAGGGCGCGTTGGCGACCAGGATGTCCACCCGGCCACGCAGCGCACCAGGTAACGGCTCGTAGAGGTCACCTTCGAACACCTGACCACCGGCGGCGACGTTGCGGCGGGCGCACCGCACCGCAACGGGATCGATGTCGACGGCGTACAACTCGACCCGGTCCAGGGCAACGCCCAGCGCGGCGCCCACCGCGCCCGAGCCGCAGCACAGGTCAAGGACGATAGCTCGGGCCCGATCGGCGGCGCCAGCACCGGGGGGCGAGGGTGGTGGCCTGGCGGACCAGCAACTCAGTGCGGCGCCGCGGTACATGCCTGGTCAGCGGCGACCACTCCAGTCACGTGTCCCGGACGCGGCTGGAGCGGGTCGGCCAGCAGATTCGGGACTGCCAGTTCGTCGCCATTCCCGGTGCCGGGCACCGGGTGCACAGCAAGCACCTTGAGCGCTTCGCCGACGTGGTTCTGCCGTTCTTGACCGCCTGATCAAACCTGTGTTCGCCAGCAGGCGTCAGGTGGTGGCCCAGTTGGGATTGCGGCCGGAGAGCCCGAGCAGCCGGTCCAGGGGTGGCGCGCCGGCGACCACATCTACGGGCTTGCCGAACGGCTTGCGTCACCCTGGTAGTCGTCGCTGAGCATGGCGGGGGCGAAGTTCAGCGACTCTTGCGCCGCCGCGGTCGGCGAGGACCAGTGTTGACCGGTGGCGCGGGCGAGATCCCAACCGTGCACCTGGTGCTCCCAGAGGATCATCCCGAGCGCGAGATCTCCGGGCATGGCGCTGTCCCCGAGCCGTAATGGCCGGGTGGCGGCGCCGCCACGGATCGCCCGGTCGAGTTTCTCGGCTGCGGCGCGCACCTGTCCGACTGCGTCGGCGGGCGCCTGGTAGCCGTCGATGTCGGCTTTGGGCGCCTGACCATCCGGGTCGGCGAAGCCGGCCGCGAAGTTGGTCAGCCAGCCCAGTACGTGATCGCGCAGTTGCTCGACGTCGAAGGCGGCACAGGGCGTCGGATCGTGCAGCTGCTCGGGGGTGATGCCGCCGACGACGGTTGCGAGGTCGGCGAGCACGGCGTGCAGCAGGTCTGCGGTCTGCTCCGATGAGGTCTGGGTCATGACGATGACCGTATGGGCACCGGCTCGGGTCGGGATTGAAGATTCGCGACAGCCCGCGTCGCTAGGCTCGCGCGGGTGAGCACCGTGCCGGAGCCGGTGGAGCGGGACAGCCGCGGCATCCTCGATCCGTGGCTGCTGCGCCAGCGGATCAGCCTCACCCGATATCCGGCGGGCCCCGCGCTCACCGGGCTGGTCGACCGCTTCTGGGCGGTGCAGTGGGACCTGCCGGCCGGTGTAGTGCACCGCCAGGAGGTGCTCACCCACCCGGGCGCCAACCTCAGCGTCGGCCATCCTGATGCCCGCTCGAGCGACAGCGTGACCGGGCGGATCGAAGCTCGCTGCAACGGAGTCGCCCGGGGCCTGACCACTCGCGTGCTGGTCGGCAAGGGGTGGGCGGTGGCTGCGATGACCACACCCGGCGGCCTGGGAGCGTTCACCCTCGACCCGGTTTCGGCATTCACCGATCGTGTCGTCCCACTGGGACAGGCCATCACCCTCGACGAGATCACCTTGCTCCGGCACATCGGTACCGCGCCCGACGAGCCCTCGCGCATCGCGATGCTCGGCCGAGGCCTCGAGCAGGCGCTCAATCCCCAACGGGTACCGGCCGCCCGCCAGGTCTCCGACATCGCCAAGCTGGCCGAAGCCGACCGATCCGTTCGCCGGCTCGACGACCTGTGCGCCAAGGCCGGCGTCAGCCAGCGGAGTCTGCAACGGATGTTTCTGCAGTACGTGGGCGTGTCGCCGACGTGGGTGCTGCGCCGCTACCGGCTTCTCGGGGCGGCCGAGGCGGCGCGGGACGGGCAGCGGACGTCATGGGCAAAGGTGGCCGCCGACCTCGGGTACGCCGACCAGGCCCACCTGATCCGAGACTTCCACGCCGCCATCGGCCGAACTCCCGCCGCCTACGCAGGGTTGTCGACGGTTCACGGGAACGTGTAACAGTTGCGTCGACATGTTGTCGCCGAGTTCGACAGGAGGGCTGCCCGGCTCGCGGCGGACAACCATGCCGTCGAACTCGGCGACACCATGGTTACTCATAGACTCAAAGATCCACGGGACAGGTTGCAGCGCATCGATGTCGAGCCGCGGGACGTCGCCAACCAACTGACCCAATCATGGTTGGGCGGCGTGCGTGCCACCCGAAGCCGGGTCCAACACACCGATTACGAGCCGCCGGGTGAGTTGCCGGGCCCATGTCCTGGATACGGCTAGTGTCTGCTCGAGCTGATCGAACCCACCTGCTGAGTCGAGGTAGTCGTCGTGCCGCGCCCGGTGCCCACGCCGCTATACCACTTCACGCCCATCCACCACCTGGGCTCGATCATCGAGCACGGCCTGCTGTGTGACAACGGTGCGGCGGCCGGGCTGCTGGCCATCGAGGTCGGTAACCGAGGTATCAAGGAGCGACGCCGACGCCGGGCTTTGCCGGTGGGTCCCCGCGGCGTGGTCGCCGACTATGTGCCGTTCTATTTTGCGCCCCGCAGCCCGATGCTGTACTCCATCGCGATGGGCAACGTGCCGGAGTACACCGGCGGCGTGGACCCGCTGGTATACCTCGTCACGACTACCGACCGGCTGGCCGAGCTCGGACTGCCGATGCTGTTCACTGACCGCAACGCTGTGCTGGACACCGCGCGCTTCACCGGCAGTCTTTCCGACCTTGACACATTGATCGACTGGCCGCTCATGAGGGCCACGATGTGGAATAACACGCCCAGCGAGCCGGACCGCAAAGAGCGGCGGATGGCGGAGTGCCTGGTCCATCGCCAGGTGCCCTGGCGGGCGATGGAGTATGTCGCAGCCCACACTCCTGCTCGAGCCGCCGAAGCTCGTGCAACCTTGGCTCGTTCTTGTCAGGGTATTGCGGTACGAACAAGGCGTGAGTGGTACTTCAGCTGAAGGAGGCGCAGTGATCCACGAGTCTCACGGCAACCTCCTCGACTCGGATGCAGAGGCGCTGGTCAACACGGTGAACACGGTGGGAGTGATGGGCAAGGGCATCGCTCTCCAGTTCCGCCGCCGGTTCCCGGAGATGTTCCGGGCCTACGAAGGGGCCGCCAAGCAGGGCGATGTCCGCCTCGGTCAGATGCATGTCTGGAACACCGGCGCGATGACAGGGCCGCGGTTCGTCATCAACTTCCCAACCAAGGGACACTGGCGCGCGCGCTCCCGGCTTCCGGACATCGAGGCCGGGCTCGCCGACCTGGTGCGCGTGGCGCGAGACAAGTCGATCAAGTCGATCGCGGTGCCGCCACTGGGCTGTGGCAGCGGCGGGCTCGACTGGGCGGAGGTCAGGCCGCTCATCGTGAGCGCATTCGAGCAACTACCGGACGTCGATGTCCGGATCTTTCCACCCGAGGGCGCTCCTGACGCGGCGAGCATGAGCACCCAGACAGTGCGACCGGCGATGACCGTGGCGAAAGCAGCCTTTATTGCGACGATGCGCAGGTACAGCGAGATCGCGCTCGACGTGTCGCTCATTGAGGTGCAGAAGCTGATGTACTTCCTGCAGGTCGCTGGTGAGGACATGCGCCTCAATTACACCAAGGCCCACTACGGCCCGTACGCGGATAACCTCCGCAAGGCGCTGCGATCAATGGAAGGGCACTTCATCACCGGGTTTGGTGACGGTAGCAAGTCCGTCCAGGAAGCCGAACCAATCAAGCTGCTCCCCGGTGTGAGCGATCAGGCTGACCGCATCTTGGACCGGTATCCCGACACTGTTGCCCGAATTGAACGGGTGGTCCGACTCAGCGAGGGCTTCGAGTCAGCCTACGGTATGGAATTGCTCGCCAGCGTCCATTGGGTCGCCGCGCACGAGAACGCCGAAGCGGCCGCCGATCCGGGCATTGCAGCCGAACTGGTCGGCGCGTGGAACGCTCGGAAGCACCGCATGATGGGGCCAGACCACGTCGCGAAAGCCTGGTCGCACCTTCGCGAGGAGCGCTGGTTCATGGACGGTGCGTCGGCGAGCGTCCGGTAGTTCCAGGACCACCAGGTCCTCCTCGAGGTCGTCGCAGTAGCACATCGCGCCGATTCCTCGGCGACGCCTGGCCCAACTGGTCGCCCGGCTCGCGACTGCACCGGCGATACGGCTATTGCGGTCCACACGTGCGACGGAACTCTGTTTCAGTAGGTTCGTAGGGGACGCTGGCTCACGGACGGGGAGCTGACCGACATGTCGGAAACACTGGACGACGCGTACATCCAGGATCCGCATACCTTCTTCGAACGGCTCCGCCGGGAAGCTCCGGCGTGTCAGGTGGTGATGCCAGGAGGACTGAAGGTGTGGCTGGTCACGCGCTACGACGAGGCCCGCGCAGCGCTGGCCGATCCGGCGCTCAGCAAGGACTCTGAGCGCGCAGCTCCGCTGCACGACCGGCAGGCGGCGCAGCGCGGGGCGGCAAGGGCGACCTTCGCCGAGGAGCTGTCCAGGCACATGCTCAATGTGGATCCGCCGGACCACACGCGGTTGCGGACTCTGGTCGGCAAGGCCTTCACCGCCCGCAGGGTAGAGTTGCTGCGACCGAGGATCGAGGAGATCGCCGAGGATCTGCTTGACGACCTGGCCGGCGAGGTCGACCTCGTCCAGGCCTTTGCGCTCCCCTTGCCGCTCACCGTGATCTGCGAGCTGTTCGGTGTGCCGTCCGGCGATCGCGACCAGCTCAGATCATGGATGAACGCCATCGTCACCGCCGCGGACGCCGAGGTGGTCAGCAAGGCGTCCGTCCTGATCGCGGAGTACCTGTTGGATCTGATTGAAGCCAAACGCGTGCAGCCGGCCGACGATCTGCTGTCCGACCTGGTCCTCGCCAGCGATGGGGGCGACCGGCTGGATGTGAACGAAATGACCGCGATGGCCTTTCTCATGCTCTCCGCCGGGCACGAGACGGCCACGCACCTGATCAGCAACAGCGTGCTGTCCCTGCTGCGCCATCCCGATCAGCTGGCGGCATTGCGCGCGAACCCCACGTTGCTGCCCGGGGCGGTGGAGGAGTTCCTTCGTTACGAGGGCCCTGGTAACACGGTCACCCTGCGGTTCACCACCGCGCCGGTGCGGTTGGGTGAGGTGGAGGTCCCGGAGGGCGAGTTCGTGCTGGTGGCCCAGGCGTCTGCCAACCGCGACCCGGCGCGGTTCGACGACGCCGACCAGTTGGACATCAACCGCAAACCCAACCGGCACCTGGCATTCGGGCACGGCATCCACCATTGCCTCGGAGCGCCGCTCGCTCGGCTCGAGGGCCAGATCGCCATCGGTCGGCTGCTGGCCCGGTTTCCCGGGCTGGCCCTCGCCGTCGAGCCGGCCGAGCTGAGATGGCGCAACAGCACGATGTTCCACGGCCTGCAAACCTTGCCTGTGACGCTCGGCTGACGGGTACTCGCGTGGAATTCGTCCCATCAGTCACCGTCACAGACGAAGAGGGGGTGATTCGTTGCGGACGTGCCGCAGCCGGCAACTAAGGGCAAAAGTTGCCAACGCTGGCACGTCTGTACACCACCACAGTCCTTGCCCCGACCTCACGCACAGCGAATCGGATCCACACCCATCGGCAACGCGCCGGTGGCAGGATCGGTGGTGTGGCCACGATCGCGTTTGAGGACCTGACTCCGGGCACTGTGATTGATCTCGGGGAGGTCAAGGTCGATCGGGAGGAGATGCTCGCGTTCAACCAGCGGTTCGACCCGCAGCCGTTCCATCTGGACGAGGAGGCGGCGGAGCGGTCGGTGCTCGGCGGGCTGTGCGCGTCGGGGTGGTTCACCGCGTGCCTGTGGATGCGTGCCTACGTGGACACCGTGCTGGCCGATTCCACCTCGCAGGGCTCGCCGGGTGGTCGTGAGATGTCGTGGCTCGCGCCGGTGTTCCCGGGGGATCTGCTGCGCATGCAACTTGAGGTCATCGGCGCACGCCGCTCCCGGAGTCGGCCCGGCCTCGGTCTGCTGGAGATCGTCGGCTCCGCGCATCGCGGCGAGGACTATGTGCTGCGGATGGAGTTCACCGGCATGTTCTCCACCCGCGGCTCAACGCGGTGATCCAGGTTCGAGCACGTGCTCCACGTGCCACAGTGTGGGCGTGAAGCGGAACCTCACGATCCAGCTCGACGCCGATCTCATCCGGCGGGCGAAGGTGCTCGCCGCCGAGCGCGGCACGTCCGTCAGCGGCCTGGTGACTCAGCAGATCACCGAGCTGATCGAGGCGCGTGACCGGTACATCTCAGCACGGCAATCGGCGCTGGAGATGATGACCGCGGCAGTCGACCGTGGAGGTCGCCGCTGGACCCGGGAAGAATTGCACGCAGAACGGCATTGACCAGTACGGCACGTGAGCAGTTTGCCGCCACCCAGCGTCACGTTCATCGATACCAACATTCTGATCTACTCGCAGGATACCCACGACGACGCCAAGCACCGGACTGCCGAAACCTGCTCGCGGCGCTGTGGACATCCGGGCTCGGGATTCTGAGCACTCAAAGTGCTGCAGGAGTTCTACAGCGCCGCGACGCGCAAACTGCGCCCACCGCTGACACCGGCGCAGGCCAGAAAGGTGGTGCACGACTACAGCGAGTGGTGCCGCGTCGACACCGATCCACTACTCATCCTCTCCGCCAGCCGGCTGTCCGAGAAGCATTCCGTCAATTTCTGGGATGCGCTGATCATCGAGGCAGCGCTACGCGCCGGCGCCACCGAACTGGTCACCCAGGATCTACCCGATGGTTGCCGGTTCGGCGAGTTGACGGTGCGCAACCCGTTTGGCGAACAGTAAGCGCCCCACCCGTACAGTGCGCTGCCGTGCGCCTGATCCTCGCGTCGGCATCCCCCGCCAGGCTCGAGGTGCTCCGTAGCGCCGGGATCGAGCCGGTGGTGCGGGTGTCCGGAGTGGACGAGGACGCGCTGACCGCCACGCTGACCGATGCGCCGCCGGCGGAGCTGGTCACCGCACTGGCTACGGCAAAAGCGCACACCGTCGCGGGGGACATCGCCACCGAGCACCCCAATGCGGTGGTCGTCGGCTGCGACTCGATGCTGCACATCGGTGGCGAGCTGGTCGGCAAGCCCGGCTGCGCCGACGTCGCGCTGCGGCGCTGGCAGGCGATGGCCGGCGGCACCGGCGAGCTGCTCACCGGGCACGCCGTGGTACGCCTCGACCAGGGCATCCGCACCGCGACCGCCAGCGGTGCGCAGAGCACGGTCATCCGCTTCAGCACCCCGTCGACGGAGGAGATCGCGGCCTACGTCGGCACCGGGGAACCGCTGCAGGTGGCCGGCGGGTTCACCCTGGACGGCCGGGGCGGTTGGTTCGTCGACGGGATCGACGGTGACCCGTCCAGCGTGATCGGCATCAGCCTGCCGCTGACCCGGCGGCTGCTCGCCGAGGTGGGGGTGCCCGTGGTGTCGCTATGGTCGTGAGCCTGTGGCACCGTCAGCAGTATTCACCACATCTGGCGAGGAGAGGACATCGACGATGAGCACGCCGGGCACCCTGGCGCCGCGGCTGGCGGAGCTGGCGGAGCTGGCGGAGGAGTTCAGCGAAGTCGACCCGACCGACCGGCTGCAGCTGCTGGTGGAGCTGGGTGAGGAGCTGCCCGAGCTGCCGCCGCAGCTGACGCACGACTCCATGCAGCGGGTACCGGAGTGCCAGTCCCCGCTGTTTCTGACCGTCGACGTGGCCGACGACCAGCGGGTGCACCTGTACTTCGATGCACCACCGGAAGCGGTGACCACCCGCGGGCTCGCGGCGATCCTGCACACCGGGCTCGACGGTGAACCGGTGGCGACCGTACTGAGCACCCCGGAGGACTTCTACGTCCAGTTCGGGCTGGCCGACGCGGTGAGCCCACTACGGCTGCGCGGCGCCGCGGCGATGCTGGCCCGGATCAAACGCGCCGTCCGCGAGTAGGCCGGTTGCCCGTGAACGCCCTGCACAAGATCCTCGTCGCCAACCGCGGGGAGATCGCCGTTCGGGTGATCCGGGCCTGCCGGGATGCCGGGCTGACCAGTGTCGCCGTGTACGCCGACGGCGACCGCGACGCTCCGTTCGTCACACTGGCCGACGAGGCGTTCGCGCTGGGCGGAACCACATCCGCGGACAGCTATCTCGACCAGGTCAAGCTGCTCGGCGTCGCGGCCCGCGCCGGCGCCGACTCGGTGCACCCCGGCTACGGGTTCCTCGCCGAGAACGCCGACTTCGCCCAAGCCGTCATCGACGCCGGGCTGACCTGGATCGGACCGCCGCCGCAGGCGATCCGGGATCTCGGCGACAAGGTCACCGCCCGCCAGCTCGCCAGCAAGGCAGGTGCGCCGCTGGTTCCAGGCACTAGAGATCCCGTTACCGGGCCGCATGAGGTGGTGGCCTTCGCCGCAGAGCACGGGCTGCCGGTAGCCATCAAGGCAGTCTTCGGTGGTGGTGGGCGCGGCCTGAAGGTGGCCCGCACCATCGAGGAGGTCCCCGAGCTGTTCGACTCCGCGGTGCGCGAGGCCGTTTCGGCGTTCGGACGCGGCGAGTGCTTTGTGGAGCGTTACCTGGACAAGCCGCGCCACGTCGAGGCGCAGGTGCTGGCCGATCAGCACGGCACCATCGTCATAGTCGGCACCCGGGACTGCACCCTGCAACGCCGCCACCAGAAACTGGTAGAGGAGGCCCCTGCTCCGTTCCTGTCCGACGAGCAGCGCCACACCATTCATGAGGCGGCCAGGGCGATCTGCGCCGAGGCGGGCTACCTCGGCGCAGGCACTGTCGAGTTCCTGGTGGGCCTTGACGGCACGATCTCCTTCCTGGAGGTGAACACCCGGCTGCAGGTGGAGCACCCGATTTCGGAGGAGACCACCGGGCTGGACCTGGTGCGCGAGCAGTTCCGGATCGCGGCCGGCGAAAAGCTGATCGTCACGTCCGACCCGCCACCGCGGGGCCACGCGATCGAGTTCCGAATCAACGCCGAGGATCCCGCCCGGGGATTCCTGCCCGTCCCCGGAGTCGTCACGGTGTTCGATCCGCCGTCCGGACCGGGAGTACGGCTCGACGCCGGGGTGCGCGCCGGCAGCGTTATCAGCGACCAGTTCGACTCGATGCTGGCCAAGCTCATCGTCGTCGGCGCGGATCGCGAGCAGGCTCTGGCGCGGGCCCGGCGGGCGCTGGCCGAGTTCACCGTCGAGGGGGTGGCGACCGTCATCGGGTTTCACCGGGCGGTCGTGGACGATCCGGCCTTCGCCGCCACCGACGGCGAGCACTTCACCGTGCACACCCGGTGGATCGAGACAGAGTTCTCCGCGCCGCTGCAGCCCTACGGCGCCACGCCGGAACTGCCGCCACCGGCGCCGCGGCAGACCGTGGTCGTGGAGGTCGGCGGTCGGCGGCTGGAGGTCTCGCTGCCGGACGATCTCACCCAGCAGGCGGCCGGTGCCGGCCGGCCCAAGCCCCGCAAGCGCGGCGACCGGGCGGCTGCCGTATCTGGCGACGCGGTCATCGCGCCGATGCAGGGCACCGTGGTCAAGGTCGCGGTGTCCGAGGGAGACCTAGTCGACGCCGGTGACCTGATCGTGGTGCTGGAAGCGATGAAAATGGAAAACCCGGTCATCGCGCACCAGGCCGGCACCATCACCGCCCTCACCGCCCGGCCCGGTACCCCAGTCACCCAAGGCACCGTGCTGTGCACGATCAGCTGACCGGCGCAAGAAGCTGGGGTCGGGGCTCGGGGGCGGCGCCACGGCGGGCGTCGGCGGTGGAGTCGTTGAGTTGGCGCTGCGAGTCGCGTTCGGCGGCCACCCGGGCAAGGTAGATCTGCACCTCCCGGTGCCGTGCAGCCGCACTCCAGCCCAGTGCCTCGCCCATCAGGTCGGCGACCTCAGCGGCGCATGCCTCGCCCCGGTGCGGGTACTCGATCGAGATCCGGGTGCGCCGGGTCAGCACATCCTCCAAGTGCAGGGCTGCTTCGTGGGTGGCGGCGTACACCACCTCCACCCGGAGGTAATCGGGCGCCTCGCGTAGCGGCGCGAGCAGGTCTCGACGGTCGGCGGCCACGGCCAGCACCTGGTGCACCACCGAGCCGTAACGGTCCAGAAGGTGCCGTAGCCGGTAGGGATGCAGTCCGTGGCGGGCGGCCAGCGTGTCGGCCTGGTTGACCAGGGCGTGGTAGCCGTCCGCGCCGAGCAATGGAACCTTGTCGGTGATCGAGGGAGCAACCCGGCCGGGTAGATCGGGCACCGCCGCGTCCACCGCGTCGGCAGCCATCACCCGGTAGGTGGTGTACTTCCCGCCCGCGATCGCCACCAGGCCGGGCGCCACCCGGGCGACGGCGTGTTCCCGGGACAGCCGCGAGGTCTGCTCGCTCTCGCCGGCCAGCAGCGGCCGCAAGCCGGCGTAGACACCCTCGATGTCGCTC
Source organism: Mycobacteriales bacterium (assembly GCA_038276315.1). Lineage (GTDB taxonomy): Bacteria > Actinomycetota > Actinomycetes > Mycobacteriales > Pseudonocardiaceae. The sequence goes on from JBBPZY010000088.1 coordinate 13,038, forward strand.
TCGTTCAGCGGCGTGGCCAGCACCGAGTTCACCGTGTCCAGCAGGTAGTCGATGTCCGCGCGAGTCGCCGCGGGATGTGCGAGGTCGAGGTTCCAGCCGGTGTCGGTGGTGCCGAGGATCCAATGGCTGCGCCACGGGATGACGAACAGCACCGACGTCGGGGTGCGCAGGATCAGGCCGCTCTCGGACACGATGCGGTCCCTCGGGACCACAATGTGCACCCCCTTGGAGGCGCGTATCCGGAACCGGCCCCGACCGCCGGACAATCGCTGGATCTCATCAGTCCACACCCCGGTGCAGTTGAGCACCGCGTGCGCCTTGACTTCGGTCTCCTCGCCGGTCTCGCAGTCCCGCACCCGGACTCCGCAGATCCGATCCGCCTCCCGCAGGAAGCCGATGACCTGGGTGGAGCTGCGCACCACCGCGCCGTACTGGGCAGCGGTGCGGGCCACCGTCATGGTGTGCCGGGCATCGTCGGTGATCGCGTCGTAGTAGCGCACCCCGCCGACGAGGGAGTCGCGGCGCAACGCCGGCGCCAACCGCAGCGCCCCGGCCCGGGTGAGGTGGCGTTGACCCGGCACTGACCGTGTCCCGCCCAGCGTCTGGTAGAGGGCCAGCCCAGCGGCGACGTAGGGCCGTTCCCAGACGCGGTGGGCCAGCGGGTACAGGAAGCTCACCGGTTTGACCAGGTGTGGGGCCAGCAGGGTGAGCATCAGCTCCCGCTCGTGCAGGGCCTCCCGCACCAGCCCGAACTCCAGCTGCTCCAGGTAACGCAGGCCCCCGTGGAACAGCTTCGACGACCGGCTCGACGTGCCCGATGCCAGGTCCCGGGCTTCCACCAGAGCCACCTTCAGACCCCGGGTTGCGGCGTCCAACGCCGCGCCGGATCCGACCACTCCACCACCGATGACCGCGATGTCGAACTGCTCGTCGGCCAGCCGCTGCCAGTCCGCCGCTCGCTGCCCCAGACCGAGCTGTCCCGGGGCTGCACCGCCGATGGACTGCCGGGGCTCGCGCTGGGCTTGCTGCACCGGTCGATCCCACCCCCTGCCTGGTACCCGCTTCGCCTGCTGCACGCTACCGCGTGACGGCCTCCTAGACCTTCCCCCAGCATGATCAAACGGTGATCACTGTGAGGTGCTGCGCATCAGTAACAGGAGCGCGACGGCGGCGAGGATCGCGACGAGCGCCGCGAACACCATGCCGGCTCCGACGAGACCGAAGGCTCTTGCCGCGGCGCCCTCGCCGATCACCGGGATCGCGATACCGACGTAGAGCATCACAAAGTAGCTCGACGTGATCTCACCGCGTTTATCCGGCGGACTCGCACCGGTCACCGCCCCGAGGCCGGCCCGGAAACTCATGCCTTGGCCGAGTCCGGCGATGACCGCTCCCACGATGAGCGCCGCGAGCGAACGGACGAGCAGGCTGGTTCCGACCAGGATCATTCCGACGATCAGGCCGGCACACCCGACCATCAGGGCGCGCTGCTCGCCGATGACCGAGGACAGCGACTGGCCGATCGTCGAGGCGATGAAGACGGAGATCACCACTGCACCGGTGAGAGCGTGATTGGTGTCGTGCAGCACCGTGGCGAGGAATGCCGGGGAAACCGCGGTGAACAACCCCAGCACCGCGAATCCGGCGAATCCGGCGATCACCGCTCTGGTGAACACACCGCGCATCTCCCTCGGCACAGTGATCTTCTGTGGCCGCAGGCGCAGCGTGCTGGCACGGCGCACCGGGTCGGTGACGGCCTGCACACCAAGGATTGCTATCACGACGAGCACCAGATCGACGATGAAGCACAGGGTCAGCGGCAGCGGTGCGTACTGCGCCAGGATGCCGGCCAGCAGCGGGCCCGCGCCGAGACCACCCATGTTCACCGAGGCCGCGATCAGGCTCGCCCGCGCCTTGCCGTCATCAGGAGCGAGGTCCACGATCGTCGCGGTCGCCGTGCCGGTGAAGATGCCGGCCGACAGACCCGACAGCACCCGGCCGACGAACAACCAGCCCAGCGACCCGGTCAGCAGGAACACGATGGCCGAAAGGGCGGACAGTGCCAGCCCAGCCTGCAACATCGGTCGCCTGCCCAGCTGATCCGACCAACGCCCGAACAGCAGCAGAGCGGCCGTGACCCCGACCGCGTATGCGGCGAATATCACCGTGGTGACCAGCTCGCCGAAGCCGAAGGCCTTCGCATAGAGCGGATACAGCGGGGTGGGCAGCGTGGTGCCCAGCATCGTGACCGCAAAAGCGGCCCCGATGAGCGCAACGCCGGGCCAGCCGATCACGCCGCGTTCGGGGCGCTGGCGGAGCAGTTGGTTTCCCATGCTGCCCGAACTTCCCGGATCCGACGATCCGCAACCGAGGCGTGACCTAACCACTGATATGGAGGGGCGATGAGTCAGTACGTCGCGGCGATCGACCAGGGGACCACATCCACCCGCTGCATGGTGTTCGACCACGACGGTCGGGTGGTCAGCGCGGATCAGCGTGAGCACCGGCAGCACTACCCGCGAGCTGGCTGGGTGGAGCACGACCCCCTGGAGTTGTGGGCGAATACTTGCGAGGTCGCGGCCGGGGCACTGGCCAAGGCCGATCTGACCGCCGGGGACATCGTCGCGGTGGGCATCGCCAACCAGCGGGAGACCGCGGTGGTGTGGGACCGGCTCAGCGGGGAACCGGTGTACAACGCGATCGTGTGGCAGGACACCCGCACCGCCGAGTTGTGCACCGACCTCGGCGGGTCCACCGGCGCCAGCCGGTACCAGCACCGCACCGGGTTGCCGTTGTCGACCTACTTCTCCGGCCCGAAGATCCGCTGGATCCTCGACCAGGTCGATGGCGCCCGGCAGCGAGCGCGTAACGGCGAACTGTGCTTCGGCACCATCGATACCTGGTTGCTCTGGAACCTCAGCGGCGGCCGGTCCGGCGGGCTGCACCTCACCGACGCCACCAATGCCTCGCGGACCTTGCTGATGAACCTGGACACGCTGCGCTGGGACGAGGGCATCGCCGAGGAGATGGGCGTTCCGGTGTCGATGCTGCCGCAGATCCGCTCGTCGTCGGAGATTTACGGGACGGTCCGGGAGCCCGCGGTGCTGACCGGGGTTCCCATCGCCGGCATCCTCGGTGACCAGCAGGCGGCCACCTTCGGCCAAGCCTGCTTGTCCGTCGGGGAGGCCAAGAACACCTACGGCACCGGTAACTTCATGCTGCTCAATACCGGTACCGAGCTGATGCGCAGCCGCAACGGACTGCTCACCACAGTGTGCTACAAGATCGGGCCGCAGGACCCGGTGTACGCGTTAGAGGGTTCGATCGCGGTCACCGGGTCGCTGGTGCAGTGGCTGCGGGACAACCTCGGCATGATCTCGTCAGCCGCGGAGATCGAGCAGCTGGCGGCTACCGTCGCCGACAACGGTGGGGCCTACTTCGTGCCGGCGTTTTCCGGGCTGTTCGCCCCGCACTGGCGCTCCGACGCTCGTGGCGTCATCGTCGGGCTGACCCGTTACGTCAACCGGGGTCACCTGGCCAGGGCGGCGCTGGAAGCCACCGCGTTCCAATCCCGCGAGGTGCTCGACGCGATGAACGCCGACTCCGGGGCCACGTTGACCTTGCTGAAAGTCGACGGCGGGATGGTGGGCAACGAGCTGCTTATGCAGTTCCAGGCGGACATTCTGGGCGTCCCGGTGATCCGACCCGTGATCAGCGAGACCACCGCGTTGGGCGCTGCCTACGCCGCTGGGCTCGCGGTCGGCTTTTGGCAGGGAGCCAGCGAGATCCGGGCCAACTGGGCGGCGGACCGGCAGTGGGATCCGACGATGGACCTGCAACAACGGGAGAAACTCTACCGCCAGTGGCGCAAGGCGGTTAACCGGACACTTGACTGGGAGGACGGCTGACAGTGCGGCGCCGAGTCAGCACCAGCGCCACGCCGGACCCGGCCATCGCCACCGCACCGCCCACGGTGAGTGACACCGCCAGCATGCTCACCTCGGCCTGCGGCGCTGCTTGACTGTCTGCACTGGTTCTGCCGCCGGCCACATCGGCGATGGCCATCGGGGCACCACCCAACAGGGCCGCACCAGCGATCAGCCCGCAAGCAACGATCCGCATCCGCAACCTCCTCCTGCCGGCCTGCTACCTAGTAAGACGCGTGGGCACGCCAGCGGTTGCCTCATGTCCAGCACGCTCAGTGCGCACCGGCGTGAACAGGGCGTAACCGATGGCGGTGGCGGGCACGCTGGGACGCATTGGGCGGCGGCTACGCTATCGCGCGTGCCGCTCTACGCCGCCTATGGGTCGAACATGGATCCCGCCCAGATGATGCAGCGCGCGCCGCATTCGCCGACGGCGATGACCGGGTGGCTGATCGGGTGGCGGCTGACTTTCGGCGGTGAGGACATCGGCTGGGAGGGTGCCCTGGCCACCGTCGTAGAAGACCCCGGCTCCCAGGTCTTCGTCGTGATCTACGACGTCACCGCGGAGGACGAAAAGCTGCTCGACCGCTGGGAAGGCGAGGACTTCGGGCTGCACAAGAAGTTGAAACTGCGGGTGCACACGCTCGACGGCTCGGTGCTCGCCTGGCTCTACGTCCTGGACGCCTACGAAGGTGGCCTGCCATCGGCGCGCTACCTCGGCGTCGTCGCCGACGCCGCTGAGGCGGCCGGCGCCCCGGAGGACTACGTCGCCGAACTACGCATCCGTCCCTGCGGGGGCATTGGTCCCTGATAGTCCCCGGCTATCCGGGGACTATGGGCAAAAAGCTGAAGGGACGGCCGCATTGCGGCCGTCCCTTCAGTGCCAGCGGCATTACACGCGATCGGTCATCGCGCGGAGGTACTGCACGACTGGAGGGTAGTCGGCTGCCCCAGTACCACCTTCAGCGTTGCCGCCGGCTATTGACGATGCCCGTTCCCTAGCAAACGCACACCGTAAGTGATAACCGGTTTATTCAGCTGCCGTTGGCTCAGCCCTTGCCACCGTTAGCGCTGCCGCCGTTGCCGCCGGTCGCGTCACCCGCGCTGGCGGTGCCAGTGCCCAGGACGCCGAGGCCACTCAGGATGTTGATGCCGAGGCCACCCTGGGCGTTGCCACCGGCACCGCCGACGCCGCCATTGCCGCCTTCCTCGCCGCCGCCACCCTCGCCGCAGCCGCAAGCCCGGAACATCGACATGACGGTGCGAGCCGGCAGCAGCTCGAGGTGCTGGCCGTCGATCTCAACAAAGCTCAATGCGTCAGACATGAAATTCCTCCTCAGAATGACCCGCTGTTGCGGGCCGGGAACGAAAGTGCCTCTTCGACTTCATTTGTCGATTCGGCTAATACATACTCTGGCGAGCAGGGCGTCACCTGACAACATCTATTCGCCACCTAATTTAGAATGCCGTCACCTATGCCCTGGAGCCGTTTTTTCGGTTACCTAGTCATGGGTGCAGAGCTACCGAGGTCACCGCAACTCGGCATCCCCGCACGCGACGCCGTTCGGACCGCTGTGCTGCCAGCCGACCCCCGCCGCCGCTGGTGAGACGCCATGCCGGCGGTGAGCATAGGAGTACGGACACCGCTGCGGTGCGGCCCGTTACCCGTCAGGCGGCGAGCCCGTTGCCTCCGGTGTGCGGCAGTATCCGCGAGAATCGCGAAGGAGCTCGCAGCGCACTACCGGGGAACACCAGCGACGGCTACCTAGCGTCGACGGAATCCGACTACAGAGAATAACGTCCGATGACGCACTGTCGACCATGCCGCCAAGCGCCCCGTGCACCGCGCGACCACCTAGTCACTCCGCGCTTGTCTTGAACTCAGTAGGTGCCGGTCAGTCGAGGGCGGCCAGTGCAGTGTGCACCATGACCCGCACCCCGAGCGCCAGCGCGCGTTCATCGAGGTCGAAGGTCGACTGGTGCAGATCGCCCTGCACGCCTTCACCCGCCCAGACGCCAAGACGGCCCATCGATCCCGGGACGTGTTCGAGGTACCAGGCGAAGTCCTCGCCACCGGAGGACTGCTCGGTAGCCGCCACCGCATCCCCACCTAGCGCCGCCGCGACACCGGCACGCAGCAGCTCGGTGCTGACCGCTTCGTTGACCACCGGCGGAACGCCGCGGACATGACGCAGGTCGAAACCCACCCCCGTGGGCGCCACCAGGGCGGTGACCAGCTCACGAACCAGTGGCACCAGACCGGCCCAGATCCTGCGGTCCGCAGTGCGCAGGCTTCCACGAAGCAGCCCATCCTGCGGGATGATGTTCGCAGCGTCGCCAGCTTGCACCGCCCCCCAGGCGAGCAGGGTGCCCGACCGTGGGTCGACCCGCCGGGACAGCAGCGCCGGCAGGCCGGTGATCACGGTTCCGAGGGCGTGCACCAGATCGGCGGTGAGGTGCGGGCGCGCCGTGTGCCCACCGGGCGACGACAGCCGGAGCTCGAGCAGGTCCGACGCCGAGGTGATCGATCCGACCCGGGTGCCCACCTGACCGACTCCCAACCGGGGGTCGCAGTGCAGCGCGAAGATCCGGTCCACACCGGATAGAGCGTCGGCAGCAAGCACGCTCAAGGCGCCGCCGGGCATCACTTCCTCAGCCGGCTGGAAGATCATCCGAATCCGGCCGGGCAGTGCCGGAGCCGACGCCAGGGCAAGCGCTGCGCCGAGCAGGATCGCGGTGTGCGCGTCGTGCCCGCACGCGTGCATCCGGCCACCCACGGTGGAGGCGAACGGCAGCCCGGTGGCCTCCGAAATGGGCAGTGCGTCGATGTCGGCGCGCAGGGCCACACACCGGATACCGGTGCCGAGGTCACAGACCAGACCGGTGCCGCCGGGCAGCACGGTGGGCGCCAGACCGGCGCTGCTGAGATACCCGGCGATCAGTGCGGTGGTGGCATGCTCCTGGTAGGCGAGTTCCGGGTTGGCGTGAACGTGTCTGCGCCAGGCGACCAGGTTCGCGCCATGGTTCGACAACCACCCATCCAGCCAGGTCGGACCTCGACCGGCGGCGATATCCAGTGGCGCTCCGACCGGGGGCAGCAGACCGGACCCCAGCAATGTCACCCCAGCACCTCCCGCGGCGGTCGCCGACACCTCCCGGCGTCGAGACATTGTGCCTACTGGTCGCCCACGGTGGTTCACCGCGTCGGGTTAGAACCCCTCCGGAGGCACGTAGGTACCCCATACGTCGCGCAACGCGTGACACACCTCACCCACCGTGGCGTGCGCTGCCAGCGCCCGCTTCATCGGGTACAGCACGTTGGTGGTGACGTCCTTGGCGGCGCGTCGCAAGTCATCCAGCGTCCGATCGACCTCCGTGGAGGATCGCGACGAGCGCAGCGCAGCAAGCCGCTCGCGGGCACTGTCCTCGATCGCCGGATCCACCCGCAGTGGCTGGTAAGGATCCTCGGCGTCGAGCCGGTAGCGGTTGAGCCCGACCACCACCCGGTCCCCGGAGTCGATCTCCATAGCGGTTTGGTACGCGGTCCGCTCTATCTCAGATTTCTGAAAACCTGCCTCGATAGCGCCCACCGCGCCACCCAGTTCGTCCACTTTTTCGATCAACGCCACCGCGGCGGCCTCGACCTCGTCGGTCATCGCCTCGATCGCATAGGAGCCGGCGAAGGGATCGACCGTGGCCGTCAAATCGGTCTCGTAGGCCAACACCTGCTGGGTTCGCAGGGCCAGCCGGGCAGCTTTTTCGGTGGGCAGCGCGATCGCCTCATCGTAGGCATTGGTGTGCAACGACTGGGCGCCACCGAAAATCGCGGCAATCGCCTGCGCGGTCACCCGCACCATGTTGACCTCGGGCTGCTGTGCGGTGAGCTGCACGCCGGCGGTCTGGGCATGAAATCGCAGCATCAGCGATTTGGGATGCTGCGCATTGAAGCGTTCCCGCATCAGTCGCGCCCAGATTCGTCGGGCGGCCCGAAACTTGGCGACCTCCTCCAACAGCGTGGTGCGAGAGACGAAGAAGAATGACAACCGCGGCGCGAACTCGTCGACGACCATCCCGGCGTCCAGCGCGGCCTGCACATACTGCACCCCGTTGGCCAGCGTGAAGGCGATCTCCTGCGCCGGGTTCGCCCCCGCCTCGGCCATGTGATAGCCCGAGATCGAGATGGTGTTCCAGTGCGGGATCTCGGCCTGGCAATAGGCGAAGATGTCCGAGGTGAGCCGCAGGGACTGCGCTGGCGGGTAGATATAGGTACCCCGCGCGATGTATTCCTTGAGCACGTCGTTCTGAATCGTCCCGGCCAGCCTCGAGCCCAGCACCGCGTGCTGCTCGCCCACCAGTTGGTAGAGCAGCAGCAGCACGCTCGCGGGCGCGTTGATCGTCATCGAGGTGGACACCTCATCCAGCGGGATCCCGTCGAACAGCGTCCGCATGTCCTCGATCGAGTCGATGGCGACCCCGACCTTGCCGACCTCGCCGCGCGCGATCGCCTCGTCGGAGTCGTAACCCATCTGCGTGGGCAGGTCGAAGGCCACCGACAAGCCGGTCTGCCCCGCCCGCAGGAGCTGGTGGTAGCGGGCGTTGGACTCGGTGGCGCTGCCGTAGCCGGCGTACTGGCGCATCGTCCACCGACGTTGGGTGTACATGGCGGGATACACCCCACGGGTGAACGGGAACTCCCCGGGCTCACCCAGCCGCTGCGCCAACCCATCCGCGACATCCGTCGCGTGATACACCGGTTTGACCGCGAAGCCCGACTGAGTCATCTTCTGGGCCGTGGTCTGGGCGGCTGTCGGGAATGTTTCGTCCACCATCACATCTGTATGACACACGCGGGTGGCGACCACAACGCAGGGCATCATGGGTCCGTGACCAACACCGCGCCTCGCTTGGTGGCCGGGCGCTACCGGCTCGGCGCGGTGCTGGGCCGGGGAACCATGGGCACGGTGTGGTCAGCGCACGATGAGGTGCTCGGGCGGCCGGTTGCGGTCAAGGAGGTGCTGCTGCCACCCGGCATCCCGGAGGCCGAGGCGGACGCGCTGCGGGAGCGGTCGTTGCGGGAGGCCAGAGCGATCGCCGCGCTGTCGCATCCCAATGTGGTGACCCTCTACGACGTGGCTCGGGAGGGCGCGGCGCCATTCGTGGTGATGGAGCTGGTGGCGTCGGCCAGCCTGGCGGAGCTGTTGCGCGACGGTGCGCTGCCGCCGCATCGGGTGGTCGCCATCGGCGCCGCGGTGGCGGCGGCACTGCAGGCCGCGCACGCCGCGGGCATCACACACCGCGACGTCAAGCCCGGCAACGTGCTGATGGCACACGACGGCCGGATCAAGCTCACCGACTTCGGGATCGCCCGCAATCCGGCCGATCAGACGTTGACCGCCACCGGTCTGATGCTGGGCTCCCCCGCTTACATCGCTCCGGAGATCGCCTCCGGTGGGCCGATCAACCCGGCGGCAGACCTGTGGGGGCTCGGCGCGACCCTGTTCGCCGCGGTCGAGGGCAGACCCCCCTACGACGCGGGCACCGCGATGGCGACGGTGGCCGCGGTGGTGCACGACGAGGTGCCTGCGGCGTCGTGTTCTGGACCGCTCGCCGAGGTGATCAGCGGGTTGATGGTCAAGGATCCAGCCCGCCGGATCCCGTTGTCGCAGGTACGCCAGCTGCTGGGGGCACCACCCGAGCCGGCTGATCCCCGACCAGCGATGCGTGCCGTCGCGGCCACTGGCCGCGTGCGCGTCGCCGACAACATCCCCGCAGCGCCCGAGCAGCCGCGCCGACCCACCGCGCAGCTCGCGACTGACCCGGGTCCGCTGCCCTTCGCCGTGGCGTCGGGTGCTGATCCGCACACCGCTTACAGCCAGCCCACGGCACATCGAGTCAAGGGCACCGGCGCCGGAGGCAGGGCAATCCTGTGGACCTTGGCCGTGGTGGCGTTCTTCGGTGCCGCGATCACCGGCTTCGGCGCCGTCCGGGTGGCCGGCGGGCAGTCCCCCGTCCCCAGCCTGGGAGACCGACCCGCAGTGGGCACCAGCGCCGATGACGTGGTGCTCACACCCAAGACGCTTCAGATCGCCGAGCCGGCCGGGACCCCGCCGGCACGGTTCACGGTCAGCGTTGCGCAGGGTTGGCCGGAGTTCCTCGAGCAGCGCGCGCTGGGATCCAACTCGGATACCGTGGCGCGCTTCGTCTCCCCGGACGGTTCGGAGGTCGTCGCCGTGGAGCGGCTCACCGGAGCGCTCGCCGGTGGCGGCGTCGACCAATACCTGACCACCTACCTGCGCAAGCTCGCGCAGGCGGTGCCCGAGCTCGTCGAGACCCAGCGACAGAAACTGTCCGGCGGCGCGCTGGACGCCACGTTTCGGACCCAGGAGGGCGGTGAGCTGCGCCGCACCACCTACCTGCGGCTGGTCCCAGTCAGGACAGACCTGTGGATGGTTTCGGTCACCGTGCCGACCGAACGTGAGGGCGCGGGGCGGATGAAGCTGTTCGAGCCGGCGGTGGCGGAGTTCGCTCCCGGTCCGTAGTTCCTCGGCACGCTCACTCTAGGCTGCCGGTCGTGACTGACCCGGCACAGCTGGCCCGAGACGCCGCCGCGGTGCTGGCCCAACGCACCGGGGTGCCCGCGCACGACATCGCGGTGGTGCTCGGCAGCGGCTGGCGTCCCGCGGCTGACGTGCTGGGCGCTCCCGCCGTCGAGATGCCGGTCAGCACGCTGCCGGGATTCGCCGTGCCGCAGGTCATCGGGCACGCCGGGACGGCGCGGTCGGTGCAGCTCAGCGGATCCCTCGGGAAGCGCCGCGTCCTGGTGCTGCTCGGTCGCACGCATGGTTACGAAGGCCATGGCGCGGCGCAGGTCGCGCACGGCGTGCGCACCGCCTGCGCGGCGGGAGCGCGGGTGGTGGTACTTACTAATGCCGCTGGCGGCATCACCGAGGGGCTGGCGGTCGGTCAGCCGGTGCTGATCTGCGACCACCTCAACCTCACCGCGACCTCACCGCTGGTCGGACCGCGGTTCGTCGATCTCACCGACACCTACTCCCCCCGGTTGCGCGCGCTGGCGCGGGAGATCGACCCGGACCTGGTCGAAGGCGTCTACGCCGGGCTCCCCGGTCCGCATTTCGAGACGCCGGCCGAGATCCGCATGTTGGGCGTGCTGGGAGCGCACCTGGTCGGGATGTCCACCGTCCTGGAGGCCATCGCCGCGCGCGCCGAGGGCGCCGAAGTGCTGGGCATCTCGCTGGTCACCAACCTCGCCGCCGGTCTCACTGGCGCCCCCCTGAACCCGCAAGAGATGCTCGCCACCGCCGCCAACTCCGCGGTCCGGATGGGCACTCTGCTCCGCGACCTGCTCAGCCGAGTATGAGCTACCTGCTCGCTTCCCCGCAGACCTAACACTGCAACGACACCTGCCTGGGTATCTCAGCGTCCCGAACTCAACAGCAATGCTGTCAGCCCTGGCGGGGACAGCTCTGCCGTTGAGCTCGGGAGCATCAGAGCTATTCACCCCGGGCGCACGCGGGACAGTTTCCCAGGAGCTGAAAACACCGTTATGAAACGCTGTTTGCGATAGAATTGTGCGGTGGCCCGGCCGAAGTTGCACGACGATGCACTGCGCGTCCGTCTGCTCGACACTGCGGGGGAGCTGCTCACCGTCGAGGGCCCGGACGCGCTGAGTCTGCGCCGGCTCGCCGCCGCCGCGGGCACCTCGACCAGTGCGGTGTACGCCCTGTTCGGCGGCAAGCCGGGAATCCTCCGGGGGTTGTTCATCGAGGCGTTCACCAGGTTTGCGGCCCATCTGGACACGGTGACGCCCTCGGACGATCCACTGGCCGACCTCCTCGCGCTCGGCCGCGCCTACCGGGCCAGTGCGCTGGCCGACCCGCACCTGTACGCGGTGATGTTCGGTTCGCCGGTGCCCGGCTTCGAGCCCGCCCCGGAGGATTACGCGCACGCCGAGGCCACCTTCGCCCCGCTGATCTACACGGTGCGCAGGGCGGTTGCGACGGGTATGCTGCGCGACGCCGACCCGTACCTCATCGCCACCGCGCTGTGGGCCAACGTGCACGGCCTGGTGTCCCTCGAGCTGGGCGGTGCGATGCCGGACGGCACCGGACCGCCTGGTGCGCTGTTCGAGGCGGCGATTCGCGCCAACCTCGACGGCTGGCGGGTAAGGCCCTGACCCGGGGATTACGCTGCCCGCCATGGTTGCGGACATTGTGCCGATCGAGCTCTCGGTGACCGCTGGGGACCTGGCGACGTTGTGGGCGCCGCGCTGGCGTGCTGACGGTGAGGAATGGGAGGCGTTCCTCGGCGACGACGAGAACCTCTTCGCCTTCGCCGACGTCGCGGCGTTGGTCGGTTTCGTGCGCACCGCCGATATTCACGATCTGGTCGACCATCCGGCCTGGGATTTGGTACCGCGGCTGCCCGCGCCGGACCTGCGACCCTCGGACTCCCATCGTTACGACCTGGTCGGAGTGCCCGAACTGGTCGCGCAATCCCGAGATACCTGGGTGATCGGCGAGCTCGCCGACGTGGTGTCGATCGCGCGCTCGCTGGCCGATGTCTGCGGCCTGGACGTGGTCCACGAGGTGCTCGACTCCACTGCCGGGTTCACCATGCTCGACGGCGGGACCGTAGCCTTCAGCGGTCGGGACGGCGCGCGGCACTGGGATGCGCTGTGCACCGTGATCGCGCAACGGTGGGACGACGTGATCGATGCCGTCGATGGTGTGATTCGCAGTCCCGAGGTCGATGCGGCGGCGCTGGTCGCGGCGGCGACCGAACTGTCCGAGGCGCAAGTGTCCGAGGAGCAGGCCACCGAGGCGCAGGCAACCACGAAAGTGAAGACCGCGGGCGATCCCGCGCTGGCGTTCTGGTCAGAGGTCGGCATCGACCCGATCCGGATCATCAGTGATCTGGGCGATCACTACACGCTGCGTTGCTACCTCGACGACGCGCCGGTCTTTCTCGGCAGCGGCGGACGCATCGACGTCTTCAGTTCGCCGCGTGCGCTGGCCCGCTACCTCACCGACAACCCGCAGGACCACGACCTCGACGCGGTGTCCACCTGGCCGCAGGTGACCAAGCGTGCACAGGACCGCGAGCTGACGGTGGCGGTTGACGACGGCAACAGCTACGTACTCGCTGGCTTGGCCGACGACCTCGCCGGTGGTCCGGAGACGGTGGATCCCGGACAGCTGGAGCTGGCGGTGGAACTGATCACCGACGCCGAGCAGTGGGCCGGATCCGATGCCGCGGACAAGGCGTTGGCCAGTTCCGAACCGCTGGGCTGGCTGGTCTCCTTCCTGGTGCGGCCGGACCCGACCCGGCTGGCGCCCAGCGCTCCCTTCGACGCCGAAGCGGCCTCCTGGCGGACCCTCGTCGGCGGTTTCGAAGACCGCCTGCGGGTGCACTGAGTCGCAGGGGGTACGCCATCGCGCAAGCTGGCTTGAGAGATCACCACTTGCGCAGCGTCGTCTCCCGGTTGCCGCAGCCGCTGCCGGGATGGTTAGGATTCGCGCCCACCAGGATCGGTCCGTTCCCCTTAGCGAAGGCCAAGCCCGTGACTAACACAGCGACGCAATCCTTCGATCGGATGCGCAGCATGCTCGTGCGCGCCGCCGAGATCCGCGACAGCGAGCAGCAGCAGATCTTCGACGCGCTGGACGAGATCCACGCCCGGCTGGCTCCGTTGGAGTCGC